>JBAWBG010000167.1:0-57874 GCA_049589695.1 Candidatus Sulfotelmatobacter sp. | reverse complement strand
GCTTTGATCCCGCGGCAACCGGATGCCAGCGGGTTGGGAAACCAGATTCTTTTCTAGCACGAGGAAGAGGAATGTGGCGGTGACGGGAAGTGTTCTTTTTGGATTCAAGTGCCAGAGTGGGAATACGGAAAGAGGAAGCTTTGACAAGGGCGCACGAGTGCGCCCTTGCCATTTTTTGTTTTAGTTGACAGTAACGTTGATCGCGGTGGAATGCGTCAGTGATCCAGATGTGCCCGTCACCATTAACGTGGCTTGCGATCCGGCGGCTGTGGCGGATGCCGGGGTCGATTTACTGTTGCTGCAGCCAACGGCAAACAGAGAGACTACGAGCAGGAGACCGAGCATACTCATCCAGCGAATGCTTTTGCCAGTGAACCGCTTCCGTTTGCGAGTGAGAACGGTTCCGAATAGTCCCAGACCGGGTAGCAGGACGGCCATCTTGCCAGGTACGTTATAACCTGTGGGCGGTGGGGTCGAAGTTGCCGAGATGGTCAAGGTCGCAGCCGGAGCTCCGGGAGTGATGGTTGAAGGGCTGAAGGCGCAGGTTAAACCGGCAGGAGCGGTGCAGGTCAGTGCGATCTGACCAGTGAACCCTCCCACGGCTGCGGCACTGACCATCAGGTTTGCCATACCACCCGGATTGACAGCGGCGCTCTGCGCAGAGAGATTCAGCGAGAAATCCGCGCTCCCCGCCGCCGTCGCCGGGACGAGGCTGGCGAAAACACTCGTGGTGCTGCCGTTGGCCGGAAAGTTGGGTTGATTGCTGCCGCCGGCTGTCAGGTAAAGCGTGCCTGGAGTTCCGGGGCCGCTGGTTCCGACGAAAACCATATCCCACAAGCCGGGATTCACCAGCACGTTGCCAGAAGAGTCGGTGAGCTGGCCCACGAAGTTACCGTGCGTGTCGAAAGCATTGATGGTGCCGTCGCCAAAGTTCCCCACGAGAATATCGTTGGCGAACATTCCGAAGCTGGCGGGAGCTTGCACGATGCCCCAGGGCGCGTTCAGCTGATTTGGCGTCTGTGCGTTGTAGGCGATGAAGGTGCTCACGAAATTGCCGTTGGCGTCGAAAATATCCACCTGTCCCAAGCCTTTGCCGGGTTGTGCGTCGTGCTTGGCGCTATCCTGCATGGCATACGCGACGTAGACCTGGTTGTTGATCACGTGGATGCCGTGGGGAGCGAAGCCTGCGGGAAGTTTTGGATCGATGAACGAACCGGTCAATGAGGCGGGTTGAAAGTTCTGATTGTAGACATCGACTTTGCCGCTGTTGAAGTTTGCCGCCAGAAGGGAAGTGCTGTTGAGTAGCGCAAGGCCCTTATAGACTGCGCCGCTCGCCGAGTTGTCAAACGCCACGGTCGCCTGCGTGTTGTCGCTTGATTGCCAATTGACGATCAGGCCATCTTCGGTGTCAAAGATGAACGATCCGGCGCCGAAGTAGATGTCGTTGCTATTGGCTACGGTTCCCGTAGGGCAGCCAGGACTGCAATTGCCGTTAGGATTTTTACCGGCACCAGGAATCGTGACCACCAGCGGATTTTCGTTGCCACTGCCGTCATAGAGCGTGGAAGTACCGTCGTTGTTGTTTGCGATCCAGAAATCCTGTCCCGGAAGAACGCTGATTCCCCAGGGATTCAGGAGATGAGGATCGGTGGTGGTGGCTACGCTCGCAACGTTTGACACCAGATTGGTCTGGGAATATCCGCTCTGGGCCAGCAGCGCCGAAGGAACCGCGAGCGAAATGAGCAGCGCGAATAATGACACTATTGTTTTCAAGTGATTCTCCTTTGTGGCTATCGCGAATACTCGGGACCGGCTCTGAACGTGCGCGTTCGAGGTTGATGTTCAATCCGCTCGGTCTCGCAAGCCTACAGTTGGAGATTAGCCAGGGTAGTGAGTGTGGGTGTCAGAGCAATGTCGGCGAGTTGTAAAAGGTTATGCGGGGTGGGGGAACTTAGAAGGAGAAGGAGAGATGCTCCCCTGATCTAAGTTGAACAGGCCAGACTTCAGCCCCTGAGTTGCCGCAGTGGATAGATCTCACCTTGGTCTGAATTGCAGCGCTGAAAGCGCTGCGCCACGCAAAAGCTCGGCCATTAGCTCTTGGTTCTTATCGCGATTCCTAAATCGCGCAGTTGTGCATCGCTGACGGGGGTGGGCGCGTCGACCATTAAATCCACGGCTCGGGCGGTCTTCGGGAAGGGAATCACTTCGCGGAGGCTTTCGGCGCCGGCGAGGATCATGACGATGCGGTCGAGGCCGAGGGCGATGCCGCCATGCGGAGGCGTGCCGTACTCGAGAGCTTCGAGGAAAAATCCGAAGCGGGCGCGGGCTTCTTCTTCGGTCATGCCGAGGGCGCGGAAGATTTTGCTTTGAATATCCTGCCGGTGAATTCGGATTGATCCCGAGCCTAATTCCGTTCCGTTGAGGACAATGTCATACGCCAAGGCGCGGACGGCGCTCAGCGGCGATTGCGGATCTTTTACAGATTCGACTCCGGACTCGAGCAGTTTCATGTCAGCTTCATGCGGAGAAGTGAAAGGATGATGCGCGGCCATCCACTGCTTTTCGCTCTCGTCCCACTCGAACATGGGGAAATTTGTGACCCAAAGGAATCGGAAGTCCTTGGCGGGGTCACCGGTTTTTTTGAAGATGCCGTGGCGGTCGGCGTATTTCTGCGCTAACGCGAGCCGCAGCAATCCCGCCGATGCGTAGATGGCCAACTCTTGCGGCGTGACCTTGCGATACGCGGGCATCGCGGTTTGTGGTCCGGACTGCGCGGAGCCAGCAACCAGCACGATCAGGTCGTTCTCTGACATCCCGATCTTTTTTGCGATCCCGGCCGCGGCTTCGGGGAATTTATTGGCGATGCGTTTGAAGTCTTCGAAAAGTTTTGCTCCACCTTTGGAGTGGAAAATGGGCTTGATGTCGTCGCGCTCTTTGCGTGAGAGTTCGCCGACCTTGGGCGTGCGAATCGCGATCAGCGGGAGATTCGGATTGATGGCGAGCTCCTGCAAATTTTCCGGAGTGAAACATTCGCGCACGTCGGTGAATGCGGGCAGCCGCAGATCAGGTTTGTCGATGCCATAGAGGCGGATGGCTTCGTCGTAATCCATCCGCGGGAATGGAGTTTTGATTTCCGATCCGGCGGCGCGGAAGGCCGCGGTGAGAAATCCTTCCACGATCTCCCAGACGCGTTCGGGCTGCGGATAGGACATTTCGAGGTCGATCTGGGTGAACTCGGGCTGGCGGTCGGCGCGCAGATCCTCGTCGCGGAAGCAGCGCACGATCTGAAAATATTTGTCGAAGCCGGAGATCATCAAGATCTGTTTGAACATCTGCGGCGATTGCGGCAGGGCGTAGAAGGTGCCGGGCTGCACGCGGCTGGGAACGAGGTAATCGCGTGCGCCTTCGGGGGTGGAGCGCGTCATGAATGGCGTTTCGATCTCGAAGAATCCCTGGTCAGAGAGGTAATCGCGAATGGCTTTGGCGACTTTGTGACGGGTCTCGATATTGAACTGCATCACATCGCGGCGAAGATCGATGTAGCGATATTTCAGGCGCGTCTCTTCATTGGTCAGAGCGGTGTCCGAGGGCAGGAATGGCGGAAGCTTCGATTCGTTGAGTATGCGCAACTCTTCGGCGACTAACTCGACTTCGCCGGTGGGCATGTTTTTGTTGATGGTGTTGGCGTCGCGGAGCTTGACTGTGCCGGTGACCGCGATGACGTATTCATTACGCAGGGAACCAGCTTTTTCGTGGATGGCGCGATCGCGTTCGGCGTTGAAGACGATTTGCGCTACGCCGGTGCGATCGCGCAGATCGACGAAGAGCAGGTTGCCGTGGTCGCGGCGACGGTTGACCCATCCCATGAGGACGGCTTTTTTACCGGCGTCGGAGGGGCGCAGAGTACCGCACATCTGAGTTCGTCGAAGGTCGCCTAGAAAATCGAGCAAAGTGTGTCCTTAATGGTGAGAAATAGAGTGCTGAAGCTGAGCGCTCAGTGCGCTAGTTAAACCTGGTCGTTGAATCAAGAATTATAAATGGACTTTGGGTTACTAACGGTACGTTTCCTATAAGCCGCTCAGGAGCTACATTGCTGCTATGTCCACCGCAAGCAGCCGCCTCAAATACCGTTGCGCACAATGCGAGATGCCGGAAGACAGTTGCGAATGCGACAAATTCTGCTGTCTTTGCCAGACAACGCTCGACGTCCGTATTTGCCAGGACGGGCTGATGTACTGCGAGCCTTGCCGTTCCGCCTGCGATTACAAAACCTCGGATTAAGATAACGCCGCACCTCTTTCGTGGCGCCAGTTCAAGAAAACCGCAGCATGATTGAAGTTTAGAGCCTCCAGGCCGATATAGGCCTTGAATGGCAGGATTCCCATCGCAGTCCGTGCCATATCAGACAAATTCTGAGGAGATCTTCATGTCAACATCAGCGGTTTCCAGCGTTTCGTTAAACCAGCAATTGCAGTCGTATTTCCATACCAGGAATAGCGATCTGCAACAGCTGGGACAGGCACTCAGCTCCGGTAACTTGGCCAATGCTCAGGTTGCCTATAACAGCATTACCGCGCTTGGGCAGGAAGGCCCATTCGCGAATGGGAATCCGTTTCAATTGTCCCAACGCGAGCAGGATTTCACTGCGATTGGGCAAGCATTGCAATCGGGAGATTTGGCTGGCGCGCAGCAGGCCTTTAGCACACTTCAGGAGACCTTTCGGGGTAATTCACCGAAGGGGCCGACTGCCCAGCCGGTATCCAGCTCCGCGGCTGGCGCCGCAGCAACTGGCGCAGGCAGCGCAGGTCCGGAAATCGTCCTGAATCTGAGCAGCAACAGCGGTGGTACAAGCCCGACCGCCGGGGCCAGCGCCTCGACACCCGAGATCGTGATAAACCTGAGCGACAGCAGCAGTGCCAGCCCTGCGGCGCCAGCCCCTACCACCAGCCCCAGCAGCCCCGAGATCGTGCTCAACCTAAAAAGCAGCGGCACCAGCTCGGAGGAAATCACCATCGGCATCAATAACTCAAGCAGCGGCGAACAGGTTTCCGTCAGCGTGGGCAATCAGGGTTCCAACAACCAGAGCTCCAATGCACCGCAAGTTACCCTCAATCTGGGGGCGAATAATAACGAACAAATTGTCTTGAATTTCCTGAACGCTCTATCTAGCACGACTTTCAGTTCCACTACGAGTGGGAGTTCGGCGACCAGCGGCGTTAGCGTTTCGGCCTAGGATGTAAACCAAGCCGGTGCGGCTAGCGAAAGCACTCCCCCGCTCTCCGCATTGGTGCTTGTACGAGCCGTGCCGAATAACTGGATCAGCGATCAGCGAGGTATGTATCGATCGAGCAGGGGAATTACATCTGCCGTAAAGGGACGAAGGCGGTGCTGCGCGGCATCCGGAGTTTCGCCGGGAAACATGTCGACGGTGATGCGCACCAGCGCTCCGTCGCTGCGGTTCATCTGGATTGCGTCTTTCACCAGATAGAACTTAGCCCAATATTCGCTGGCGATGCCACGATCATGGGCCCAATACCAATAAAGCACCAGCTTGCGGGCTTCCGCTCTAACGATGACGTAGCGATTTGCCGGGAATGGCGAGTGCCCGGGCAGAGAAATTGTGACCTGGTCATTTCTCTGCGGCGTCCATCCTGCTCCCGGGAGACAGTGTTTGGGGGAGTGGATGGTATCTCCAGCACGTTGGCTGGGAAAATAAGCCAGAAACAGATCAACGTAGGGCAGATCGCTGCCTGGGTCGCGGTAGCCCCGAACCAGAAACTCGCCAGCCCCCAGAACATCCAGAGTTTCTTTATCCAGTGGAATGTCTTTTCCGCTCCAATTCCCCAACTGGGCGGGAAACGATGACAGCGGCTGGCGTGGTGGAATGGTCTCGGTGCGGCTGCGCGCTTGGAGAAGAATCGCAGTAAGTGCGATTAAGCCTGCAGCAAGAACAAACCGCCAGCGACTGGATTGCTTCATGGCTGCTTTCCTTGATACCCCCAGAAGCTGCGAATCGCGCGATGCGGAAGATAAGGCATGATTTGCGATCCAACCGATATCAGTCTACCCTAAGATTCTAAGAAATGATCGAGGGCTCAAGCCCTTGGGCGCAGCCCAGTACTGGCGCCGGTCACAAGGATTATCAACGGCAGGTGACGCTCCGTATTTTTCGATGGTTTTGCAACTTTCAGAAGAAGCCGGGGATTATTCTCCTAGACGCTGGCGGATAAGTCACCACACAAGTTACTTTCAAGTGGGTAAATACTTTCCCTTTTGTGCGGAACGATGTAGCGTACTGTGGGAGAGCTTTTTTTCCCTCTGGAAGCAGGCTCCGTCTCCTAAGCCATTGAAAAGAGAGTGGCAACTGGATGGAACAGCGGTCCCTCCATGTTGAAAAGGATGGCATATGCCGTGCTTTGCTTTAGCCGGGATATAAGGGTGACCCCTTGAGTCTGGTCGTCCCTTGAGAGTAGGCCGTAAGATGGAACCAAGTTTCCTGCCAAACTCGGCGAGTACAAGTTCTGGTCTACCTCCCGGTGACGAGTTCGTGGAGGGGGTTAGCCCGAGCATGCACAGCGTGGAAGCCGTGATGCGGGAGGTTGCGCAGAGCGAAGTTCCAGTGTTGCTGCTGGCCGAAAACGGAGCCGGCAAGAAGGCGACGGCCCGTCGTATACACGAGCTTTCCCGACGAAGAGAGCAAAGTCTGCTCCTCTATTCCTGTTTGAGCGTAAAGGCAGTGGAGTTGGGAAATCCGGCCATTCATGATGGTTTCGCGGGTGGTGGAACGGTTTTTCTGGCGGAAGTGGCAGAATTGAACGCGCGTGATCAGGCGCGGTTGCTGCAAGTCTTGAGCCAGGAAAGTTCTCGAAATGGGGGGCAAACTCTGGTCCGGCTAATCTGCGGCAGCGCCCGTGACCTGGAAGCAGAAGTAAAGGCCGGAAATCTTCGGGAAGATTTGTATTACAGAATCAGCGGCGTGTGTTTGCGCATTCCACCTCTTCGCCAGCGCCGGGAAGACATCCCTATTTTGATGGAACACTTTTTGGCAAAGTTCAGCCGGGATTTTCAGCGGACGGTGCCGGCTCTCAGCGAAGAGACGCAGCGCCTCTTCCAGGAATATTCATGGCCGGGCAACGTGCGGGAACTGGAAAACGCAGCCAAGGCGATCGTGGCTCTGGGAGATGAAAACGTCGCCATGGGCGGTTTGCGAGCCATGCTGCGGCGTCCCCACGCAGAAACCAACGGCGGGCGGATTTCGCTGAAGCAGGCGGCTCGGGCTGCGTCCCGGGAGATGGAGAAGGAATTGATTCTGCGAGCGCTCACTCGCACACGGTGGAATCGCCGCCGCGCCGCCCAGGATCTGCAGATCAGTTACAAGGCTTTACTGTACAAACTGAAACAGATGGGGTGCTCTGAGTACCGGGCTTCCTGAACGATTGAGCTTTGAATGCTTAACGCGTGTTCCATGCTCATAGGAGAGCGCATGAAGAAAGTGATAAAGCTTGCCTGCCTGGCAATGTTCGGATTGATGGCCATTGGCATGTGGGCCCAAGAGGATGCGAACGCCCCGAAGCAGGCGCAAGCGGCTGTTCCGGAAGTTCGGGCATCCACTCCTGGCGGTCGCCCCGATTATGTCATCGGGCCGGACGATACGCTGCGAATTTCAGTGTGGAAAGAGCCCGATATGAGTGTCACTCTTCCGGTGCGGCCAGACGGCAAGATTTCAATGCCTTTGCTGGACGACGTTCAAGCGGCCGGCATGACCCCGATGCAATTGGGAGCTTCGATCCGGGACAAGCTAAAAAAATATATAGAGGATCCGCGGGTTACGGTGGTCGTGACGGCGATGAACAGCCAGCGGATTTATGTCCTCGGCGAGGTCGTCCACACCGGCGCCATGCCTCTATTACCGGGTATGACGGTGTTGCAGGCGCTGTCCAGCGCCGGGTTCACTCAGTTTGCCAACCTCAAAGCAATCTATCTGTTGCGCGTAGTCGACGGAAAGCAGACCAAAATGCCGTTTAACTATAAGAATGCAATCAAGGGTCGCGGCATGCAGCAAAATATCACGCTGAAACCGGGAGACACTATTGTTGTCCCGTAAGCTTGGCCACACGTCCGAGAGGAATCGAAAATGAGTAAAGGCCAAATCCTAATGACGCTGATGTTGAGCCTGCTTTCGGTCAGCGTAGCCTGGGCGCAGAGCGATGACAATCAGACTCCAGTTCCCGCTCCGGTGCCGGCCTTCGGACAAGAAAACCCTGCGCCCTCAGTGAGCGAGAATCCGCCGATTTCCGCGATCGACCAGCCTGGGCTGGAACCTCATGCGGCGCCCGAGAGCTTTCTTTTACCCGGGTTGCATTTCAGCGAGTCGGTTGATTCGAACGCGGCGAATACCTTGGGTGGATCGTCGACCGGCTTGGTTACGCGGGGCTTGGGAAGTCTGACTCTGCAGAAATTATGGAAGAACTACGACTTAGCCGCGGATTATATCGGCGGAGTGTCTTACTACAATGTGAAAGGCGTTGGCTTAGAACAACTGCAGCAGGCCGACGTCGACAACCGGATTAATTGGAAACGCGGCCAGTTGGCCATCCGGGATTCCTTCAGTTATTTGCCTGAGGGCGCGTTCGCCTTCTCTGCCTACGGCGGAAGCGGCGCTTATAACTTGGGTATGGGCACCATGGGCACAGGCTTACTGGGAGCCAACGCCTTCGCGGGGCAGAACGATGTCTTCGCGGGCGGACAAGGTGTTTCGCTGGGACAGGTGCCGCGAATCACGAATTTGGGATTGGCGGATATTGTCGAGGAGCTGACTCCTAAATCGTCGATGACGCTGGCCGTGGGCTATGGGCTCGTACACTTCGATGGTGATCTGGCTTCGCCGAGCTCTTTGGACGATAACATTTCCTTTATCGGCAGTCGTGAAACGACCGCTCAAGTGGGTTACGACCGAAGCCTGAATGCCAAGGACCAGGTCGCCTTGAGCTATGGCTACCAGGGCTTTGACTTTTCGACCGTGGGTACGGCGTTTCACTCCAACGTCGTTCAGGTATTGTACGGTCACCGCATTTCGGGGCGATTGGATTTTACAATTGGCGCCGGACCGCAGTTTACCCACATCGATGCAAACCCTGCGGTTTGTCTAAATATTTTTGGCGAGCTAGATGTGCCTCTCGGCGATTGCACAACGGATGGGGGCGTCATTACTGCGCTGCACACCAGCGCGAACCACATTGGGGCGGTTGGCCGAATCTCGCTACGCTACAGGTTCCCGAAAACTTCGGTCTCGTTCAGCTTTCAGCGTTACAACACCAGCGGCTCTGGGATTTTTGCCGGGTCGTTGAGCAATATTGCGACGCTGAATGCGCGTCGGCCTCTAAGCCGTGTTTGGGACATGTTCAGCGACGTGGGTTATTCGAAGAACACGCGGTTGCAGCTTCCCGGGTCAGCGGTGAACGCCAATGAATTTACGTACTGGTATGCCGGCATCGGACTGCATCGCCAGTTCGGACGTAGCCTGCGGGCGTTTGTGAGTTATCAGTTTAATAACATGTCGTTCGATACGTCGTGTCCGCTGGTAACAGGAAGCGCCAGCTCGGCTGCCTGCAGCAACATGTCTCGGCGGCAAGTGGGATCGATTGGAATCGATTGGATCCCTCGGCCAATTCGTCTTGATTAATTTTTACAGCTTGACCTGAAGGGTCGGCGGAACGGGTATTGCATTATGGAAAATCGCGAACTCACGATGGACGATTATCTGGCGATGTTACGGCGCCGGATGAAAGTGATTCTGATCCCGGCGCTGCTGGCGCCGCTGGCCGGATTTCTCGTCTCCTATGCTTTCCCCTCCAAATACACCTCGCAGTCCCTGGTGTTGGTGGAAGGCCAGAAAGTGCCGGAGGGCATTGTCCAGCCAGTGGTCACCGCCGATCTGACAGAGCGTATCGCTACCCTGCAGCAACAGGTGCTGAGCCAGAGCCGTCTCCAGCCCATGCTGGAGCGCCTAGGGCTGGCCAAGCCGGGTCAGAATGTAGATGACATTATCGATAAGATCCGGCTCAGCATGACGGTGGAACCGGTGGTAACCGATCTCGCTCAAATTGGGACGACCAAGCCAAAGCCCGGCCAGAGCAGTCCGGTTCCGGGTTTCTATGTGAACTACACCGATTCCAATGCGCGCGAGGCGCAGCAGATTTGCAACGAGTTGACGTCACTTCTGCTGGAGGAGAATCTGAAGTCGCGTGAAGATGTGGCACGCGGCACAACAGATTTTCTCACCAAGCAGGTCGAAGATACCAAGCACAATCTCGATGACCTGGACAGCAAGCTGGCGGCCTTCAAGAAGCAATACATGGGACAGCTTCCCGGTGACGAGGACAACAATTTAAAGATTCTAATGGGTCTGAATTCGCAGCTTGATGCGAACACCCAATCCTTGAGCCGTGCGCAGCAGGATAAAGCCTACACGGAATCGCTGCTGGCCCAGCAGGTGGCGGCATGGAAGAATTCGGGTTCAGCCAGCAATCCTCAATCTCTGCAGCAGCAGCTTTCTCAGCTTCAGTCGCAACTCATTGACCTAGAGGGGCGATACACCGCCGACCATCCGGACGTCATCAAGACCAAGGCGGATATTGCGCAAGTGAAAAAGAAACTGGACGAGATCAATAATCCCTCGAACGGCGGAAACGCCGCGACACCCGACAAGGAATCCGCTTCCGAGCCTCCGGAGATTCGCCAGTTGCGCCTGCAGGTGCATCAATACGAGGATTTAATCACTCAGGCCACGCGCGATGAGAAAAAACTGCAGCAGGAAATCTCCGTCTACCAGGGGCGAGTCGCGCTGAGTCCTGCGATCGAAGAACAGTACAAGGAACTGGCCCGCGATTACGACAACACGCAGAAGAACTACCAGGACCTGTTAGCCGATCAGAGCAAGTCCGATCTGGCGCTGAAGATGGAGCAGCAGCAGGAGGGCGAACAGATGCACTTGCTTAATCCGGCTAGTTTCCCCGATTCGCCGAGCTTCCCGAGCCGGCCGATATTTGCAGCCGGCGGTCTGGGCGCCGGCTTGGCACTCGGGATCGGTCTTGCCTTGTGGCTGGAATTGCGTGATAAATCCATTCGCACGCAGGCGGACGCCGAATCCGCGCTCGAGCTTCCCATGCTGGTGGCGCTTCCCTGGGTCGGGGAAATTGTTCCCGCCAACGGCAATGGCAAGAGCCATTTCTGGAAGCGCAGCAAGAATCCGCAGGAGAGCGAGGAGACCGCCAAGTTCTGACCATGGTAAGAGCACGAGGGTAAGCGAAAGATTATGTACAAAGAGTTCTACGGCCTGCGGGCGAATCCGTTCAACGTTAACCCCGATCCGCGTTATCTGTTTCTGACGCGGCATACCGAGGAGGCGCTGGCGTGTCTCACTTACGGCATCCAAAGCCGCAAGGGATTTGTCCTGCTGACAGGGGAAGTAGGGACGGGAAAGACCACCCTGATCAACAAGTTGCTGGAGTGGCTCCGGCTGCAGCAAGTGGCTACGGCGTTTATTTTCAACTCGCGCCTGAACACCACGCAATTTCTGGACTATATGATGGCGGATTTCGGGATTCCTTGCGATTCGAAATCGAAGAGTCAGGTTCTGCTGCGGCTCTACAACTGGCTGCTCGATCGCTATCGCGCAGGCGAGACCGCCGTGCTCATCGTGGATGAAGCGCAGAGCTTGACGGACGAAGTGCTGGAAGAAATTCGCATGCTCACCAATCTGGAGACCTTTACGGAAAAGTTACTGCAGATCGTACTGGTGGGCCAGCCCGAACTGGAGCAAAAGCTGAAGCAGCCGCAACTGCGGCAGCTACGCCAGAGGTTGACTCTGCGGGCAAAGACGCATCCGCTTACACCGGAGGAAACCAAAGCTTACATTCAGCAACGCTTGCGGATTGCAGGCTCCAGCGGCCAACAGATTTTCGATTCGGAGTCGCTGATTGCGATCCATCGCTACGCCAATGGTATTCCGCGGGTAATCAATCTCCTTTGCGAACATTGCCTGGTAAGCGCTTTTGTGGATCAGCAGAAAATAGTTGGGCCTGCAGTGGTGGAAACGGTGGCGCGCGACTTTGATTTAAGCGATGGCAGCGCCGCGGGTGCAATGACGACGCCCCCACCCTTCGTCGACCACAGAAAGCTTGATCTGGTGGATACTTTGCGTTCGATCGCCAATTTAGCCGACCGCTTGCGCGATGAAGAAAAGGACCTCCCCAAGGAAAGGAAATTATGAGCAGAATTCACGAAGCACTCAAGAAGGCCGAACAAGAGCGGGCGGCGCAGGGGGGACCGTCCCAGGGAGGCTATGCGTCCACGGTCGCGGACAGTCCGACCGTACCGTCGCCTGAAGAGCAGCGCCTGGAAATCGCTGCAGGTATGCCCGCGATGGGCGGACTGCCTGCGAGTTCCGCCATGCCGGCATTCGCCAGTCCTTTTAGTCTGGATGCCTTGCTGAGCCGTTGTATTCCTCAGCCGTGGAATCCAGAAGAGAAGACAATGTTGTTTTTCAATGGTGACGACCACGCGCGCGGCGCGGAAGAATTTCGCACGCTTCGCTCCCGGCTCTACCATGCGCGGGAGAAGACGCCTCTGAAAAAGCTTCTGGTCACGAGCGCGTTGCCCAAAGAAGGGAAATCTTTTACCGCTGCTAATCTGGCTCAGGTTCTAGTGCGGCAGCACGGCCGCCGCGTGTTGCTGATCGATGCCGACCTGCGCGGTCCGCGGCTGCACATGATGCTGGGCACCACGTCATCTCCCGGGCTGGCGGACTATCTGCAAGGCAGATGCGACGAATTTTCGATCATGCAGCGTGGGCCCATGGAGAACCTGTTCTTCGTTCCCAGCGGCCAGGAGATTTCCGATCCGGCGGAACTGGTAGCCAACGGGCGGCTGAAGCTGTTTATGCAGCGGGTGGAAGCCTTGTTTGACTGGATTATTGTTGATTCACCGCCGGCCGTGCCGGTTTCCGATGCCAGCGTTCTGGCCAAGGCGTGCGACGGTGTGCTGATGGTCGTGCGCTCCAACACTACCCCCACCGACATGGCGCGTCGCGCGCGGCTGGAGTTTCCCGATGACGCCCTTGTCGGCGTCGTTCTGAACTGTACCAACGCGGACGCGATGCCTTACACGCGCTACTACTACGAGGCCTATCAAAAAGACGGGACCGAGCCAAAGACCCCGGGGAAATAGGAAAACGTGATCCGGCTGTTCAAAGTTTATTATCCGCTGCGTACGCTGGTTCTGCTGGCGGGTGAGGCCCTCATCGTTTGGGTTTCCTTCGTCTTGGGCACCATGCTGCGCAATCAGGACAGCTGGCTGCTGCTCAATGTCGAAGGCGGCTACGTCAAGATTCTGGTGGTCACCGGGGCTGTGCTGCTGCTTTCGCATTGGTTGGATCTTTACGATTCCTCCAGCGTGAGCAAGAGCTGGGAACAAAGTCTTCGAATACTACTTGTCCTGGGATGTGTGGCTCTGGCGCTTTCCGCTGTTGGTTTTCTGTTTCCCGCGTTTCTGCCCGGAAACGGATCGGCGCTGTTCGGAATCATCATCCTCACCTGCACACTTTTTTGCTGGCGTGGAGCGTATGGATGGATGGTGAAACAGCCTTTCCTTCGGGAGCGGGTATACGTGCTTGGCACCGGAGAACGAGCGGAGCGGCTGGTCAATGGCCTGCGCGAGCGCTCCACGATGGGGATTGAGGTGGTGGGCTGGACCGGGGATGTAGAAGGGGAATTGACCCGAGATTCCGTAGCTTCGCATTTATTAGCCATGACCCGCAGCTCCAGAGTTCATCGCGTGATTGTGGCCATGCCGGACCGCCGCGGCACCTTGCCGGTCGAAGAATTGTTGGACCTGCGTCTGGGAGGCTTGAAAGTTGAAGAAGCGACTTCCTGGCTGGAGAAAATGTCTGGGAAAATCGAAGTTGACCAGTTGCTCCCAAGCTGGCTGATCTTTACCGAAGGGTTTCGCTTCAGCAGTTTCTTCCGGCTGGTACGCCGCTTATTGAATTTTTCGGTGGCGTTGATTGCGCTGATCTTTTCTTTGCCACTGCTGCCATTCATTGTGCTGGCAGTGAAGTTGGGATCGCCGGGTCCTGCGCTCTACCGGCAGCAGCGAGTCGGCCGGCGGGGAAAGATTTTTTACTGTTACAAGTTCCGCACCATGCGTCAGGATGCGGAAGCCGACACTGGCGCCACCTGGGCGGCGGACGATGATCCTCGAATCACGCGGGTGGGAAAATTCTTGCGCTCCTCGAGGCTGGACGAAATCCCCCAGCTATGGTGCGTTTTGAAGGGCGATATGCACTTTGTGGGTCCGCGCCCCGAACGGCCCGAGTTTGTCGAGTGGTTGAGTAAAGAAATTCCATATTACGGTGTGCGACATGTGGTTCGGCCGGGAATCACGGGCTGGGCGCAGGTGCAATACAAATACGGAAACACGCTCGACGATGCGCGCGAGAAACTGCAGTACGATCTTTTTTATATCAAGAATGCCTCGATTGGTCTTGACATGCTGATTATGTTTCAGACCATCAAAATTGTGCTGCTAGGCCGGGGCGCACAATGACATGGATATTCTGGCTCTCGGCTTTTCTTATCGCATACACCTACGGGGGCTATGCGGCCTGGTTGTGGCTGCAGGCTCGGCTATTTCCCTGGCCGGTGATGCGCATGCGTCAGGAACTTCGCATTTCCATTGTCATGGTTGTGCGCAACGAAGAGCGGGTTCTCGAAGATAAGCTCCGGAACCTCTTGAGTCTGGATTACCCGCCGGAGTGTTGTCAGATTGTGATTGTCTCTGATGGATCTACCGACCGCACAGAAGAGATTCTGCGTGAGCATCTGGACAATCCGCGAGTTCACGTGATCATGAACCAACTATCGCGGGGGAAAGCGAGTGGGCTGAACGATGCCTTCAATTTGGCTCAGGGAGATCTGGTGGTTTTTACCGACGCGCGTCAAATGATCGAACCCTTAGCCCTGCGAGTTCTGGTCGAAAGCTTCGCCGATCCGGCTGTGGGCTGCGTCAGCGGGGAGTTGATGCTGGGCGATCTTGATTCGGGCGAGACTGGGCGCGGCATGGGGCTCTACTGGCGCATCGAGAAGCAGATTCGCGAACTGGAGGCGGCATCGGGTTCGGTGGTGGGCGCAACCGGGGCGCTATATGCGGTGCGGCGAGACTTGCTGACTGCAGTGCCGGAAGGAACGATTCTGGACGACGTATATATCCCTTTGCAAGTGGTGAAACAGGGAAAGCGTGTCGTGTTCGAGCCGCGTGCGAGAGCATGGGATAGCCCAGACCTGGGTGGCGGGCTTGAGTTTGCGCGCAAGGTGCGTACTTTGAGCGGTAACTATCAACTGGTGCAGTTGATGCCGTGGGTTTTGAGCGCCCAGAATCCGGTGCTATTGAGATTTGTGAGTCATAAACTTTTGCGCTTGGTTGCTCCGTTCGCTTTGGTCGCTATGTTTGTCTCTTCTTTGTGGTTGAAAGCTCCGTTGTACCGCGTAGCTTTGATTTTGCAATTGGCTTTCTATGGACTCGGATTAGTGGCACTGGCGCGTCTGTTGAAGCGGGGGCCGGTAGCGCGCGCGGCAGATGCAGCCGCAACGTTCGTATTGCTCAACACTGCCGCGGTGGTGGCTTTTGCGAACTTCGTTTCTGGAAGGAAGGCTGCATGGAGCCGATGAAACCGCGAGCGCCAATCGGCCGCGGATTTGCAACCGAGGCGAAGCCGCAACGCTGGGGAGTGGAACGGTTTCGAACTTTCGCTGCCAACCCCCAAGCCAGAAGCACTCTCGCCTACAGCGCCTTGATGTTTTTTTCCTGGATCTATTGGTTTCGTCCGGAAGACCTAATCCCAGGGCTCGACGCTATTCCTATCAACAAGATCGCTGGCGGGATCGCTTTGCTGGCGCTGATCTTCGGAGTTCCTCCAAGCCGGCGCCATAAGCTCACCCTCGAACTTAAGGTTCTCATCCTTCTGCTGTTCGACATGATGCTGTGTATACCATTTGCGGCATGGCGGGGCGGAGCCTATGACGCAGTCGTGAACAAGTTCTCAAAAGGCGTCATTGTCGCGATTCTGATTTACATGGTTGCGACTAGTGTCAACGAGGTTCGTAAGCTGCTGGTGATTCAGGCCAGCGCGGTTGCGTTGGTGACGATAGCGTCGGTCTTTGTTCACCATACTGAATTCGGCAGACTGATGGGCATCCAGAAAGGCATTCTGGAAAATCCCAACGACTTGGCGATTAATATCGCTATCAATTTTCCCTTATGTGTAGCTTTCTTTTTCGCAACCAAGAAGCGGGCAGCCAAGTTGTTTTGGAGCGTGAGTTTGGTTTTCATGTCGTATGGCGTGGTTGCAACCTATTCTCGCAGCGGCCTGCTTGCTATGGTGGTTACGGTAGCAATCTGCATATGGGAGTTCGGCATCCGGGGCAAGCGTACGGTGGTGATCGTGAGCGCGGCGCTCGCGGCGTTTGTGAGCATCGGAGTAGTCCTTGTCACGCCCCACTACCTGGTTCGTGTCGAGAGCATATTTCGGGGCAACATCCAAGGATCGGGTGACAGGAATTCTCTGGAGGCACGTAAGGAACTGCTGAAGGATAGTCTGATGATCATGGTCAAGCATCCTCTCCTGGGCATCGGGCCGGGAAATTTCCCGAGCTATACGCTGACCTGGCGTGTGGCTCACAATACGTACGCCGAGTTGGGAGCCGAGGCTGGTCTGCCCGGGGTCTTTCTTTTTGTGCTATTGCTGGCGCTGAGCTTGCGCAAAATAAAGAAGGTTCGAAAGTTGCCCGGCTATCAGACCAGTGAAGACATACGTTTGTGGACCAGCGCTCTGTGGGCGGCGCTCGCAGCTTATATCTCCGGGGCTATGTTCGCATCCACCGAATACAATCTCTTTCCTTATTTCATGGTGGGTTACATCTGCGTGGTGTACCAGATTGCGAGCGTCCCCCGGCCTGCCAAAGATTCCGTGGCGGATAAGACCAGCAAGAAAACCAAATTTGGGCGCGCCGCAAAACCCGAACGGCCGCTGGCATGGACTCGCTAGGATGATTGACGATCAAACAGAGCTCGCCGCTCCCCTATGTAAGCCACAGGACATTCACTGCGCTTCCGTGGAAGCATCTGAGGTGAACCCGTGTGCGGGATAGCCGGTATGGTTGGTGGGGCGGACGACGTTGTCGATGCCGGCGAGGTGCGGCGAATGTGCCAAACCATCGTTCACCGTGGCCCTGACGACGAAGGCATTTACGCCAATGGCCCGGTGGGACTCGGCATGCGGCGCTTGAGCATTATCGACCTTGCCGGCGGACGGCAGCCGATTCACAACGAAGACCAAAGTTTGTGGGCCGTCTTCAACGGAGAGATCTATAACTTTCCTGAGCTTCGCCAGGAGCTCGAAGGCCGCGGCCACTGCTTTTATACCCATTCCGATACGGAAGTCATTCTTCACCTATACGAAGAAATGGGCTCGGACTGCGTGCAAAAACTGCGCGGAATGTTTGCTATTGCCCTGTGGGATGAGCGCCGGCAGCTTCTGGTGCTCGCCCGCGACCGAATGGGCAAGAAGCCTCTGCACTATGCCTTTCACCAAGGCCGTTTGTTATTCGGATCGGAAATCAAAGCGATTCTCGCGGTTCATCCGGAATTAGCACAAATTAATCCCGAAGGCCTGCTGCAATATTTTTACTTTGGATATATTCCTGATCCGCACTCCGCGTTTCAGCACATTCATAAACTGCCTGCAGGGCACTTGATGGAATATTGCAAAGGCGAAGCGAATCTCCGGTGCTACTGGGATTTGCCCGAGTATGGCACGCATCCAGCGATGAGCGAAGAGGAATGTCTCGACGAGCTGGAGCGGCGATTGGAAGAGTCCGTGCGCATCCGCTTGATCAGTGACGTTCCCTTGGGCGCGCTCCTGAGCGGAGGAGTGGATTCCTCGATCATCGTGGCTCTGATGGCCAGAGTAAGTTCGGGAACTGTAAAAACGTTTTCCATCGGCTTCCAAGCGGAGCAGTTCAACGAGTCGGAATACGCGCGGCTGGTTGCGGAGCGCTTTGGCACGGATCATCACGAACTGGTGCTCGACCCCAATCTGGAAGAGACTCTGACCTACCTCTCGCAGATGATGGAAGAGCCGTTCGGCGATTCCTCCATGCTACCGACCTACTATGTTTGCCGCATGGCGCGACAGAAAGTTACGGTGGCGCTCTCCGGAGATGGCGGAGACGAACTGTTCGCGGGATACGACCGATATTTAACCGCGTTAGAGCGGCAGAAGTTCGATCGCCTGCCGAACTGGCTGGGCCGAATCTATCGCAATTCGATTCACGACCATGTTCCCGGCGGAATGTATGGAAAAAATCTGGCGTGGAACGCGTCGCTCAATACGCGAGATCGGTATCTCGATGGTATGTCATTCTTTCCGGCATTGCATCGGGAGCGAGGATTGTTTACAGACTCATTCCTGCAGTCTGCGGGCTTGCTTCCCGATCCCCTGCTGCAGTGGCAGCGGTTGTACGATGACGCTCCAGCCCATGACCCGTTGAGCCGTTTGCTTTATTTGGATACGAAGACTTATCTGGTTTCCGACATTTTGACCAAGGTAGATCGGATGAGCATGGCGAGTTCACTTGAAGTGCGCGTGCCCATGCTGGATCAGAAGTTCGTGGAATGGGTGACCTCATTGCCACTGGAGTGGAAACTGCGCGGCGGAACGCGCAAACATATTTTAAAAAAGCTGGCGGAGCGTCTTGGGATTCCCGCTGCGCTGCTGCATCGCAAAAAGCAGGGCTTTCAGATGCCGCTAGTCGACTGGATGAGGAACGACGTGAAAGATCGGTTTCTCGGCGTGCTGCTGGAGCCGCGGACATTGCAACGTGGATATTTCAAACCAGAAGCCGTGAGGTCACTGGTACATGAGCACGTGCGCGGGCGCAGAAATCGCTCTGGATTGTTGTGGCGGATGCTGGTGCTCGAACTGTGGCACAGGAATTTTATGGAGTCACCAGCGCAATGGTGCTCTGAGCACGCGGCGCCGGACATTTTCGCGAGTGAAACCAAGCAGTCTTCAAACCCGCAGGGGGCTGAGGCGGCTCCGCAGGCGGAAGCGATTCACTGAGCCCGCGGGACTGAATTCTTCCATATGCGGAGTTTAGAAAAAACATCGAACGCCGATTCAGGAGTCGGTTCCCGCAGCAAGGCTCCGGTGTTCGTGCTGGGAAGCCCGCGCTCGGGCACCACGCTGCTTTACCACATGCTACTCTCAGCCGGGAATTTTGCCATTTACCGCGCCGAGTCCGAAGCGTTGCATTTGCTGGAGCCCCGTTTCGGCGATTTAGGCGTTCCCAGAAACCGCAAGCGCCTATTGCAGTCCTGGTTCAAGACCCGGCTGTTCACAGCTACGGGATTGGAATCGGCGCCACTCGAACAACGCATTATGGCAGAATGCCGTAATGGTGGGGATTTCCTGCGAATCGTAATGGAAGAAACCGCCCGCCGGCAAGGAGTGGAGCGTTGGGCGGAGTGTACGCCCGATCACATTCTCTACCTGGCGCGCATAAAAGAAACAATCCCCAATGCCCTGGTGATCCACATGATTCGGGATGGCCGGGATGTGGCGCTTTCCATGGAGAGACAGGGGTATCCGCGACAGCTTCCGTGGGATCGGAGGCCGCGACGCATGGCGGCTGGTCTGTACTGGGAGTGGTTTGTTGGCAAAGGGCGCGCGGCCGGTCGCCTTCTTGGAGCTGATTACGCCGAGGTGCGCTATGAAGAGCTAGTCGCCGCGCCGCAGACAGTATTGGATCGTCTGGCACCGTTTGTCGGGCAGGAGCTTAACTACGAACAAATCCGGCGCGTCGGGATCGGGTCGGTGAGCCAGCCGAACACCTCGTTCAAAGGTGGATCGGAAGAGGGCTTCAACCCGGTGGAGCGTTGGAAGAAACATTACGGACCTGATCAGATCGAGATGTTCGAAGAGTTGCTGGGGGACGGCCTGCGCGACTTGGGTTATCCTCTCCATAGTCCAGCCCGAAAAAGACGCATCGGCATAGCCGCGGTGAGGGCGCAATACCGAGCGTGGTTCAGGGCCAAGTTTTATGCCAGAACCAGGACGCCCTTGGGAAGATTTTTTGTGACGGAAAATTTATCCAACGTCTAGCGCTAACTTCAGGCACCGTGAAAGAGCCATCGGGAGTTCTTCAAATCGGCAACTATCCCCCACCCATGTGCGGCTGGGCCATGCAACTCAAGCTCGTGACCGAGGAGTTGCGCCGGCGCGGACATGTCTGCGAAGTGCTGAAGATCAATGAAGGGCGCCAAATCAAGAGCCGCGAATACGTGGATGTGCAAGGCGGCGCTGATTATCTGCGAAAAATTTGGAGATATGCCTGGCGGGGATTCCGTTTAAATGTGCACGTAAACGGAATGTCGAAAAAGGGTTATGTGCTAGCCATGATCGCAGCTCTGGTCGGGCGGGTGGTCAACCGTCCGGCACTCGTGACTTTTCATGGAGGGCTTTCGCAGTTATACTTTCCCGCTCGCGGCAGGCTTTCTCAATGGGCATTCCATGCGCTCTTCCGCGCCGCTGGAGCCATCGCTTGCGACAGCCAACCCATAAAGGACGCGATTGTAAGCTATGGGATCCGCCCGGGCAAAATAGAAAACATCGCGACTTTCTCGCCCCAGTATGTGCAGTTTGACCCGGGGAAGCTTCCCGAAAAGGTGGAGGAATTTTTGGCTGCTCATCCTCGGATTGTCCTCTCCTACGTGTCATTCCGTCCGGAGTATGGGCTGGAAAGTTTGCGAGAGGGTATACGCCGCTATCGCGAGCGGTATCCGGAGACAGGATTTGTCTGGCTCGGATTTCCCGATAAAGAGGTGCCGGCTGCTGAGGAGTTTGTCCAGGGCTGGTCGACGCAGGAGCGAGCCAGCCTTCTGCTGCTGGGAAATTTGCCGCACGATCAGTTCCTGACGTTATTAAGCCGCACTTTCATCTGCCTGCGTACGCCGGCATGCGATGGCGTGGCTGCTTCGGTGCTGGAGTCGATCGCTCTGGGTATTCCGGTGGTGGCCAGCGAAAACGGCCGCCGGCCCGCGGGGGTGATCACTTACGAGGACGCGAACCCGGCGGATATGGTGACTAAACTTGTTTACGTTACAGAGCACTACCGGGAAGTGAAGGACGAACTTCGTCTGGAACCGGGTGAGGACAATATTGGCAAGATGGCAGAGTGGGTGATGAGTAACTAGGGCGCGACTCCCTTGGTCGCTTCCGAGATAGAATTGATATCCGCGCCGATGCACATTGCAGCGCGGATATTTCAAACCTCAGGCGGTGAGATCGCTGGTGGATGAGCACAGGAACTTTATCGAGTCACCGGACCAATGGGACTCTAAACACACCCCGCCGAATATTTTCGCGGGTCAAACGAAGCCGTCTTTGCAGACCGATATGCCAGTGTTGTCTGCAGAGCGGGAAGCAGCGACCAACTGAAGCGCAGTATAGTGCTGAATATTCTTTCGTATACCGAGCTCAGAAAAAACTATGAAGGCGAACCCGAGGGTTAGTTCCCGCAGCAAAGCGCCGGTCTTCGTACTCGGGTGCGGACGGTCGGGGACAACCTTGCTGTATCACATGCTGCTGTCCTCCGGAAATTTTGCGGTCTATCGCACGGAATCGAATGTCATTAACCTGCTGGAGCCAAGGTTCGGCGATCTCAGCGTGGCCAGAAACAAACGCCGTCTATTGGACGCCTGGTATGAGACTCGCCTCTACACCTTATCGGAATTGGAAAAGGGTCCGCTCGAAGACCGGGTGATGGGGGAATGCAGAAATGGCGGAGATTTCCTCAGCATCATCATGGAGCAGATGGCCCGCAAACAAGGTGTCGAGCGATGGGCCGACACTACCCCGGAGCACCTGCTGCACTTGCGTCGAATCAAAGAAACAATCCCGAACGCGTTGATTATTCATATTATTCGCGATGGTCGTGACGTGGCGCTCTCTACGGACAAGCAAGGTTATATTCGCCGTTTGCCATGGGATAAAACGTCACCGGTCATGGTTGCGGGCGTGTATTGGGAGTGGATGGTGAACAAGGGCCGCAAAGATGGACGAGCTCTTGGCGCAGACTATATGGAAGTGCGCTTTGAAGAACTTGTCGGAAGCCCGCGGGAAACCTTGGCGCGCCTGGGATCATTTATCGATCATGATCTCGATTACGATCGCATCCAGAAAGTAGGAATCGGTTCCGTCAGCGCTCCGAACACTTCGTTCAACGAGGGTTCGCCGGAAACATTCAATCCGGCCGGCCGATGGAAAAACAGTTACACTCCCGAGAACCTCGCCATGTTTGAAGGTTTGGTTGGCGGAACCTTGAAAGAACTGGGATACGAATTAGGAACGACTGATCGCACAGCGCTCGATCGTGCCAGCCTGAAGCGCATGCGAGCCACTTACCGGAGATATTTCGACAGCAAACTTTATCTGAAGGCGAAGACTCCATTGGGAAAATTGCTGGTTACGCGCGACCTGTCTTGGATTTGATTTATTCTTGCTGAGTTTCTGATTTCAAGCGCACTTTTCGCCCGTTAATTCCCGATAAAAATCGAATACTGCCCGCACATTGCTTTCGTCGATGCCGCGATCTGCTTGGCCGCGCAAGGGTTGCGCCAAATTCTCTTCGATCGCGCGCAAAAGAGCGGGCAAGTTTGATTTGGGAATCAAGTGGACTCCGGCTGGACGCATCCCGTTGTCGCTGGCGATAACCGGCGTGCCCAGATGGAGTGCTTCCCGGACCGAGACAGCATCCCCGTCAAAAAGGGTGGTGCGCAGCATGAGGTCGGCCCGCGAAATTGCGGTCGTGGTGATGTTGTGCGGGACATCGCCACAGAGGAGGATGTGTTCGGCATAAGCGCATGCGCCGATTCTTCCGCGGAGATCCTGCTCCAGGCTTCCCGAGCCGATTAATAACAATCCAGTGCAAGGAAACTTCTGCCGGACTTGTCCCAGGACGTTTATTTGCAGAGGAAGATCGTATTCCGGCTCCAGCAGGCCTACTGAAATCAGCACGGGATTGTGTTTGCTGAAAAAAGATGCGAGGGGCTCTGGCACCGGCCTCGCCGAATCCTCTTCAGGCAGAAAAGAATGGGGGTAGATTAAGCGAATGCGACTTGGCGCGACACCCAAGCGTTGAAAAAAACTGATTATCTCCGGATTTACCCCGATCAGGCCATCGAAGCGCCGAAGCACAAAACCGGCTAGAGAATTTCGTGTTGTCGATTTGCCTTCGTCCGACGAGGGGTAACCTCCCGAATGAAACGTCATCACCGCCTTCGAGTTGCGTATGAGCGTACAGACGAGGGCCAGGCTGAGGAGCCTTGGGCTGAGCATTCCCCCAACATGAAGGTGGATGATGTCGTAATCCAATCGCAGCAGAAGTTGAATCAACCCGGCGGCAGATTTGGGATAGTAAACCTCGTCGGAGTCGGGCTTTCGATGCCGCGTAATGTTGATCACCGTGCAGGACACGTTGTGACGGCGGAGGAAAGTGCGGATTGCGACCAGGTTGCTCTGTACTCCGCCATGTGGCGGCGGGTAAGGACCTAACTGAAGCACTCTCATTGGGGCGGAGCAGCGAGGAAATCTTCGATGTTGATGGGGCGTGGCTCGCGCTCGCGCGCTGACTGTAGCATGCAAAGACAGCCGAGAGTGGAGCGCACGCCGTCGCGCACCGTGATGTCAGGCGATTTGCCTTGCGTCAGCGCGGCGAAAAAGGCTCGCATCTGCGCCTCGTAGCCTTTCTCGGCAAACCAGCTTGAATTCCTTCGGGTCATTCCGGTTCGCAGAACGGATTGCCTAAAGTCCTCGGCAGAAGCCCCGACTCCGCTGGCGAAAACTTCCACTCGCTCGCCGGCCGAAGTCCGGCTTCCGACCGTTGAATAGGTCAAATTGGCGATCGACCCATCGGCAAAGCGAAACACAGCTACAAGATTATTTTCTCCGATGGGATCCTTCTTGTCTGTGGGAAGCGAGTAGGCCGATACTTCGACCGGTTCGGAATCGAGCAGCCAATACATCAAGTCAACGAAGTGACATGCTTCACCAAGAATGGCCCCGCCGATGGCAGGGTCGGCCATCCAGTAGGATCCGGAAATTCCCGGCGAATTCACACGGCAATTCAGCACCGCCGGACCGCTACGCTTGGCCATTTGTTTCTTCAGCGTCAGATAAGTGGGCGCGTAACGGCGGTTGAATCCAACGGTAAGTTGCTGTCCAGTTTCCTCTACCGCTTGAGACAATTCACGGCACTCCTCTTGCGTGAGTGCCATCGGTTTTTCGACAAAAACGTGTTTGCCAGCCAGCAATGCCGCGAGAGCCTGCGCCGCGTGTTGTTGATTTCGGCTTACGATCACGACCGCCTGTATTTCGGGATCTTTCAGAATTTCCGCGTAGTCGCTGGCACAATAATCCGCGCCGAACCGCCGGGCGTAACTCTTGCCCCGCACTCCGCTGGAGGAGTGGATGGCGCGCAGCCGCACACCGGGAGTTCTTTTAAGGTTCGGCAAGTGAGCCCAGCGAGCCAAATTGCCTGCTCCTACAAGAGCGACGCCGATTGCCGAGGATGGGCCGGCATGCCCATTTACTTCCACGCGACGCTTCGGTTGAAACTCTGCCAGCGGCGAAGCTAAATCCGCTGCGGGATACTTTACGAGTACAGCCAGGCTATTCGTGGAACCATCCATGATGGTTTTGTACGCCTTGGCCGCATCATCCAGGGGGAAGCGGTGAGTGATCAGCGGATCGATTTGTATCCGGCCCTGCGATAGGAGGCGCAAAAACTCTTCCATGTTGCGGTTTTCTGTCCAGCGGACGTAGGGCAACGGATAATCCTGCCCCTGGAGTTCATAGGCCGGATCGTAGCTTCCGGGTCCGTAGGCGCGCGCCATCAGTACCTGAATCTCTTTTAAATAAGTTTCATACCAGGGAAACTTCAGTTCCACAGCGCCTACATCCACGATGCGGCCCCGATCGCGGCAGATGTCAACCGCGATCCGACACGGCGCATCCGATTTAGCGGCGGCAGCAATGATTACGCAATCCACTCCTTGGCCGTTGGTGAGTGAGCGAATCTGCGCGGACAATTCCGAGCTTCCCACCAGCGCCGCATCGCAACCGAGTTGCCGAGCCAGTTCCACGCGATCCGGCCTGAGATCGCTCGCGATAATGAATCCACCTTGCAGGCGCGCCAACTGGGCGATCAGTTGGCCGACGAGCCCGAGCCCGATTACCGCAACTTTATCGCCGAGGGAAATATTGGCGATGCGCACCCCGTTGATGGCAATGCTGCCCAGAGTCGTGAAGCATGCATGATCAAACAAGACGTTTTCCGGCACCCGCGCGACCAGATTGCAGCCAACCCGGACAGTTTCTCCGTGGCCCGTTCCTTCACCGCCGTAGGCAACCCGGTCTCCAACTTCGATTCCCGTCACGGTGGGATGCTTCTCCGCCACCAGACCCGCCCCCGCATAACCCAGCACCGCATACTCGCTAAACTTCGCGTTCACTTCCGCGAAGGTTTTCATTGGACCTTGGGATTTCAGTACGCTCCAGATTTTTCCCAGTTGAGAAGGATTGTCGGCGACTGCTTTCAGAACTCCTTCGCTGTGGATGCTTGCGGTTTCCGTCCCGCTGCTAATCAGGGAATAAATCGGACGGATCAGGACGTGATGCGGGCTGACAACGGGATCGGGGACCTCGTCGACGATGATATCCTTCAACCCTTTGCGGAGAATTTGCTTCATGAATGTTCAGGATTCGCGTGGCCTAAGCTGTTGTAGCGATAAGCACAAATCATAATTTGCCCTAAATATATCAGAGCAATCTTTTTGTCACAGGTTACGGTCGATAGGGCAGCTTTCTTTTGTCGGGGCGTACTCAGGGTGCGACATTCTTCGTTGCTTCGGAAACGGCATCGATGTCCGCTCCGACGTCTTTGCCGTCTGATCCCGCTTTTCGGTAACGACTGGACGGCGAAAGGTGATAATCTCCTCCGACTCCATCGCGATAATTCACAAAGTGAACTGCTTTCCAGTCATTGGCAAAAAACTGTTCACAAGCCTGCGCGGCGCCGCAGTGCGGAGTCTTGGGGTAAGGATCGCCGGGCAGCATTGGTTTGTCGTTGGTTTGCACAATCACGTTGTTGGTAAAAATCCAGGAATTGTCGAAGCAGCGCTCGAGCATCGCAACGGTTCCGCCAGGTCCGAGGCAGGTGGGACGTCCGCCGCCCGGCGGAAACGCATGGACGCCTAAGTTGCCAGAGCCCACCAAGTTATTACGGAAGATGAGTTTTTCGATCTGCGCTTGCGGGCCGTCGTAAGTTACCAGCACGCCCACTCCGGTGGGGAATCCTGTGTTGTGTTCGATAGTCACGTCATGCGGCCAGTTCTTGTCCTGGTTTGTCGCAATGGACCAAAGCCAGCCATTCGCGCAGCAATCGCCTGGGGCGTAGGTCTTAGTGTTGACGTCTTCCAGGATATTATCGTGAATATCCACGTGGGCAATTTCGCCGGAGGGGAAGCTGCAATGTCCTGTGCCATTTCCCGACTCGCCGCGGCAGGTTGTAGCATCAGTTGCGGCAATGCCTATTCCGTTTACTGTGTGACGAATAACGTTGTAGCGAAAAGTGAGGTCGCGCACGACGCAGGAGGGACATTGGCCGTATTGGTTTTTCGGATAAAGCAGGATGGCCGTACCCTTTTGAGATTGCGCCCAGTTGTTTTCAAAAATGTTTCCTTCAATCAGTTCGCGAATTGAGTTCTTGGTTTCGTAGAGATTCTTCACTGTGAAGCGGGTTCCAAAGAAGCTTGGATGTTTTTGCCACCAGATGAGCGGTTTCGATACGTAATTGTGGCGAAACTCAATGTCGGACAAGGTCGTATCGGCTCGGCCGCCGCCCCAGAGCACATTTTCCCCAGCCGCTTCCAGGTAGTTATTCACGACTTTAACCGGGCCAATTCCGGTGACGGAGCCGATGGCGGAAGAATCCGCTCCGTTGGCGGAAGTCTTGGAGTGGATGTCAGAAATGAAGGAGTCGACAATCGCGATGTAGGAACTGGCTTCGAAGACGATTCCCTTTACGTCCTCTCCGGTGGACGAGCCGTGGATCCAGCATCGGTCGAAAACGATGTGGTCGGCATTCTTCAGCAAGACCAAATTCCAGAAGCCTCCGTCCGGCCCATTTTCGCCAGTATCGGCGATCTCGAGACCGATGAAGCGGTAATGACTGGCCCCGGCATCGTTGCTTACAATCTTGTTATTGTGCTTGGATCCGCCGATGCGAGCCATCACGTTCCGGGTGGAAGCGCATTGAAACGCAGGTCTGCCTGGAAGAGAGGCAACTCCGGCATAGCATGGTGCAATGCGCGTGCCTTCACTCGGCAGGCTTGAGTCCGGACTGCCGGTTCTAAGGATGATCCAGTGCTTATCGTCACAGGACTTGGAGGGAAGTTCGAAAGAGCCCTCGAAGGTAGTAGCTGGTTGCAGTTCAATGACGTCACCGCAGGCTGCGCGGTTCAAAGCTTGCTGTATAGAATCTCCTTCTTTAAGCCGCCACACTTTTCCCGGGGCCGGAGTGTCAGCCACGGAACTGTTAATGTAAGTCCGCGGCAGTTCCGCCGGACCGTCAAAGTGGCCGGTGCTTTGCGCTCTTGCCGGAGCGGCAGCCAAAGCGAGGCTGCTGATGATCAGAATTGCCAGCAATGATAAGTTATTTATATGCTTAGACATAGGATATAACGTGGATCAGTCGCAGAAACAGAATGCCGCCGATGCACATATAGTATATCCGAGGTATCAATTGCGCCCAGACGGGCTTCAGTGGCTGGCCCACGCAACGCGGGTTGTCGAGCGAGATCTTTGCGGGCGAACGCAAGGGATGACAATATTAAACTTCAATTCACGGCGCGATCAGACGAAGGCGAATGTCGGAGGCAAAAGGGATGGATTCCAGGAATAGTCGATTGTCGGAACGCGATCAGGCTGAGATTGAACGCAGCGCTGAGGAAGCTCGAAAGATCGTTCTCAGAGGAGTCGATCGCGCTCAAATTGATCGCTACCGGAATCCACCTCGTGATACGCCCTTTGCTCTCGAATATGCTTTTCACCTGCTGGGCGATGCCCGAGACAAGACCCTGCTCGACTTTGGCTGTGGCGCGGGTCAAAACATAGTTCCATTGGTGGAGCGCGGGGCTCGGGTAATCGGAATGGATATTTCCCCTGATTTAATCACGTTGGCCCGGAAGCGCTTAAACGACGGCGGCCTGGAGGCCAGGTTACAGGTTGGTTCCGCTTACGATACAGGGCTGCCTGACGAATCGGTAGATGTGATTTTCTGCATCGCTCTCATTCACCATCTGGACATCGCGCGGGTTGTCGAAGAAATGGCTAGAATTCTGGTCAAAGGCGGCGTGGTCATCCTCCAGGAACCAGTTCGCTTTTCGCGGACATACGCTTTCCTGAGAGGGCTATTGCCTGCTCACGAGGACATTTCAGAGTTCGAACATCCCTTAACCCGCGAAGAGCTTCGAGTTGTGACAGAGCGTTTCAAGGTACTAGAACGACGCTACTTCAGGCTTCCATTCATGCCGCTGGTCCAACGGTTTCTCCGGCCGGTGGGGCCAGCGGCATCGAGACTCGATCGCTGGATCCTCAAAAGCTTTCCAGGGGCGGAATTGTTCGCCACGGTTGTTGCCATGAAGCTTCAGAAATAAGCTACTTTCAGAAATCCTTGTCCGAGTTAGCTCTCGCACGAGCCGCCGCGCTTGTAGTTCTCGTTGGTGCATCTGAACGTGAACCTCTACGATTCCTACAAGCAATGCATGGAGTTCTTCAGCCCGCGCATAATCGCAAGCGGGATCATTTCACTCGACGAGTACAACGACCGGCCCTGGCCAGGCAGCAACAAGGCCGTGGATGAGTTTCTAGCGGGCCTGCCGGAGAAGCTGGAGATGATCGAGCGCGATAATTATCAGAAGTGGCATTTTGTGAAAAAGAGATGCAACTAAACGCCGGCCAGAGCGGAACGCCGCCTGCGATTTTCTGAGCGATCACAGCACGCCGGCCGTAGCCGCCTGCAGGGCATCCATGTCCGAGCCAGGGTCTTTTCCGTCCGTACCTGCACTCTTAAAGGGGCTGCTCGGGGTCAACTGATAGTTTCCACCATTCCCCTTATTAAAGTCCATGAGGCCCAGCGAATCTAAGCTTGGAGCCTCGAAATTTCGCGGTGGAAGCGGATTCCCCGGCAACGTCGTTGACTTTGTTGAAGTGTTCGCTAACACATTGCCCGCCGCGGTCCAAGTGTCCCCCATGCAGCCGTTCAACGCGCCAACCATTCCTGCCACGCTGGTTGTGCCGCAGCCGGGTTGCTTATTTCCGGGCAGCACCTGGTGGAAGCCGTAGTCTCCGGAAGTCATCAAATTGTTGTTGAAAGAGAAATTGGCGAACACCTGGGGCGCAGCAGTGATGGTGACATTCGCGATCCCGGAACCGACGGGAAACCCTGTGTTGTGTTCGATGGAAATATCGTGGGGCCAATTGGTGGGCTGGTCGGTCGCAATGTTGAACAGGAAGCCGTCGCTGCAACAGGTTCCCGGAGAATAGGTTGATTCGTTGATGTCATCGAGAAGGTTGTCGTGAAAACTGATGTTATAGAGTCCCCCCGACAGGTACCGGCACTTTCCGGTGCCGCCTCCGCCCTCCCCTGGACATGTGGTGGCATAAACGGGCGCCATTCCAATTCCATCCACCGAGTGGCGAAGAATATTGAAGCGGAAAATGACGTCGTGAACGGTACACCCCGGACAGTGTCCATACTGGTTCTTCGGAGTGAAGAGAATGGCAGTGCCTTTTTGCCCCATGGCCCAATTGTTCTCAAAGATGTTTCCTTCGACGAACTCTCGTACGCCGGTTTTACTCTCGAACAGGTTCTTGACGAGAAAGAGCGTGCCGAAATAGGTGGGGCTCAACTTCCACCAGGTGAAGGGCTTGAAGACATGGTTGCGGCGCATCTCGACGTCGGTCACATTCGTGGTGGAAGGTCCGCCGCCCCAAAGAACGTTCTCTCCTGCGGCTTCCAGGAAGTTATCGACAATTTTGACTGGCCCGGTGCCAGTAACCGAACCAATCGCCGCGGAATCCGCTCCGTAGCCCGAGACCTTGGAGTGGATATCGGAGATGTAAGAGTCGATTACAGCGATATAGGAACTGTTGGTGAATTCTACGCCTTTAATGTCCTCCCCGATTGGCGAACCGTGAATCCAGCAGCGATCGAAAATGATGTGGTCGGTGGTGTCCAGCAGGATGAGATCGTAGAAGCCTCCGGATGCGCCATTGGCTTCAGTATCGGCCACTTCCAGCCCCACGAGCCGGTAGTAATTAGCCCCCTCATCAGTACCAATGATTTTGTCTGCCTTGGCTGCGCCTGCGACTCGGGCCATCACATTGCTGGTAGAAGAGCAGTTCAACGCAGGCCGGCCCCGAAGAGACGAGACACCGGCGTTGCACGGCGTGGCTCGAACCCCTTCGGCAGGCAATCCAGATCCAGCGGCGCTGCTGCGAATGGTGATGTAGTGATTCGCGTCGCAGCCCTTTGCGCGCAAAGTGAATCCAGGATAGGTTTGCCCAGCCTGGAGCACCAGCGTTTGGCCGCAAGTCGCATTATCGATTGCGGTTTGCAAGTTCGACGCGGAGGATACTTTAATGACCGCTCCGGGTGAGGGAGTCGATTCCGCAGCCGTCATAAAACACGCTGTGGGCGCGACCGCCGGTCCATCGACCGTTCCAAAGTTGGGAACATCGCCGGCTTCGCAGTAACGATTATCCGCGCCGGAGGGCGGGGTCGATCCGGGCGCGGGATTGCCCGGGGGTGCGGACGACGAGGCGACCGCCACGCTCGCCATGCCGTGCGAGGAGGGGTTAGCCCGGCTGGTAGCTACGATTTGAAAAACAGTACCGGGCTTAGCGTTTGGTACAACAAACAGCCCGGAATTAGAAATGACCCCTCCGTTAACCGACCAGACTACTGCCGTATCGGTTGTATCGCTCATCAGCGCCGAAAACTGAACATTGGCCCCCGGCGTTACCATTGAATTTCCAGGAGTGAGTTGGATGGCTGGCGTTGTGGCAACGTGCTGATTCGTAGCCGCATTGGATGCTGCGGCGGGTGTTATCGCGGACGTGCATCCTACGGTCGCCAGCAGCGGTATGAAAAGCATTCCGGTGAGGATAGCGCTTTGATAGGCAGAGATTGACTCAAAAGCTTGTGCAAGCTTCAAACAGTACAGGGGGAGTTTCATCTTTACCTCGAAGCGAAAAATTTGGATCGAAACTGGGCGCCATGAAAGCTGGTTGGCGCACTCTCAAACCTTAGTTCGGACTTAATCAATACGATAGATAACTGGGGGACAGGGCCCCAAGAGCGCGGAAGTACATGCCTAAAGGGAGTGGTCTAAAGAGTAGAGTCTTTCGCTTTCTCAAATCCCGCTGGATTGGCGGGAATGACTGCTTCTTGTAGGGTGCGAGCAAAATCGTCGGCTACTTTCGTCCAGCTGTAGTTTTCCTGAACCAGGCTCCTGGCGGCGATTCCCAGCTGCTGCCGCCGTTTAGCATCGCGAAGAAGCGAAATCACAGACTCGGCGAAATCGTTGGGTGTATCGGCTAGAAGAATATTCTCACCTGAGTGCACCGCCAAACCTTCAGCTCCCACGGATGTGGAAACCACAGCCTTGCCCATCGCCATGGCTTCAAAAATTTTGAGGCGAGTGCCACCGCCAATGCGCAGAGGAACGATGCACACGGAGCCGCGTGCCACGAATGGTCGAATGTCGTTGACCCAGCCGGTAAGGCGAATGCTTTTCTCTGTCTCGGTCAACGACTGCAGCTTACGAGACGGGCTGCGGCCGACTACTTTCAAAGATACGTCGGGGCATTGCAGCTTAATCAGCGGCAAAATAGACTCCACGAAATAAAAAATCGCGTCTTCATTCGGTAGCCAATCCATCGAACCTGTGAAGACCAGGGAATTCGCGACCTCCTCTCCGGGGGTGGGTTGGAAGAATTCCACGTCGACGCCGGTAGGGATCACGGTTAGATTGTCTATATTCAGGAAGGACGCGAAAGCGTCACGATCTGTCTCCGATACGGTGAGCACACGATCGGCAAGGCGCAGATAACGCCGTTCGGCAGCTTCCATCTTTCGCCATTCCAGCCAGGAGATCGCCTTCCAGATTGCGTTGCTGGCGACTTCATAGTGGCGGCGCCAAATTGTAGCTTCCACGTTGTGAGTGAATAAGACCTTGGGGGTGGGAGAATCCCACGGGATCACGCCTGCCGCGGCCATAAAATCACAGAGAATCACGTCATACTTATTCTGCTCAAGCAACGCGTGCAATGCCCGCCGCACTTCGGGGCGGCAATATTTTGTGATGCCGTACGGCTCCGTCGAGAAGAGGCGAGCGCCATATTCGCGCATCTCGGCGAAACTCTTAGGGACAGGAATTTTCAAAGGAATGGTGACCACCTGCTCAAACACGTTCTTCAGGTCGTCATGAACATCGGGATCGTGCGCGGCGTAGAAGGAAAAAAAAGTGACAGCATGATGGCGCGCCAGCTGCCGAAGAATGTTGTAGCTGCGGATTTTTCCGCCGGTATCGGGTGGAACCAGGCCGCCAGCTTTAACCCACAGGATCTTCATGGCAGCAGCGGTTACCAGCAAATCCCTTCATACTGGCCGGATGATGCGGGCCGCGATTTTCGCTCCAGGTTTACCATGTCGATCACGATGTGGTCGGGGCGCAGGCACCGGTGCAACTCGTCTTTATTCAGCCCGCGGGTTGCGATTACGACGACCTCGGCGTCGCCCACAACCTCCTTCATGCTGGTCGAAAGCAGGGATCCAATGTGGGGAATCACTTCTTCAATATACTGCCGGTTAGATCCGATCAAGTGTCCCAGAGAGACATTGTCGTCCCAGATGCGAATCTGCCGGCCCTCACCAAGCAGACGCTTCACCAGTTGCACCTGAGGACTCTCGCGCAGATCGTCAGTGGCGGCCTTGAAGCTTAATCCTAGAACGGCAACTTTCTTTTTGCCGGTTGTGAGCACCATCTCAACCGCACGGTCCAGGTGTTCCTCGTTGCTAGCAAGAATGGATTGAAACAGCGGCAGATTGAGATCCAGTTCTTTTGCGCGGTAGCTCAAGGCGCGCACGTCCTTGGGCAAACATGACCCACCGAAGGCGAAGCCGGGTTTTAGATAAGTAGGAGAAATATTGAGCTTGGTATCGGCGGTGAAGATTTCAGTTACGGCTTCCGCATCGACACCGAGTTCCTTCGCCAGCGTACCAATTTCATTCGCGAAAGAAACTTTCACGGCATGCCACGCGTTGCATACGTACTTCACCATCTCAGCGGAACGGAAAGAAGTTTCGAAGATTCGTCCCGGGACCCACTGATAGACCTCGCGCAAAATGCCGCTGTGTTTCGACTCTGCTGCGCCGATTACGGTCATCGCAGGCTCCAGAAAATCGGTGACAGCGGTGCCTTCCCGCATGAACTCGGGATTGACACAGACCCCAAAATCTTCGCCGAGTTTCTTCCCGCTCGATTTTTCGAGAGCAGGCACAACAATCGTTTCGGCGGTTCCGGGAAGAACGGTGCTGCGAAGAACGACCAGATGGAATCCGTTCTTCTTCTTCAGAACCTGTCCAATGTCGCGGCATACTGGTTCGATGTGACCTAGATCGAGTTTGCCATTCCGCAGACTGGGAGTTCCCACGCAGAGAAAGGAAATGTCGCTGTTCATCACGGCATATGCGGAGTCCGAAGTTGCATGCAAATGTTTTGCCGCATGGCTCTGCGAAATGAGGTCGCTCACATTCGGCTCAACGATCGGGCTGCGGCCGGATTGCATGGCTTCGACTTTACCCGGGCTCAAGTCGACGCCGATTACATTGTGTCCCTTGTGTGCTAGGCAGGCTGCCGTGACTGTGCCCACATACCCTAAACCGAAAACGCTAATCGATCGATTCATGCGGAAAACTTTATCCCTCTTTCGTGCAACCGCGGGACGCTCCCACGATTGAAGGCGTTACAATCACACACACTCGCTGGTGCACCACCCATTTCATACCCAGCACTGCAAACCACAGATAGTATTTAAGCACGTGGGTGGAGTTTGCACCGGCTGAGAGGGATAAACGTAGGTAACTAAGCTTGAATTCTCGGATTTCGATAGGATCATTCTCGGTGAGCGTGAGCGAAAACAAGAAAACGCCGGCCGATGTGCTGGCGGCTGCTGGTGCCGGGCGAGGTCATCACTCCACGCGTCCACGACGTAAGGTTTTTTATCTGGTGGACTCGCTCAACATCGGTGGAACCGAAACCCAGGCCGTGGAATTGGCGCTGCGGATTCCTGAGGCCGGATACGATGTGACGCTGGGCTGCCTGCAGGCTCGAGGCCCATTGCTGGAACGGCTGCAGGGAAGCGATGTTGCCGTGCGGGAGTTCTATCCTAAAGGCGGTATGGATAGCCCAGCAGGTCTTTATCAATTGCTGAAGTTGAGTTGGTTTCTTAAGAGGAAGAAGTTCGATATCGTGCACACTCACGATTTGTGGTCGAATCTGCTCGGGGTTCCCGCGGCTCGGTTAGCGGGCGTGCGGGCCATTATTTCCAGCCGTCGCGACCTCGCTCACTTCGACTGGTACCAGGGCAAGCGTCGTAGATGGCTGCGGCGCATTCAGAATTTAGGGGGCGCAGTGTTGGCCAATGCCACGCCGATCCGTGACGCGCTGATCGCGGAGGATGGATTTGCGCCGGAAAAATTGCGAGTGATTCATAACGGAGTCGACATCAAGCGATTTCAGAAAAGTGGGAGCGATCGCGCTCACATGTTCTCCGGGATTGGCGATGGCAAGCTGGTCGTGCTGGTCGGCAACATGCACACAGATGTAAAAGGGCATCCCTGGCTGATTGCGGCCGCGCCTGCGGTAGTGCAAGAGTTCCCATCTACTCGATTCCTTCTTGTCGGCGACGGAGAGCAGCGGTCGAGATTTGAGCGGCAAGTTGCAAGTCTACGTCTTGAGCAGAACTTTCTATTTCTCGGCCGCCGCTCCGATATTGCGGAGATTCTCAGCTGCTGTGATATCGCCGTGCTTCCTTCACGGGCTGAAGGTTTGTCGAATGCCGTGCTGGAATACATGGCCGCTGGACTACCGGTCGTCGCCAGCCGCGTAGGAGGAAATGCCGAATTAATCGACGACGGAGTGACAGGGCTGCTGGTGCCGCCTGAGGACTCGTCAACACTTTCATCGTCATTGTTGAAGCTGTTGCGTGATCCGGGCTTGGCGCAGCGGATAGCGCAAGGTGGACATGAGTTCACGGTTCAAAATTTTAGTTTCGAGAGGCTGGTGCGAGAAGTAGACGCACTTTACAGCGAACTTTTGCTGCGAAGGGGAGGAAGTCGCTAGGGGATGGCAAATCATTCCAAATGGAGGGGCCGTCTGGGTCGCCTTACTTCCATGGATCGCCGTGAGCTTTTTGACCGTTTGAGACAGTACTTAACTGCCCGCACGGATCTGCTGCGATTTCGAAATGGAACGGCTTCTCAGAACATTGCGGCTCTTGCGCAGCCAGAAACGTTCGGACGATTTTTTTTCGTGCCGACAGAAGTTCCGGCGCTGTGCGTCGAGCTGAAACAGGTTTTACCTTCACAAGCGAATAATATCGTTCTCCGTGCGGAGAGGATCTGCAACCACCAGTTTGATCTCTTAGGCTACAAAGATCTTGACTATGGCGCGGAGATCGACTGGCATTTGGATCTTGTGCACGGCAAGCAGGCTCAGCGCGAACCTTGGTTCAAGGTGAAGTATCTCGACTTCGAGCACGTTGGAGATTCCAAGGTCACCTGGGAATTGAACCGCCATCAGCACTTCGTCACGCTGGCCAAAGCTTATTGGCTTTCGGGCAACGAAAAATTTGCACGCGAGATTTTCGCCCAGTGGACGCACTGGCATCGCGAGAATCCGTATCCAGTGGGAATAAATTGGGCAAGTAGCCTGGAGGTGGGCTACCGCAGCTTGTCGTGGATTTGGACTTTCTTTCTGTTGCAGGATTGTCAAATTTTCTCGACCGAACTGCGCTGTCAGTGGCAGTATGCACTGAGCCTTAACGGACGCCACATCGAAACCTACCTGTCCACATATTTTTCTCCCAACACGCACTTGCTGGGTGAAGCGCTGGCATTGTTCTTTTTGGGAACTTTATTCCCCGGCACGAAGAGCGCGGCGCGCTGGCAGCGGCGCGGCTGGGAAATCCTGCAAGCTGAGGCCGCAAAGCAAGTCAGGAACGATGGATTTTATTTTGAGCAATCCACTTATTACCACGTCTACGCTCTAGATATTTTTCTACACGCAAGAATTCTCGCCGGGCTCAACCGGGTTGAGATTTCCCCGGCGTTCGATGCGATTTTGGAGCGTATGCTGAATGCATTGTTGTTGCTGAATCGAGCCGGGATTGCTCCCAGCATTGGAGATGACGACGGGGGAAGAATATTCGATCCTTTGCGCAATCGGGCCGAGCACATGCTCGATCCTCTGGCGACGGGCGCGGTACTCTACCGGCGAGGAGATTTCAAGTTTGCCGCAGGAAATGCGAGGGAAGAAACGCTGTGGCTGCTGGGCATCAAGGGCCTGACGGCGTTTGATTTGCTGCCGACTGCAGAACCGTCTGGGGGTTCGACGGCTCTTGCAGAGAACGGTTTCTATCTGATGGCCGATGAAAACTCAGGACAGCAGTTATTCATCGATGCCGGACCGTTGGGAGCAGGGAGTGGGGGACACGGCCACGCGGACGCGTTAAGCGTTTGCCTGGTTCGCGAGGGGCGAAGTCTTCTGATCGATCCAGGCACCTTTGAATATGTTGGCGACAGCGATGAACGCGGCCACTGGCGCGGCACCGGCGCTCACAACACGATGCAGGTGGATATACTGGATCAGGCAGAAGGCACTGGCCCATTCTCTTGGAAGGATCCTCCACATGTCGAAGTAGAACAGTGGATCAACGGTCAACAATTTGATCTTTTTCGAGGCAGTCACGATGGATATTCCCGACTGCCATCTCCAGTGATTCACCGCAGGTGGGTTTTTCATCGAAGGGAAAAGTTTTGGTTGGTGCGCGATGTCGCGGAAGGCAGCGGAACCCACCAACTTGAAATTGCATGGCACATCGGTCCCACTCTTTCTCCAGTGGCGTCCAAAGACTGTGTATTCGCGGATGATCTGGATAGCGTCGCCTTGTTGACAGCCGACGGACACGGCTGGTCGCAAAGCGTGCGCCGTGACTACTGGTCTCCCGCCTATGGGCACAAGGAGCGGGCAAGCGTGGTCAACTTCGGGACGAAGATCGAACTGCCTGCTGATTTTGTTACGCTGCTGATTGCGGACCGAAACCCTCGCGCTCGGTTCGGTCAGCTGGTCAGAACCAATAAGTTCAACGGCGAAGCGGTTTGCGGTTATCGCTACTCGGATGCGCGCGAAGAACACTATTTCTTTTTTTCCTCTGAGCCGCGTCCCTGGGTTCTGGGTGCATGGGCCAGCGATGCCAGTTTCCTCTATTGGTGGCGTGATCGCGAAAGGGAGGAGTGCGCGCTAATTCTTTGCGGCGGTTCTTACGCGGATGCCGGAGGCCAGCGCGTGCTCACTGCGGCCAATCGGGTAAGTTATGCTGAGATAGTGGGTTCTGCCACGAAGACTGAGCTTTTCTCGTCAGATCCGGAACAGGTCACGCTGCAAATGCCGCTTGATCGGATAATAGCGAACTTGACTGTGCCAGCGAATGATCCCAAGAAGATGGGCGTGTAGCCATGTGTGGAATCTGCGGTATCTTTCATTCCGAGCGAGCCCGGCGCGTGAATCGCGACCTGCTCGCCGGTATGAACCGGCAAATCGTCCACCGCGGCCCGGATGATGACGGCTTCTTTGTCGAGGAGAACGTGGGGCTGGCGATGCGCCGCCTCAGCATCATCGATATTCAAACCGGTCATCAACCTCTTAGCAATGAAGACGGAGACATTTGGATCGTCTTCAATGGTGAAATCTATAACCACCAAGATCTACGAAAAGATCTCGAATCTCGTGGCCACCGCTATCGAACCAAAAGCGATACGGAAACTATTGTTCATTTGTATGAGGAATATGGAAGCAAATGTGTTGGGCATTTGCGGGGAATGTTTGCTTTCGCAATCTGGGATCGCCGCAAGAGAAATTTATTTATTGCGCGGGACCGGCTGGGGATCAAGCCTCTCTACTACCGCTTCGACGGGACCACGTTGCTGTTCGGCTCGGAGATCAAAACTATTCTGGCCTACCCCGGAGTGAAGCCGGAGTTTAATCACGGCGTGCTGGCCGAATATCTTGCTTTTGGTTACATCGCAGGCGAAGAAACCATGTACGCCGGTATTCGCAAGTTAATGCCCAGCCATGTTCTTACAATTGATGAGAACGGTCAGTTGGAGATTTCACCTTATTGGGATCTCGACGTCAGGGTCGATGATGGAGGCCGGCCGCTTGAGTACTACGTTCGAAGCTATAGGGAACAACTCGAAGCCTGTGTCTCCAGCCACTTGATGAGCGATGTTCCGCTCGGTGTTTTCCTGAGCGGCGGGTTGGATTCAAGTGCCATTGCGGCACTCACCACAAAAATCCGCAAAGAGCCGATCGAGACTTTTTCCGTAGGCTACGGCGAAGAACGTTATAGCGAATTACCTTATGCCCGGACGATCGCCGAACACTTGAGATCGAAACATCATGAAGTTCATCTCAGCCGCGATGAGTTTTTTGAGACCCTCCCTCGATTGATCTGGCATGAGGATGAACCAATCGTTTGGCCGTCCAGTGTGGCGCTCTATTTTGTTGCGCGGCTGGCACGGGAGCGGGTGACGGTTGTCCTCACCGGCGAAGGCAGCGATGAAACCTTGGGCGGATACACGCGCTACCCCTGGACTCTGCTCAATTCACGCATGGACGGGATTTACAGGGCACTGACGCCGAACCTGTTAAGACGCGGATTGCGCAACGGAGTCGGCTTGGTTCCGCTCGGGGCAGCCGCGAAGAGAAAACTGGAACATACATTCTTAATGCGCGACGGTGCTTCGTGGCCTTCTTTCTATTTCGATAATTTCTATTCCGCATTCTCCGCCGCGGAACAAGATGATTTGCTGACGCCCCAGGCAAAACAAATGGGGGGTAACGCCTATGCCGGATCGATGAAGTATTGGGATCATTCTTCGGGCGATCTGTTGCATCGGCTGCTCTACACCGATATCAAAACTTATCTGGTCGAGTTGCTGATGAAGCAGGACCAGATGAGCATGGCTGCGTCCATCGAAAGCCGCGTGCCTTTTCTTGATCACGCTCTGGTTGAGTTCACCGCCAGCATTCCCGCAAAATACTCGACGCGGGGAATGGCGGGAAAGTGCATTCTGAAATCGGCGGTGCGGGATCTGTTGCCGGATTCAATCGTACATCGGCAGAAGATGGGATTTCCCACACCCTGGGCCTACTGGCTCACTGGCCATTCCCTGGATCATCTTCGGGAACTGTTGACGGAACCGCGAACATCGGAACGCGGGCTCTTCTGCGCTGATGCCGTCGCGCGACTCTTCGACCAGCACACGTCCGGGTATCACGACCATGGGAATCGTATCTGGCGCTTGCTGAATCTGGAACTGTGGCAGAGGATATTTTTGGATGGCGAACCAGTCCCTGACGTCACCGCGTCTCAAATTAGCTCTACCGCTAGCAGTAAATGACGGGCCTATCTTCTGAATAATCCGACTCCGATTTCCGAACCGCAATGGTTAGAAAGATAAAACGTGTCACACTCGGCCTGCTTAGAGGCGCCGGACTCTTTCACCTCGTGGCGAACAGCCAGTGGCGTCAGAACCGGCTGCTGATTCTCTGTTACCACGGCATCTCGCTCGCCGATGAGCATCTGTGGAGACCTGCGCTCTATATGCACGCGGGTTTGCTTGCGCAGCGGATGGAAGCACTGCGAGCCCTGCGCTGTTCTGTGCTGCCGTTGGGCGAGGCTTTGACACGGTTGCACGTCAACGATCTCCCTCCGCGCAGCGTCGCAATCACGTTCGATGACGGCACATATGACTTTTATAACCAGGCTTATCCACTGTTAAAGAAATATGACTTTCCGGTGACCGTTTATCAGACAACCTATTACACCGATCACGAGATGCCGATTTTCAACCTGATCTGCTCCTACATGTTATGGAAAAGACGTGGCGAGCAATTGGTTGCGCCGAATGAGCTTGGACTCTCCGAGCCCATGGATTTGCGCACCGAACTTGGCCGCCACCGGGTGGTGCGTGGCCTGATCGATCTCTCCGAGCGGGAACATCTCACCGGCTTGCAGAAGAATGAGCTGGCGGGAAAGCTGGCCACAAATCTCGGCCTCGACTATGTCGAACTTTCCTCCAGGCGCATTCTGCAACTGATGAACGCCAGAGAACTGGCGGACATTGCATCGAACGGTGTCGATGTCCAACTGCATACGCACCGGCACCGCACGCCACCGGACGAAATATTATTCCGAAAGGAAGTTGTCGAGAACCGGCAAAGAATTCAAGCCCTCACCGGACTGAAACCAGTGCATTTCTGCTATCCCAGCGGAGTCTACCGGAAAGAGTTTGCAGGGTGGTTACAAAAGGAAGATGTGGTTTCCTCCACAACGTGCGACGCAGGGCTGGTTGATGGCAACGATGACCCCTACTTCGTGCCCAGACTTGTAGACACCACTTCCCGTACTCAACTGGAGTTCGAAAGTTGGGTCAGTGGCGTGGGATCTCTGCTTGCTGTGCATCGAGCGGCAACGCAGCGGTACATCGTGCCAAAGGGCTAGGCGCGTTAGACTGAGATTTAACGAGCATTTCCACCACAACTTTTGAAAATGAAAGCTTGGGCCAAAAGATCAATTGTCAGTAGCGGGCTACTACGCATGGCGGCAAGTGTGCGTGGCCCAAGTGTGGCAATCCTCATGTACCATTCGGTTCTCCCAGCCCCTTCGCTGTGGGTCGACTCATGGGGCGAAATCGCCCACTCTGAGTTGGTGTTTCGCGCACAGATGGAATTGTTGGCGCGGGATTTTCAGCCGATCTCCCTGGACGAGGCCGTCAAACATCTTCGCAGCGGTGACGACCTGCCCAGGCGTTCGGTGGTGATTACCTTTGACGACGGATATGCCGACAACTATGAGTTCGCCATGCCGGTGCTGAACCGGACTGGAGTGCCCGCAACGTTCTACGTAACCGTGGATTGCGTAGAGAATAAACGGCTGCCCTGGCCGAGCCGCCTACGTTTCGCGTTCCGCAACACAAAGCCGTCTAGATGGAACGATTCTCAAGGCAAGAGCTGGCCGCTCAATCGTCTGGTAGAAAAGGAAGAAGCCTTCCTGAGCAGTTGTGACGTCTGTTGCCAGCTTAGCGGCGCGGCGCAAGAGGATTTTGTAGAGCGCGTCGAACAGGAACTTGACGCGAAGATTCCGTGGCATCAGGCTTCTCCGATGTTGAGCTACGAACAGATGCGCGGCTTGCAGCGGAAGGGACACATTGTTGGTTCGCACACGATGACGCATCCGAACATGGCTTACCTCAAACAAGACGAAGCTGTTCGCGAACTCACCGAATCGAAGCGGCGCCTTGAGCTCAATCTTGAAGCACCCATCCTGCATTTCTCTTATCCGTGTCCGGCGCTTTCTCCGCATTGGAGCGCGCAGACCGCCGAACAGAGCCGTGCGGCTGGCTACGAAACGGCCGTAACTACCGATAACGGCATAACGCGCACCGGGGACAATCTATTTTGTTTGAAGCGTATTCGTCCCACCAAGACCGTGGAAGGACTGCGCTGGAACCTCGAAAGCGCTTTTGCCGGGCGAGCAGTTTAATCAACCTTTAAGCGGGTTTCCGATTGCCAAGAATACTGGTCCTCGACGGGCATAGCGCAGCGGCGCTGGCGGTCACGCGGTCGGCGGGCCGGGCCGGGCATTGGGTCGCCGTAGGTGCGAACCGCGGACTTTTCGCGGCGGCAAAGCTCTCGCGCTATTGCAGTGCGCCCTTCGACTATCCGGTGTCTACGCAGGATGCTGACGCATTCGTGGACTCGATCTTCGAATTCGTTCGCGCTCATTCCATCGATCTTGTCATTCCCGTCACAGATTGGACTTTGGGACCGCTTTCGGCACAGCGAGAACGGTTCGCGAGCATGTGTCGTATCGCCATGCCGTCGCAACGCGCTCTGGAGTTAGTCTCGGACAAATATCGAACGATAAAGCTGGCAGAATCGTTTGCAATTCGGATCCCAGAAACCCAACTCGTCGAGTCGATGAGCGATCTCTCCCATTGGGAAGCTGCTCAGTTTCCCGTGGTGGTGAAGGATCGTTTTTCAGTTCGTTGGATAAACGCTAAAGCGGTGTTCGGATCGGTGGCATATGCCTACAGTTTTGCGGAGCTAAGAGACAAAGTCGCCGAACGCTTGCGATTTGCCGGAGATGTATTGATACAGGAGTTCGTCTCCGGAGTCGGCATCGGTTTTTCTTGTTTTGTCGCCGCCGGAAAAACTTTCTTGCCTTTTCAGTGGGAAAGAATCCGGGAAGTGGATCCGCGTGGATCAGCCAGCAGTGCCAGAAAATCCATCGCTCTTGATCCTTTGCTCGTATCGCTCAGCCAGCGGCTGATCAGCGAGATGGGCTTCGAGGGCGCGGCTATGGTCGAGTATAAAAAAATGCCGGAGGGGCGCTTGATCTTGATGGAAATCAACGGGCGGCCCTGGGGATCGATCGGACTGCCTATTGCCTGCGGCATTGATTACCCGCGTCATCTCGTTGAATGGTGTCTCACCGGAGCGCTTCCGCCCGAAAACATTTCTTATCGGGAAAATATTCTTTGCCGTCGCGTGGTCGGCGAATTAACTCATCTGAGCAATTTGCGGGCTGGGCGTCCTGCAGACTGGCCGGCGGGATATCCAAATTTCTGGGCAAGCCTCGCTACGATGGCCGTACCCTGGCTTCCCGGCATGTGTTATGACGATGTCTGGATATCAGATCTGCGTCCGGGAATTGCGGGAATTAGACATTGGTTCGGCTCTCGCAGAAAAAGCAAGTAACGGCATAGCTGTCCGTTGTTACGATGGTCGTTCGCTGGGAGCACCCCGCTCCGCGTAAGCAGCGACTCGGTTCGAAGTCAACTCGTATCCCATGCTTTGCATGAGGTCGCCCCACGCCGACTCGATCGTGGCTACCGATTCCGGAGCAAGTTGCGATTTCCATCCTCCTGAAGTAGCCGACCGCACAAAAGGTTTATCGCTGCGCGTGCCTTTGGTGAGAACCCAACTTGCAGCCTCCTGTTTTTCCAAAGCGCGCATTCTGTCCGCGGAGCTCAGTTCAATGGCGCGACCCAATGCCGCAGCATCTGAGTCGATTTTGCGAAAGGAGCAACGCTCCAGAAAAGAAACCACGCTGGCCAATGCCGCCGCCGGATCGCGCTTCATATCCTCATAACGAAGCATCAGGAAATTTGGGTCGCCTCTTCGCAGAACAGTCCAGCTCAAAACGTTATCCCGCCACGAACCGAACTTGCGGTCGAATTCGGCGGCAATGAAGCGCGGCACAAAACTGCTCATGGGATAGTCATCGGGAATGTTTCGCGCCTTCACATTGTGGTGGTAGAAAGAGACCGCCACATCCCGCGGGTCGCGCACGATGTAAATCACCCGCGCATAATGTGGCTGAAAACACTCGTGACTCTTCAGCATGCGAGGCCGCGGCAGTTGCCTCAGAAATCGATCGCGATTGAAATAAATTTCCGGAATGCGCGATTCGATGTTGGAGAAAGTGACCGAGTCATTCTGATAGATCAAATTTCCCAAAAGAAAGCGTGTCCAGGTGTTGCCGGATCTCGGATAGGAGACAAGAAAGATGTCGTCCGGAAAAACCGTCAGGCCGCGGCCCGCAATCTGACGCCCGGTAAGCACGCGCCCTGCCTGTGCGAGGGCAGCAAACGTTCTTTGCAACAAATTATGCTGTAGCTGCATATTGTCGAGCGGTCTCACCGTTACCGTGACAGCGCCGGAAGTTTGTCCGGCTCCGGTGGCGCAGTGGATAGTTCGTATCCGAGACTCCGCATCAGCGGCCCCCAGGCAGTTTCAATGTCGGCCAACGCCTCGGCGGGCAATTCTGACTTCCAGTTTCCCGCGCGAGCCTTGCGCACGAACGCTATGTCAGGCCGCGTGTTCTTCGTCAGAGACCATTCCTCGGATTGCGTCTTTTCCAGTTCGCGCATGTGATCCGCGGAACTCAGCCGGACAGCTCGTTCCAGTCGCTGCGGTGTCGCCTCAATCCCAAGGAAGTCCGCCACCTTGACCAGTTCGCGCTGCGGATCATCCAGCATATCCTCATAGCGAAGCAACAGAAACTTACGGTTGTCCTTCATGGCAAGCCAGCTGGCAACGTTGTCGAACCATGATCCCCAGCGCGGGTTGACTAACATTCCCGAATCAAAGCTTCCGTCCAGCAGGGCGGGAATAAATTGCTCGATCCCCCAGTTACGAGGCAGGACACCTAGCTTCACCGCATAGTGGTACGCGGAGAGCAGCACGTCCCTTGGATCTCGGACGATGTAGATAACCGTCCGGTATCGCGGATCGAAACAATCGTGGCTCTTCAGAATTCGAGGAAGTTTCCGCAGCTTTCGATCCGGATGAACGTACAGCGATGGCAAGCGGCTTTCAACATTGGCGAAGGTAATTGGCTCATCCTGGTAAATCAAATTTCCGACTAGAAAGCGGGTCCACGTGTTTCCAGATTTCGGATAAGAAACGATGAAAACATCCCCCGGAAGAACCGTCACGTTACGGCCTGCAGGATTACGATCCAGGGCGGTATCCGTGATTTTTCCCAAGTGGTTGATCAAACCGCGTATTCGTCGGACGACAATGTTCATGGCCACAGCAAAAATCTGGGGACAAGTCTAACGAGCTTCATCGCAGAGGCAACAGCGATTCCTTCAACATACACGCTGAAGCAATCTCCCCCGCCAGTTTGTCGATGCACGCTCTTAACACAGAGTAGCATTGCCTTGTTGTCTCGACATCGCCGAAGTAGGGATCTGGTATCTCACGGTTTCTTTGCCTTCCTTCCGCGTAATGGCTAAGCAATACGATTTTGTTTCTCGCCGCTGGATAGAGGGTCAGCAACTCCGCAAGATTTTGGAAATCCATGGCGAATATGACGTCCGAACCAGAAACCAGTTCCGGCGTCAAAAGCTGCGCCCGATGCTGGTCAAGCGGCATGTCAAGCTCCCTGGAAACGGCCAGCGCCCAGGAGTGAGCTTCGCGCCCCGGCACGGCGTGTAAGCCCGCGGATCGTACGATCATTCCGTCGATTCCGCGCGCCAGGAGAACGTGCTTCAGCATGGCCTCGGCCATGGGGCTGCGCATCAAGTTGCCGAAGCAAATAAACAAAAAAGAATTGGCCCTCTTGAGGGCAACTCGCGCCTCATCGCCATTTTGCGCGTTCATCCCCAAGGCACCACGCAGGCGAAGCCCGGCATAAGCTGGACGAGCTTGTTTATCGAGTCGGGAATAGACATCCCAATAGGACATGAGCCTCCGCGGCGCTATGCGCCGGAAAGCGGACTTGCAAAGCGTAGCCAACAGAGAACCTAGCAAATGGCCAATCTCAGCAAAAAAAGGAAATGGATCCGACCATGACCATAATGCTTCTTTGATAAACGGAGAAAAATCTGCGGGAGCTTGGAGTAACTCCCGCGATAGCGATGGCCTGTTGCCGGGAAAACCTGGAGTGCGGAAAAGGATGCTCAGCATGCGATCCAGATAACCCGGGCTCCATCGCCAGCGCATCCCTACGGAATATCGGATCGGCATATTGGGCTGCTCGCCGTGAAGCAGTTGCCAATAGTAAAACGGAAAGTCCACTCCGGCTGCGATCGGAAAAGAAACAGAACCCCAGAAGCGACCGTTGACTTCCATCAGGACGCAACTTCCTGTTTTCCGGTCAACCCGAAACTCGACCATCGCTACTCCCTCCCATTCGAGGGCGCGAAGCAGATTCATTGCGGATTGAAGCAACGCCGGGTCCGGTTCTTCAGCGACAGCGAGGATGGCGACCCCGCCAGTAGCGGGTGCTTCTTTCAACCTGCGATGCTGAAAATGCGCAACGCATTCCCCCTTGTGCATCAAGATTTCGATACCCACTCCTACGCCCGGACAGTACTCCTGCGCCAGGACCCTATCCCACTTATTGTTCGCAAGCGCGGTCGCCAGCTCAGGCAGAGTGTTGAAATAGAAAACCCGGAAAGCGGCAGCCCCTTTCGTTTCCGGCTTGACCACAACTGGAAAGCGCAACTGCGGCGTAACTGCGTCCAGTCCGTCAACATTGGCGATCGTACAAGTGAACGGTACGCGAATACCACAGCTCTGCGCCGTTTCAAGGGTCAACGATTTGTTGAGGACCCGTTTGACACTGAGAGGCAGTGGACAGCCGACACGCAGCAGCGGACTCAATTCGTCGTATAAATCCGCCAGCGCAGCCAGCGCGGGATCGCCCGCCGGTAAAATAAGGTCGAATCGTCCTTCTCGAACCAAAGCAACCAAAGCCTCGGCAAACGCCTCAGGATGTTTTCGCCGTGCGGGCAGCCGATGAAAGGCGCGAACCGCGCGGGAATGCAGCGGATATTCTTCCGGTTGAAATGAAGCAATCTCTACCGGAATGCCACGCCGGTGCAGCGAGCGGGCAATCGCCACGCTGATGCGTGGCGACGCGCCAAGAATCAGTACGGGATGCGGTGCGACGCGTTCGTTCATGGTTCAGAATATGATCAGGAATAGTTTCGAATCAGCACATCGCTTATAACTGTATTGATAACCCGTGGATTTTATAACCATGGCTCAGGCCTCTTGCCGTGACGTTTCGACCAGTTCTGCGCCAATTTCCGCATCCCTCTCGTCATAAGACAATCCCTCAACCGTCCAAATCCTGCGGGTTCGGACGGCCCATAGAATTCCGATGCTATAAGCTGCCAGCCCAATCGCTACTTGCTCTGCCAGTTGCAGCAAATGGTGCGGGACAAACCACCGCCGCAACAGCAGAAGGACAATCACGAGCGGAATGGTCAAAAGCAATGGCAAGAGGAAAGCGTGTCGGAGATAGGACCCCAGGCGAAGCTTCAGGAGCTTGCAGAGATGATAAGGCAGAAAAATCAGCACGGTGCAGCACAAAGGAATTGCCGTTCCCACCGCATCTCCAAAGATGCCGAATTTGCGCACCAGGAGCACGCTTAATACCAGGTTGGCAATTCCTTCGGCCAACGTTACCTTTGCAAGCGTTTGGTGTTTTCCCATTCCAAACAGAACGCGGGAGGATGCTGCCTGCATAAGCATTATCGTGGAAGGGATCAGGAGCATGACCAATACAGGATAGCTGGCCGATACGTAACGCACCCCCACCCACGCTTCGATGACTGATTTTCCGAGAATGATCAGAATCGCCGAAACCGGCAGAATCGCCAAGGCGCACATCCGGTTCCCGGCGACGAAAATTTGCTGCAGTCGCTTCAGTTCTCCCAACGCATCCGATTGGCTGGACATGGGCACGAAAATTTGCGCCATGCTATGAACAAACTCCGTCGCATAATCCACCAGGCGGGAGCCGATGGTGAAGTGGGTTACCGCGGCGGCGGATACGAAAGTGGCGATCACTAGAGCGTCCGTTTTAAAACGCAGGCGTCCGGCCACGATAATCAGGAAAGTAGTGCCGCTGTACCCGGCAATCAGGCGCAAACTGGACCAGCTCACATACTGGGGTCCGAGTCGCAGGCGTAAATGGCGAAACACTGCAGCTGCATTTACAAAACCGTTGAACAGCGGCAGGCTAACCGTGATTAACGCCACCGTTAGCAATCCACGGCCATGCCGTAATGCCACCACAATCAGCAAGGCTCGCAGCAAGGTGGAACTGACATTCACAAAATTCAGTAGATAGAATCGTTGAAGGCCTTCCAGAATGCCGCTGAAGACACCGAGAGGAAAGCCCAGCGAAACCGCCCCTCCCGCCATTAGGAGCAGCCAACGCGCCGTTGAAACGAATTCCGCGGGAATATGGAAAATTGAGTTCACATACTGCGCGGCAGCGAGTGTGATGGCCATCGCTATGACCCCGATGCCGCTGTAGCTGAACATCGCCGTATTCACCAGCCGGTTCAGTTCTTCCTCTTCGTTGGTGGCGGAATACTTGGCGACGTAGCGCACGATGGACGATCGAATGCCCAGATCGAAGAGGCCGTAATATCCGGTGATGGAAAAGATCAGTATCCAAAGACCAAAGGCGGTGTCCCCCAAGCGATGGAGGATGTAGGGCGAGAGAAAAATTCCCGTTACAACATTTACGCCCAGAGCAAACCAGCTCGATCCAACGTTTCGCAGGATTTGGCGTTTGTCGAACTTCATGAGCCCTGCTGCATGGGAACGGTAAACCGGGAAGCTTGAGGATCGTTGGGAGACGCTTGTGGCTTAAGGTTACGCCGGCTGACCCGCATCATCGCTTCCCTTAACTTTTCCCCAAATTTCCGGACGTGCGGCTCGCGCAAAATCTCCAGATGATGAAAATCGATCTCCCAGATTTCGACTCCACTCTGCGTTCTGGCGCCCCAACCCATCTGCGGATCCTTGATGTAGTAAAACTGCTGCTTGGGGCGCTTAAACAAAATAACCGGAGCCCGGAATTGCGCAGGAGTGAAATCTTCAGGCCAGTAGACTTGTGACCAATCTTTTCGCGGCGCACTCTTGCCCAGTACGTGGTCAACCTTGTTCCGCGCGATACGTTGATAGGAAGCGAATTGCGCGCGCAGAGTTGGCTTTTTCATCTGACGCAGCCGATCGCCATAATAATGAATCTTCCACAGCCAGCGCCTCTGGCTGTGCTCCAACACCCAAGTGTCGAATATCGCGAACAAGCCAACCTCTTCCCCTTGCGCTTCCAGACCCAGCACAATCTGTTCCCCGATGTGCGTTCCTTCACATAAACCGCCCAGGCAATACGGCCCTCGCGGCTGAACGCTGCGAATCGCGGCAATATATTCCTTGGTCAGAGCCTCCATCTCTTGCCGGGAATAAGGGCGCTTGCCTTTCAACGCGGGGGCATGTCCCTGGATCTTGTAAACCGTTTGTTCCGGGCCCATGTGGCGCGCCAGCATCGCATATCCCAACGATTCTTCTCCCGGCGGGACGATGGCAAAAAAAGGCAGGTGTCCGCTATACCCGTGCTGAATTTCCATCACCACCGGATCGCCGACGTCCGCCTGCCCACCGATAATGCGTGCCAACGATTCCACAGTTGCTCCGCGAAAGAGCGCGGAGAGCGGAATCTCTCGGCCAGTAACCTTTCTCACCTCCGAAAGCAAACGCGCAGCCAGCAGTGAATGGCCGCCTAGCTCGAAGAAGTTGTCGGTCACCCCCACTGATGGTATGCCAAGAACTTTCTCAAAGAGGGATGCGATCTCAGTTTCGATCTCGCTTCGTGGAGCGATGGAGAGAGATATATCCCTGCGGTCCGGCGTGGGAGCGGGTAAGGCGCGGCGGTCAACCTTGCCGCTGGTGGTCATCGGAAATTCGTCCAAAATCACGAAAGCCGAAGGCACCATGAATTCCGGCAATTTCCCCTGCAAGTGCGCGCGTAGCACCGACGTCGTGATCAGCTCGGGCGCCGGCCGGGTAGATGCCGCCACAAGCCCCAACATCTCTTCCCGTTTCGCCCGCGGATAACGGGTAGCGTAAACGTTGTACAGGCCCGCGCCTTTCATCTCGTCATCCTCTTCCGCCGTAACTTCGTAGCCTTGTTCCTGCAAGAATTCCGAGATCTGCTTAACCCGGCTGCCTTGATATCCGCTCACGTGATCGTGCACCTCCAGCACGATTTGGTCGATTTGTTGCCAGTCTTCCGCATCGATCCCTTGCAGCACATCCCACTCAGCGCGTTCCACATCAACCTTCAAGAGATCGATGTGACTCACCTGTTCCTCCCGCATTACCTCGGAAAGCCGCCGCAACCGGCACGAATATATCTCCCCGCGCATTCGTTCCCGCAACAAATCATCCGCCTGGCTTAGCCGAACATCCCCCTCTGCAGCGCCCTGCTCCTGGTTCCGCACAAACCTTCTCACGATCTCCACATCTTCTTCCGTGTCCGCCTGCGCCTTCAGCCCGGACATGATGGTATTGCCTCGATAGTAGGTAAGCTCCGTTTCCATGTCCTCATTCGACAGTCCTACGGGGAACACTTTGATCTGAGCGCCACATTGCGCCGCATTGCTCTGCAGCGTCTCAAAAATGGGCGGTAACGGCTCGAACGCATACACCCGGCCTTTTGGACACCGCTCCCCGATGTACAGCGCAAATAAGCCGATATTTGCTCCCACGTCGAAAACGCAGGCATCTTCCACCAGCACGATCCCGTGCTTCAGGTACATCTGCGACTCGAAGATTTCACGGTATAAGAAATCAGTTTCGCCTTTATTCTGCTGCAGAATGTTCATCCCGTTCGGCAGCTGATAATTTCCTGACTTATGGGCCTTTCGTCTGGGCACTACGTAGGCCACTAACTTCGGATCATCCGGTGTGTCCTCTCGTACCACCGCAACGGCTTGAGTGACTCCAGAATGTTGTTCCAGTACCGCTTCAACCTCGCCGAGCTCGATGCGAAAGCCGCGAAGCTTGACCTGTTGATCGATTCGGCCCATGTACTCAATGTTGCCGTCCGGAAGAAAGCGAGCCAGATCGCCCGTCTTGTATAAGCGGGCACCCGGTTTCCTGCTAAAAGGGTCTGGAATGAACTTTTCCGCGGTCAGATCAGGTCGATTGAGATATCCGCGGGCCAGTCCGATGCCCCCGATATGCAACTCCCCAGCTACTCCAATGGGCACCGGTTCGAGGTTAGCGTCCAGAATATAGATCTCTGTATTGGCGATAGGGCGGCCAATCGGAACAATTCGTAGTTCGCTGTCTTGTTGGCAGCGCCAATAAGTCACGTCGACGGCTGCTTCGGTGGGGCCGTAAAGGTTGTGCAACTCGGCTTCCAGTCTCTCGAAAAATCGCTGCTGCAATTGAAAGGGCAGAGCTTCCCCGCTGGCAAAAACCTGCCTCAGGCTGCGACACCTTTCCAGCCCCGTCGCCTCCAGGAAGATGCTGAGCATCGACGGGACAAAGTGAAGAGTTGTGATGCCCTGTTCTGCAATCAAGTTGACAAGGTAGGAGGGATCGCGATGTCCGCCGGGACGCGCCACAACCAGAGTCGCGCCGGTCATCAGCGGCCAAAAGAACTCCCACACAGAAACATCGAAGCTGAAAGGGGTTTTCTGCAGGACACGGTCTTGTCCAGTCAGCTTATACATCTGCTGCATCCAAAGCAGGCGGTTCACAATGCCCTCGTGAACGTTAGGTACGCCTTTTGGCTTGCCCGTTGAACCGGAGGTGTAGATCGCGTAAGCGAGATTTTTTCCATTCACTTCGATCGTCAGATTTTCTGGAATTTCCGAAGCCAGGGAAGGCCAGTCACGATCAAGGCAAATTACCGACTGAAAGCCTTCCGGTAAGCGATCGACCAGATGGGAGTGGGCCAAAACAACTGGCGGGTTCGCGTCCCGCAGCATCGTCTCCAGTCTTTCTTTGGGATATTCAGGATCTAGGGGAACATAGGCACCCCCAGCTTTAAGAATTGCCAAAAGAGAAACCACCAGATCGAACGATCGTTCCATACACACCGCAACCAGAACGTCGGCGCCCACCTTCAACTTCTCCAGACGGTGTGCCAATTGGTTGGCGCGGCGGTTTAGCTCCCTATAAGTAAGTTGCTCCGAGTCATAGATAACGGCGACGGATTCCGGCGTCTTCAGCACCTGCTCTTCGATGAATCTGTGGAGCGGCACATCCGTCGGGTACTCAACCCGCGTATCATTCCATTCCACAAGCATTTTATTGCGCTCGGCTGCAGACAGGGTTTGCGTGCCCGAAGCCTCGATGGCGGGATTTCCCATAGCTTGTTCAGCCGCGTGGATGTGCGACTCTACCAATGCAAGTACCTGATCCTTCAGAAAAGGTCCACCCGCCAGCAGACCCGATAAAAGGGGATCCCGGCGGTTGGCGGTCAATTCGGTTTTCTCCAAGGTGCTGACAAACCCGCCCGCACTATTCACCAGGGCCGCTCCGGCGACCACGTCCCACTCATTCTTGGGACTCAGCGTAAAGGTTACATCCGCCAGCCCTGCGGAGACTAGAGCGAGTTTGTAGGCTACGGAGCCCATCGGACGAATTTTAAAAGCGGCATTCTCGAACGGCTTCCATTCGCCGCGCTTCACTTCGCTGCGGCTGGCAAGAACCAGAGCGCCATCCAGATTCTTGCGCTGGCTGGGTTGCGCGGGTTTTCCGTTATAAATGACGCCAGAATCGATTGATCCCAGAAAACTTTCATCGGTTGCCGGGTTGTAGATTCCCCCGGCCACGGGACGGCCATTCTCGACGAAGCCAATCGAAACGCAGAACTCTGGAATGCCTTCGACGAATTCGCGAGTACCGTCGAGAGGATCGACTACCCAAACCTGCGATCGCTGCAAGCGGATTGGATCGTCCACACTTTCCTCGGACAGCCAGCCTTCGCCGTCGCGCAGCAGCTCCTTACGCAGAACGGCGTCAAGCGCACGATCTGCTTCCGTCACGGGGTCGTGGCCGGTTTTGTATTCCGTCTCAATCGCTCCGGGAGTAAAACGAGCGAAGACCGCCCGCGTGGCCTCAAGTGCGGCGTGGATGCGTTCCAGTATCCGAGCGTAAGAAGTTGAGTGCATAATCCTTTATCAAGCCATCAGCATGCGCGCGCCCGTTGCCAGCAGCACGGCACACAGAATTCTTCTGAGCCACGGTACTGGAACCCGCGTGCTTAGGTAAGAACCAACCAAACCCCCAGGTATCGAACCAAGCACGAGCGCGCCCACCAGATGTACATCAACATTGTGCATACGAAAATGCAGGAGACTCGTCACGCCAGTAAGTATCAGAGCGTGAACGATGTCGGTTCCCACCATGACCTTCGGCTGAAAACTGTAAAACAACAAAAGCATCATCATGACGATGCTGCCCGAGCCAACGGACGTAATACCCACCAGAAATCCGGCCACTAAACCAATAACGGACATCCATACGAACGACTTCATTGTCGGCGGGCGCACCGCGACGCGATCCTCAATTTTTTTCTGAAAGAACAGGAAAGTGGGAATGCATATCAGGAGAACTCCGACCGCAACGGTGATGAAGTGATTCACTCCGTTGCCATAAACGTTACGCAAATGAACCAGGAAACTGACGCCTAGAAAAGAGCCGGGCGCGCTGCCTGCGGCGAGGGCCAACACAACCTTGCGGCGAACCGTACCCTTGCGCAGGTGAACGATGCTGGCGCCAATTTTTGTGACGAAGTTGAAGAGCGCATCCGAGCCCACAGCGCGAAGAGGAGGCACCCCCAAACCAAAAATAAGAATCGGGAGCAGCAAGACGCCGCCCCCGACTCCCGTCATTCCAATGAGGGTCCCAACTCCAAAACCGATCAAGCTCTTGATCAGCAAATCCATGACAGTACCGGCCTCACCTCTCAGTCGAAACTTTCACGTCCACCAGAGAGCGTTAGGCGGATTCCGCCGTTGTACCAATAAAGCCTTCCCGTTCCAGGTGAAGAATAATCTCCTGCGCTGCCTCTTCGGCGGACAGTTCGCCGGTGTTGATAACGACGTCTGCGTCAGTCGGAGCTTCGTAAGGATCCGAAATGCCGGTGAACTCTTTGAGAATCCCCGCCCGCGCCTTGGCATACAAGCCCTTGCGGTCACGCTGCTCGCAGACCTCGACGGACGTGGCAATGTGCACCAGAATAAAGCCTCCGTAAGGCTCAATCATCTGCCTCACATGTTTTCGCGTGCCGTCGTAAGGAGCGATCGGCGCACAGATGGCGATGCCGCCGTTCTTGGTGATCTCTGAGGCCACGTAGCCGATGCGGCGAATATTGATATCGCGGTGTTCTTTCGAGAATCCCAGCTCGGAAGAAAGATGCTTCCGAACAAGATCACCGTCAAGAAGCGTAACCGGACGCCCGCCGGTCTCCAGAAATTTTGTCAGTAATACGTTTGCGATCGTCGACTTTCCCGAGCCCGATAGCCCGGTAAAGAAAATAGTGACGCCTTGTTTATGACGAGGCGGGAAACTCTTGCGCAATTCCGTAACCACTTCCGGATAGGTAAACCACGCGGGAATCTCGCGGCCTTCGTTCAGGCGCTGCCGAAGTTCCGTCCCAGAAATGTTCAGTACGCGATCGCCATTTTTTACCTCGTCATCAGGAACGTATTTGTCCTGTTCCTCGAGGTAAACCATCATATTGAAGGGAACCATGGTGACGCCGATGTCGGCTTCGTGTTTCTTGAAGACCTCCTGCGCCTCATAAGGTCCGTAAAAGGGCTTGCCATCAGTGTCTTTGCCGGGTCCGGCATGATCGCGGCCCACGATGAGATGCGAGCAGCCGTGGTTCTTGCGGATGATGGCGTGCCAGATGGCTTCGCGTGGTCCGCCCATGCGCATAGCCAACGGCAGCAAGGAAAGCTTCGCAGTCGATTGCGGAAACTTCGAGAGCAGCAATTGATAGCAGCGCACCCGCGTGTAGTAATCCACATCGCCGGGCTTGGTCATGCCGACAACGGGATGGATCAGCAGGTTCGCCTCGACTTGTTTAGCAGCGCGAAACGCCAGTTCCACGTGGGCGCGGTGCATGGGGTTACGCGTCTGGAACGCCACCACTCGGCGCCAACCCTCGCGGGCAAATTCGGCTCGCAGTTCGGCTGGAGTTAAACGCAAGCTGCGAAAGTCATAATGAGAGGGAATTTGGGTTCCTTCGACGCGTCCTCCGACGTACCATGGGTTTCCTTTATTGATAACGTAATCGGCGCCAGGATGAGCGGCGCTGGTGCTTGCAAAAACCGCCTTCGCTTCTGCTTTGCGATCCGGTTGCCAGACATCTTCAACATGCAACACGGCGAGCATTACGCCCTCAGGATCCCGCAGCGCGATCTTGCTGCTGCCTGCCGTGAGTTTTTTGGCAAAGTCCTCACTAACGTCCAGTGTGATCGGCATTGGCCAAATTACGCCGCTGGCCAGCCGCATGTTATGGCAGACGCTCTCATAGTCGGCACGCGTCATGAAACCTTGTAGCGGAGAAAATCCGCCGGTAATCAGCAACTCCAGGTCGCAGAGCTGGCGGGCGGTTAAATCCCACGAAGGCCATTCTTTGGAATGCGCTTTCAATTCTGCGATTGTTTGGGAGGGCGCAATGAGGTTAATCAGTTCTCCACCGTGCGGCGGAACGAGATGGCTGGTTGAAGCGGTCAAGTGCTCTGCCTCCTGAACTGTTTAATGACGATTGTTTAATGTCTATTATATTTATCGTATTTGAATGGATTCAATCCGATATCACCCTGCTGGAGCAAAATCGACTGCAGATGCTGGGGGAAGGAAAAGCCCCCTGGGACTTATGCAACAGAGTATCACTTCCGAGCGGCTCTAGAAAAACGGATTGCTCCTCACGAATAACTGAATCGTGCAGCAATTGAAAGACCTTAGCCTTCTCGCAAGCGTCATGGAAAGAAATGAAAGGGAACGATTTCGCAACGGTCATCAATATGGCGAGTCGATGAACAGTCTTAGGTGTGAAAAAAATTGCAACTTTGGCTAGTGTAGTTCCACAGAGCGGAGCAGACGGCCATGCCTAATACCACTGAGTTAACTTCCAATCCTGACCCCGAACGCACAAAGCCGCACTGTAGCCAGCGCCGCCGGATACCTCTCGAATCGTCCATTTCTCGGCCTCTGTACTGTCGGGCCGGGTGGCGAGTAGCGCATTCGTCTCCAAAGCCTCAAGCGACACATCGAATTGGTTCAGAGGAAGCGACAAACCCTCGCCGATTGCCTTGATATAAGCTTCCTTGCGCGTCCAGCAGCGGAAAAAGGCATTAACCTTCTCGGACTCGGGCAGGGCGGCAAGTTGCTCCCGCTCAGAGGCGGAAAAAAATCGATGAGCAATGGATTCGACATCGAAGTCGCGGCGGATCTGTTCCACATCCACTCCGATCTCACGACGGCGGGCAAAAGCGTAGAGCCCGATTCCACCCGAGTGGGAAACATTGAAAGCGATGCCACTCTCGGCGTAAGCAGAACCAAGAAAAGGCTTCTCATTTTTTGAATAGGAAAAGTGCAACTCGGAGGGCTCCGCCTCCACGAATGCTGCCAGTATGGTGCGCAACCATGCGCGCGACGCAACAAAGCGTTGGCGGTCCGCGGCAAAATGAAATCGCGCTGCGCGGGTTGTTTCATCGGAGGAAAGCACTTCCTGCCAACGGGATTCATGGCTGCGAAGGGCCTCCAGATCGACCCGCCAGAGTTGCACTTCGTCTTCCGCAAGTTCTAGCTGCGCGATACGGAAGTCCGCATCGGTAATGTTCATGGTGTAGCTCAATGCTTTGCTCGCTGCGGAGTCACCGGATGACCCTTATCCATAATAGCGGGAGCACCCGTGCCGCAAAATGCTGAACCTGTAACCGTTCAAAGGGTTACTTTCTGGCTAGTCCCAGGTAGGAAAAAACGTGTTCTAATAAGAAGAGTGCTTAATTCGAAAGCCCAGGACCGGAGATCTCCATGAGGAAATGCAAGGTTGCCTGCTGGTTTGCCGTCGCAGCCGTCTGGACCTGTCTGGCTACGGCCCAGAGTTCTCAATCCCGCTTGTCCCCAGCGCCGCCGGCTGACCCTCTTAAGAATATAACTAAGCCGCTGACCGAGAAATTTGCCGCGCCAGCGCCGCACAAGTCCTCGGTCGCTCTGCCGCCTGCTCGTAAAGCGAATACGAACGCGGAACTCAGCCGGCTGGAGCGGCAAAAAATTGTTCTCAGCAATAATCCGAAAAGTGCCACCCCAAGTACGCGGAAAAATGCGTCCTCAACGAAAGCGGCTGAAACGTCAGGCGGCAGTAGCGCTCCGATCGATTACACGTACCAAAAACCGGTGGCTGGAAGGCAGGCTGATACGCCCAATGCTCGCTCGCCCAACTCCTCCACGCCGCGTGTCACCAAGAAGAATTAGATCCTCTGTTCGGGTTGATGTTCGCAGAGCGCAATTCTATTTTTGGTTTTGGACGGTAGGAGCAGGAAGCGAGGCCCCATCCGTCTCAACGACTGGGTTACGTCGAACCGCAGGTTCCGTGATGCAGTATTTCATCAGACACCAGAGTGCGCGCGCGCCATCCTTCCATTGGATCTTCTTGCCTTCTTCGTAGGTACGGCCCCAGTAGCTGATACCGACTTCATAAATGCGCAGCTTGCGTTTCGCAATCTTCACGGTGATTTCCGGCTCGAAACCAAAGCGTTTTTCCTCTAAAGGAATCGACTGGATTACTTCGCGCCGAAAGGCTTTGTAACAGGTTTCCATATCGCTGAGATTAATGTTGGTGAGCGCGTTGGAAAGCAGAGTGAGGATCCAGTTGCCTACAGAGTGCCAGAAGTAAAGTACGCGATGAGGCCGGGCGGAAAGAAAACGTGAGCCGTAAACAACGTCGGCGCGGTCCTCCAGCAACGGCTCCAGCAGGACCGTGTATTCCGCCGGATCATACTCG
>JBAWBG010000166.1:0-3572 GCA_049589695.1 Candidatus Sulfotelmatobacter sp. | reverse complement strand
CTTGTACCCCGGTGACAACCTTATTGCGTCGAGCTTTGAGAGCGATTGTCATCAAGAACGCCGTGATCAGTCCCAGAGGTATGCTTACCGCAAGCGCCGTTAGCAGGTGGACGCGCATTTGGGGAATTGGCGCATCAACCAGCAGCAACCCTCCCAGCGTGAGCAGCGCTATGCCGCCAACCGTGAGCACTCCGTGGCTCGCGAACTTGGCTTCCGCGGCAAAAAGCGCGAAGGCCCCAAGAATCAGAACCAGCGCAGCGAATCTGGTAGGCAGCAGATTTAGCGCAAAAGCCGCGAGCAAAATAAAAACGACACCGACAGTCCCGGGAATCACAGCTCCGGGATGATTGAATTCCGCATAGAGCGCGAGCGCTCCGATGGCGAGAAGGATGAACGAAACGTTCGGATCCATCAAATAATCGAGGATGTGTTCCTTCAGCGTCATGCCGAAGGGTACGATGGGCTGCCCCGAAAGCTTCAGCGTGACCTCCTGCCCGTTGAAGCGTTTAAAATTCTTACCTTCCATCTGGCGGAAAAGATCGTCCTCGTTCGAAGCCACGTAGTCGATCAGGTGTTGCGACAGAGCTTCTTGCTCGGTGAATGATTTGGATTCGAGCACGGCGCTTTCTGCGGCCTGAACATTGCGTCCGCGTTTGGAGGCGACGGAACGCATGAGCGCCGCGGTATCATTCTCGATTTTGCGTTTCATCTCGTCGTCGACCTTGGGCGCGAACGGGCCAATCAAAACGGGATGCGCCGCTCCTGCGTTGGTTCCCGGAGCCATAGCCGCAACGTCCGCGGCCTCGAGAATAAAGATTCCAGCCGAACCCGCGCGGCTGCCACTGGGTGCGACGTAAACAATCACCGGGACCTGCGATGACGTGATGTTTTCGATAATCTTCCGGGTAGACTCGACCAGCCCGCCGGGCGTATTGAGCTCAATCAATACGGCTTGGTCGTTGCGTCGTTTCGCCTCGTCGATGGCACGCGAGATATATTCCTGAGTGATTGGCTGCACCGTGTCATCGACGACAATCTTCAGAACTTCCGCAGACGCCACGCAGCTCAGCACGAGAAATGCTGTGAGGCAAAGAAGAATTCGCGCCATGCTTTTCATGAACGGCTATTGCTCTCACGAATATTCTTACTCTTATTTGCGGATCGCGGCAGGAATTTCTTGCTTGCTGTCGTTAGCGCCGCTGTCCACCAAGGACAGGCCGTGCCAACCGGGAAGATTAGTGCCGCCGGTAATAAGCCGGGCGCCGCGCTCGTATGTGAAATAGGACCATGCCCACTGGATAAGCACCAGCATACGGTTTTGGAAACCAATTAAGAAAAGAATATGAACAAACAGCCAAGCCAGCCACGCTAGGTATCCAGAGATGTGAATCTTGCCAAACTGAGCGATCGCGGCCGCGCGTCCGATGGTAGCCAGGCTGCCTTTGTCAAAGTAATGAAAAGGCTTGCGCGAAGCGACTTGTCCGCTCGCGGTTTCGCGAACTTCCACCTCGCGCCGAATAAGCTTGGCTACATAGCGGCCTTCCAAAATTGCCACCGGCGCAACCCCAGGCAGCAACTTTCCATTCTCGTCCTTAAGGGCGGCAAGGTCTCCGATGACGAAAACCTCTGGATGGCCGGGAACACTGAGGTCCGGCTGGACGAGCACTCGTCCCGCGTGATCCACCGGAACTCCCAACTTCTTGCCGAGAGCGGAAGCAGCCACGCCCGCGGCCCATAAAATAACGTCCGCCCTCATTCTGGTTTCGCCGATGTAGATCGCTCCCGGTTTAATCTGGGTGACCATTGCGGAAGTCTGCACCTCCACGCCCAGGTGCTCAAGTTGTTCCAGAGCGCTGCGCGAAAGGTCTTCCGGATAGGCTGGAAGCACGTCCGGGCCGCCTTCGATGAGATGTATGCGCGTGCGCCTGGGGTCGATCAAGCGAAAATCGTGAGCCAGCGAGTGACTGCAGATCTCGGCCAGAGTTCCTGCGAGTTCCACTCCGGTCGGTCCGGCCCCGACTACAACAAAATTCAACGGCTCAACCGCGTCTCCGGCCGCGGCCTGCCGCTCCGCCAGCTCAAATGCCAGAAGAACGCGCCGCCGAATCTCGAGCGCATCTTCGATTGTCTTCAGCCCGGGCGCCAGAGGCCTCCACTCCTCGTGTCCAAAGTAGGCATGGCTGGCGCCCGCAGCCACAATCAGCGAATCGTAAGGAATTTGCTGATCGACGGTCTGCACCACGTGGCGCTCCAAGTCGAATCCCGTAACCTCTGCCATGAGAACTTCAACATTTTTCTGCTTCCGCAAAATCGAGCGAATCGGTTCCGCAATTTCCCCTGGCGAAAGCCCGGCCGTGGCCACCTGGTAGAGCAGTGGCTGAAAGGTATGAAAATTCTGCCGATCAATAACGGTGATTTGAACATTGGCCCGAGCCAGTTTCGTTGCGGCGTTCAGCCCCCCAAAGCCCGATCCCACAATCACTACCCGTCTTGTAGTCTTGCCGTTCATTGCGTCACTCTATAAGATTCAGCCCGATGACAGTTGGCTCCACAACATCTGAAAAAGAAAATCTTCATCCGCCTTGGATGCAATGGCTCCTTCCATCGGCAGGAGATTTGATTTTCATCGCCCTGCTGGCCGTTCTCTTCTACACCACACTCGCAGTGCGCCTGCTGGGAGACGCGGGAATCGGCTGGCACATCCGCACCGGGCAGCTCATTCTTGCCGCTCATAGGATTCCACATGTCGATCCGTTCTCTTCGACCATGTCCGGCCAACCCTGGTTCGCCTGGGAGTGGCTCTACGATCTGCTCGTTGGCTGGCTGGATCAGGTAGCTGGGCTCAACGGCGTGGTTTTTTTCACTGCGTCCATCATCGCCGTGACTTTTGCGTGGACATTTCATTTGCTGCTGCGCCGAGGCACGAGCTTCCCTTTAGCTCTGATTCTGATGCTGCTGGCGGCTTCTGCGTCGATGATCCATTTTTTTGCGCGTCCCCACGTAGTGAGCTGGCTATTTTCCTTGGGCTGCTTCTACATCTTAGACTCGTCGGAGAGAAGAGAATCTGATTCTTTCAACAATGATCGACGATCCTGGATTTTGTGGCTGCTCCCGATTGGGATGCTCGCCTGGGTAAATCTGCACGGAGGATTTCTGCTGGGCTTCGTTCTGCTGGGCATTTACTGGTTGAGCGCAGTCTGGGAATATTTCCAATCAAAAGAAGACCGCTTTGAAATTGCCTTAGGAAAGATAACAGCGGGAAAGCGGAGTCGCCGGCTGGCGCTCATAGGGATATTGAGTGCGCTGGCCACGTTCGTGAATCCGTATGGCTGGAGATTGCATCTCCACATCTACCGTTATCTTTCCAATCGTTTCCTGATGGATCACATTGACGAATTTCAATCTCCCAATTTTCACGGCGTGGCGCAAAAATGTTTCGCCGCGTTGTTGCTTCTTGCCTTAGTTGCGTTGGCCGCGAAAAAGCGCCTTGCCGTTCGGCTCAGCGAAGCTTTAGTACTCCTGCTCGCGGCATACTCCGGCCTCTACGCCGCGCGCAACATCCCTGTCTCTGC
>JBAWBG010000165.1:0-6690 GCA_049589695.1 Candidatus Sulfotelmatobacter sp. | reverse complement strand
CAGCAAACTTTTCTACTCAGCGAATTTCTTGAGACTCGCGCGAAGAATTTCGCCCCGCGGCATCTCAATCGTAAAGCAATCCTCCACGGTCATTGCCATCAGAAATCGCTCATGAAAATGACTGCGGAAGAGGCTGTCCTGAGCCGCCACGGCATCGATTTCCAGAGTCCCGCCCCAGGATGCTGCGGGATGGCCGGATCATTCGGATTCGAGCGCGACAAATATGACATCTCGATTGCTATTGGCGAACTCGAACTTCTCCCGGCAGTTCGCAAGGCCCCATGCGACTGGCTGATCATTGCTGACGGCTTCAGTTGCCGCGAGCAAATTGCGCAAGGTTCGGGTCGACGTGCGATTCACCTCGCCGAGGTGCTGCAAATGGCGCTGCACGATAACGCCGCACGATAGCGCAGCGCGGTCTCTTCATTATTCTGGCTTTAGAGAAGTCGCTGATTTTGCAGAGCTTGTGCCTGTATATAGCTCTGGGCTAAGGAATGCCTCTCGCCATACCGCCAAACTTCTGGGACAATAGAGTACTCGCGGTTGTCTCCCGCATTCCAGACGCAGACCTACGCGAACCGGCTAGGTCCGCTTGAATTCTATGGATCGTGAAACCACAATCACCGCGCCTGCAGTCGGCAAAGTTCCTGCCGAGGCATTGCCCACGCTAGTCGCGGTTAAGCTACCGGACGCGCCTTTGTGCGGCTCGGTTCTGGTGATGATCCAATTCGATGTATGCGAAGAAATTCGCCTCGACGAGTTGCGCCGCATCCTCGGTGCGCGGACTGTCGACACTAGCTTTAAACACATGGCTCCGGGATACGTGCGGTTCCAGCGTCCACCCGTGGAAGAAGCCCTGGAGCCGCTGGTTCTGGAAAGCGGCGAGCGTCTGCAGGGCGAAATTAAATACTTCGACTACGGCGTGGTCAGCGTGGTTTTCGAACTGCCGTTTTCCGGCGATTGGAACAAGCTGGTACAACTCTCCAGCCGCTGGGTTTGGGATACGAACTTCGAAAGCCTCGCCACCCGCATCGTCAAAGAAAAACTTGAGCGCGCCGCTCCGGCTATCGTCAAGCCTTATACCACGGAGTGGTTGAAGGAAGACTACTTCATCTTCCACCTGCGCGAGATTGCCGGCTCACCCTCGGCGTCCGACCTGCTTGGTTCTCAAGCCGATTGTATTTCGCAAGTGGTCCGCGGCGAGACCCAGCCACTCTCCGATGGCGAGCGCCAGGAAGTTTTGCAGTCCCGGATTTCCTACTATCCCAGCGACCTGGCGGTCATCGGGTGGAACGCTGCTTTCATCTACGACACGCCTTCGGGAGCCGAAACCGCCATTCAACTCTTGCAGTACGCGAACTCGCAGTTGCTGGAGTTCCGCCACTACGACGAGTTGCTCACCAAGCAACTGGAAGACGTTTATGACTTTTTGGAGAGTGGTGGCCGAGGATTGTGGTCGCGCTGGCGGACCGCGCGCGCCGCATCGAAACTCCACACCGTCTTGCTCGATGTGAGCGAACTTACCGAGCGGGCTGACAACGCCATCAAATTCCTAAGCGATATGTTTTCCGCTCGCCTCTACAAACTGGCCGCATCCAAAGTAGGTGTGCCCGACTACAAAAATCTGGTCCAGCAGAAACTGCAGACTGCCGAGGAGCTTTACCGCTTCATGGTGGACGAATTCAACCAGAGCCGGGCATTCGTCCTGGAATTAATGGTCGTGATCATTCTGATCATTGAATTGGTTTATTTCTTCCGCGGAAAGCCGATCTGACGATTCAGATTTGTGCTCCATTTTCCCATTTGCGCGGCGATTCCGGTCGATAGCACAAGCTTGCGCCGTTCTTCGGCTTCTCGGAGGATAAGAATGCGGGGACGGACGGGACATTCACCGTTAAATTGCTTGCCCCTATACCGCCTGCTAGTTCAGCAGCGATTCCCAGTTGGCAGGCACTCTTCCTGCAGGTCCGGGTGCGGGCTGATTTTTTGGATGCGAGTGCGGCGGAAGCAACTCCACACCTTTGATCATCCCCTGCTTCCCGTAATCGTAGAACCAATCCTCACCCGGCTCGAAGCTGGCAATGATCGGATGCCCTGTCGCCGCCGCGTGCTTTGATGCATGCTGACTCGGAGAACTGTCACAGCATCCGATGTGCCCACACTCCGCACACCGACGGAGATGAAACCACCAACCTTTCGGTGACGCAAGGCATTCCACACACCCATCGCCACTTGGCTTCGAAGCGGGGTTGATTCCGTGCCGATCTTTTTTCATTTACGATTTTCCTTTCGTGTCCTCTGGTTAGCAAAATAATGTTCGCAAATAATCTCAAGCCACCAGCAAGACCTTCCCGATACCACCCTTCTCCGCTGCAGCTTGAGCGTCGGCTGCATTGCTGAGTGGGAGCTTGCGGCTGATCGGAATCACCAGTTTGCCGTCTCGAACGGCTTCGGCCATGAATTGGAGCGTTTTTGCGTCAGGTTTAGCGACCACCGACATGACTTTTATAGAGGTGTATTTCGACGCATTCCGCGGTGCCCCGAGAACCGACGCAAACACACCTCCCGGCTTCACCTTCGCGATCAACTTTTCGGCGGTCTTGCCGTCGACCGTGTCAGCTACAACATCGAGCATCGGAAGATTTGCAATCGCATTGTCGTCGTCGCTCGCGACCAACTGATCTGCGCCGATGGTCTTCGCTTCATCCATCTGGCTCTTCAGCACCCCTGCAATCACGACTGCTCCCCGTTGCTTCGCAGTGAACACGGCCGAACGCCCGACATTTCCAGCAGCACCTGCGACGAGAACCGTCTGGCCCGCCTTGATTCCAGTAGCGGAAATGAGCTGGTTGCCAGTCGTTGTCACCAGCGGCAGCGCCGCTGCCTGGATCAAATCTAGTCCCTTGGGAACTTTCGCCAGAATCGCGGCTTTCACGACGCACAATTCAGCGTAGGTGTTGGCCGCCATTGCGAACACCTGGTCGCCGGCGGAAAAGCCTTCCACGCCGGGCCCTGTCTTGACCACAGTCCCCGCAACATCGACTCCTATCAGTCCGGGAAATTCGATGGGACTAAAATCCTTCCTTAGTCCGGCACGCCGTTTGTAGTCGATCGGATTCACACTCGTGGCAGCGACGCGCACCAGTACTTCGCCGGGGCCCGCCACCGGATCAGGGTACTCTTCGAACTTGAGCACTTCAGGACCGCCATATTGGTGGACAACAACTGCTTTCATATTTCATCTCCTTTGTGTGGTGAGAAAGCCGTCACTAACAGAACTTAGATGAACGCAGCCAGAATTCGTCGCCGTCCCGATGGAATCCCGAAATTCGAAGATGGAAGCCGCCGGGATAGGCATCGCGAAATAATTCAGTGAGAAACCACGCACCGATTCTTGCGTTCAACGGTCGTATAGAGTTCGAGAACATGATCGGCCAGATGGGTTGGCTTCAATGTGCTCAAAATATTTTTCTGGCCTAGGCGCCTCAGCGGAAGTTCCACGAGCGACCGGCAGATACTGTCGGCCGACTCTTTGACCGGTGGATTCTTAGCTCTGGACCTTGCGTTCGCGCGTCACAACGCCTTTCGCGGCGGCCTCTTTTCTGTTTTTTTGAGGATGTACGCCCAGGTCGTGCCATGACGTTTCCGCGAGGTTGACGTCGTAGTACTTTGCGGCTTTTTCGATATTCTCGAACGCCAAAGCACGATCGGCATCGGAGACATCGATAACTTGATCGAACCGTGCGACCGCATTACGCACATGTTCTGCGTCGGTCAGTGGTTCTTTGCGCTGCTTCGGAAACGCGTAGACGCTGTCGGGTAAGTCGCTCTGCGTCGTCAGTTGTCCGTGTTTCTCGTGAGGTTTCCAAGTTGCTTCCTGCATGTCTTTGTCATCCTTTCTTTAAATAGTTGGCTAGAGCGCAGGCACAGTATCGATCCATGCGCCAGGCGGCGCTCTCGTCAGTTTGCTTCTAGCGCCTTATCGACCATACTCGTCGTTTCCTCCTGACAGGCGAACGGTTCGGGCAAGCCTCTTTTTATGGTATCGCTCGTCCGCCGAATCTGTCGCGATGGAGCGATTACATCCCAGGTGCTTCGGGGAATCAATTGGACGATGGTATTGCCGATAACTTGGTATTGGGCTGTCTTTGGAAACTTGCTGACTGGTAGCCGTTTTCAGTCGTTGACGGCCGTCTCATTACCGGACAGAATCCGGCGTCCTCGACCGTCGCGGCACAAAATGTGATGAACTTACTCGCTGCAAAGAAAGCCGCTTAGGTTTCTATTTTGATCGACGCCAGCATCGGCTCGTCTTCGGTGTCTGTTATGCCGGCAAAGGTGATCCAGGAGTCGTCTTGGCCGGTAGAATCCAGGGCTTTCTGTGGGGAGCAAAAGGAGGGATGAATCATTAGGCATACAGAATCGACGGGCATTTCATTGGACACGGTGGCAAATTAGATCGCCGCGTTGATCGACGTTACCTCGAGTTCTTCGGTTCAAAGTTGAAACGAATAACCTGTACCCTGACATCAAGAGAAAGGGAGTTTTGGGTTCACGAAGGAGACCGCGACATCCGTATAATCCAATACCTGTGAGGCACAATGACGAAAACGACGAGCTTTCAAACGGACATTCGCCCGCTCTTTACGGAGCGAGACATTCGAGCCATGAGCAAGGCATTCAACCTGGGAAGTTTCGATGATGTTAAAAAGCACGCTGGCGCCATCTACGATCGCATTCGTGGAATCGGCGGCGCCGTAATGCCGCCCCCACCACCAAGGGGAGAAGGCCCTTGGGAGCAATCTCGGATTGAACTATTCGCCAAGTGGATGGCGGACGGGTTCCAACCTTAGCCAGACCCAAAGTCGGACCCAAGCGCCGAAGGCTGCTTCTAGTCTTACAATTTGCGCGCTGGAGCGAGCCGAGGCTGATCGAAGAAACAGCGCGACTTGACGAATCGTACACTCCGATTCCGCTAAAGCATTTGGCTTCTTGTCAAATTGAAGGCCCAAGATGAACGATCAACAAAAGAATGATCAACCAAAAAATGATCAACAAAAAAACGATCGACAAAAGAAGGAGCCGTATTCTGGAGTGCGAGATCAAGAGATCCGTGCGGCACTGGATCAGCATTGGGCGGCGTCCGATGCCGATGATTTTGAAACGGAGCACCTCATCTATCACGATGATGCGGTGCTGGACTACCCACAGTCAGGCGAGCAAACCCGCGGCCGACGCAGCATACAGGGCCAACGCGCTAGTCAGCCGAGCAAAAAGCGGTTTGCTGTCCGGCGAATCATTGGCGGCGGTGATCTTTGGGTTACCGAATTGATCATAACGTATGACGGCAAGCCGTCCTACACCGTAAGCATCATGGAGTTCACGGGCGACAAGGTTGCACGGGAAACACAGTACTTTGCGGATACATTCGTGGCTCCCGCAAGCCGCGCTCAATGGGTCGAACGAATGGACACATAATCTCGAGGCGCGAGAGGAGAATCAGCATGAGTAATCTCGACCACTTGTTACAACGTAACAAGGAATTTGCCGTTCAGCAGTCTGCTGCGGGCACACTAATGCCCTCGCTTCCGCGCGCGATGCCCAAGGTAAAGGCGATCATCATCGGTTGCGCTGATATGCGTGTCGATCCGGCTCATATCCTTGGAATTAAACCTGGCGAGGCCGTCGTGTTGCGTAATATCGGCGGGCGAATCACGCCGGGATTGTTGGAGCAGTTAGGTCTACTCGGGCGAATCGGTGAGCTTGCCGGAGAGGTTCCTGGAGGAGGCGGGGAATTTCACCTCGTCGTGCTTCAACACACCGATTGCGGTATCATTCGCCTCGCCGGGGACCCGGCTAAGTTGGCGCACTACTTTCAAATACAGGAAGGCGATCTCAAGACAAAAGCGGTCACCGATCCTCGGGCGGCGGTCGCCGTCGACGTTGCTGCGCTCCGGGCGATTCCCGGATTGCCGGGCGCTTGGCTTATATCAGGCCTAGTGTACGGAGTGGCGACCGGACTTGTTGAGATCGTCGTACCGCCAGCGCCGATTCGTACTGCGTGAAACTCCTGGTTAACGCCGTTACCCGGGGAATTCGACCGTATGATTTTGGGGGATCGTTACCGCACATCCTCCGATGGAAGGACAAGACATGGATTGGAAACGGTTGGTCCACTTTGCGCTGCAGGGCAGCAGTGATTGGGAACAATATGCCATCCTGCTGGTTCGCGTTTCGATCGGGCTGTTCTTCGCCATCTCCGGAGGAAACAAATTGTTTGTCGCCGGCGGCACGAAACCTGTTTACGAAACGCTCGTCAAGGCGAACGTCCCGTTTCCCCACCAGACGGCTTATTTCGTGGCGGGTGTCGAGTTCGTTGCCGGATCCTTGGTGACCGTGGGGCTTCTTTCGAGCCCGGCCTGCGTGGCTCTATTGATCGATATGATCGTCGCCACCGTGACCTCCGCGGTTTCCACCATGCCTAAAGGACTTTCGGCCCTTAGCTGGCTCGACGATTTTCTCTACCTTCCGGAAGTCCTGTACATGCTCTTCTTTATCTGGCTGATCTGCTCTGGTCCGGGAAAGTTCAGTGTCGATTACTGGCTCGCGGGCAAGTTGCTGGGGTGATCGATCGACGGAGCATAGCCAGACGGCTGAATGAATGGTGAAAACCGGCGCTCCGGTTTAGAG
>JBAWBG010000164.1:0-8853 GCA_049589695.1 Candidatus Sulfotelmatobacter sp. | reverse complement strand
GTCCCCGCCAGCGCAGAGAATTGATGGGAGTGTCGTACCTCCTGCGGAGGATGAAAACCGGGATCGCATCGAACGCGACATGGCGAAGAAGGCAAACCTGGAACGGCAGGCCGCGCTGAAGGCAGATACCGACAAACTGTTTAAGTTGGCGACCGAACTGAAAGCTTCGGTGGATAAATCGAACGAGAACACGCTTTCGATCGATGTGGTGAAGAAGGCGGAAGAGATCGAGAAGCTGGCACATAGCGTGAAGGACAAAATGAAAGGGCCGAACTAGGAAAAAATTGAGCGATCGGGTGATCGGGTGATTGTGCAATTAATGAGCAGGGCGATCTCAGTTTTTAAGGATTCACGTTCGGGGCTTAAGTTTCGATAAATACAGGTTTCGATCAATTAGGTTTCGATCAAACTAGGTTTCGATCAAACTAGGGTTTGACGGTCACCATAACGACTGCGTGCGAGGGCACGCCGGCGGAAAACTTTTCGGTAAATTTCCCCAGATCTTTATGCTGCCACAAATCGCGCACCGAAGCGGAGATGTGACTGGGATAGCCAATATCTTCCCATCTCGCGGAGATTTCCTTTTCCGCACTTCCGCGGTTTAGCAAAATCACGGCGCGGCCGCCATCTTGTAATTGCTTCGACCAGACTTCCAGATCGCCGTTTTTCGAGACGCGCTCGCCTTCACGGCCCATCGCATCCTGATCGACCGCAATGACTTCCTTGTTGGTAAGAATGTCGCGAATCTCGGGGCGCATATCGCGGAGATCGTTCCCGGCGATGAGAGGCGCAGCGAGGATCGCCCAAAGACTGAAGTGGGAGCGATATTCGGTATCGGTCATGCCGCCGTTGCCGACTTCGAGCATGTCAGGATCGTTCCAGTGGCCGGGGCCGGCATAGGATTGCAGCCCGACTTGCTGATCGAGAATCCCCAGCACTCCGTTCGAGCAACAAGTGCCATCTGGCCACTTCTCCGGGCCTCCCCATCGATCTTTGATGTCGCCGGTGGTGCGCCACGAATTGCCGCCTACTTCTTTTCCCCAGAGCCAGGGTTTTGCGGTGCCCCATTCGCAAATGCTGAGCACGATGGCGCGGCCGGAGGCGTCGAGCGCGGCACGAATGTTGGCGTAGGAAGCCTTCGCATCCTGCGTGGTGGTGTTGCACCAATCGTACTTGAGATAGTCGACACCCCAGGCAGCATATTGCAAAGCATCCTGATATTCGTGGCCGAGGCCACCGGGGCGTCCGGCGCAGGTTTTCGAGCCAGCGTCAGAGTAGACGCCGAATTTGAGTCCGAGAGAATGAATGTAGTCGCCGACAGCTTTCATGCCGTTGGGAAAGCGCTGCGGGTCGGCAATGATGTTGCCGTTTGCATCGCGGCTGACCTGCCAGCAATCGTCGATGTTGACGTATTCATATCCGGTATCTTTCATTCCGGATTTCACCATGGCATCAGCCATGCTCTTGATCATGTCCTCGCTGACATTGCAGGCAAACTTGTTCCAGGAATTCCAGCCCATGGGTGGAGTGGGGGCGAGGTTTTTCGAAACTGCGCGACTGGATTGGGCGAGAAGGTGCATCCCTGACGCAAGCAGTAGGAACGTGGCAGCTAGAGATTTAAATCTGATTGCCATGGTGTTAGATATGCGAGAGCGCAACTATAAAAACACAAAAGATCCATGGTTGCTTTAAGCCAGCGTGTACTTGCCGCGCTCGATCACCGTCTGTGCGATTTGCTGGCGGAGTTCGATGGTATTGAAGGGCTCGTACTTTCCTAGTCGACGCAGGATCGCGAGTTGAGTGCGCAGCATGTCGCCATCGGCGACGGCGGCGATCACCTTCTTCGCAGCCGCCTCGATCTTTTCCATCGCCTGCGAGAGGTAAACGCGGGTCATCGCGATGGGAAGGGCGGCGGCGGCTTCGCTTTTCGTCTCGGCGATTTTCTGCGCGCGCAGAACGGCGGATTCCATGGCGTAGCTTTCGATGGTCATATCGGCGATGGCGCCCATGATTTCCTGCTGGTCCTGAATGGCCTGCATGTACTTTTGCGTGGCCGCGCCAGAGGCGAAAAGGCCAAGCTTTTTGGCTTGCGCGACGAGCTTGCGTTCTTCGGCGAGTGGGCCATCGAGATCTTCGGTAGCCGAAGGGCCGGAGAGAACTTCATCCATCAGTTTTTTGATGGCGGGCATTAGAGGCAGCTGGCCGCTCATGGCGCGCTTGAGCAGGAAACCCGTGATGATGAGGCGATTGATTTCGTTCGTGCCTTCGAAGATGCGATTGATGCGGGCGTCGCGGTAGGCGCGCTCGGCGGGATATTCTTCGACGAAGCCGTAGCCGGCGTAAATTTGTAGAGTTTCGTCGACGATGTAATCGACCATCTCCGAACCCCAGACTTTGATGATCGAACATTCGACGGCGTATTCCTCGATGGCTTTGCGGGTTTCTTTGATCGCGTCAGCGCCGGATTTGTCTACCCCGGCGAGCGCGACATCCATCATTCCGACAGTGCGGTAGACGAGTGATTCTCCGACGAAAAGCAGCATGGCCATGTTGGCGATTTTTTCGCGCACCAGGCCGAAATCGCCGATCGGCTTGCCGAACGCTTTTCGCTGCCTGGCATAGCTGATGGCATTTTGCAGGGACACGCGTCCGCCGCCTACGCACATCGCGCCGAGCTTGAAGCGGCCGATGTTGAGGATATTGAAGGCGATTACTTGACCTTTGTCGATCTCACCCAGCAGATTTTCCGCGGGCACTTTGCAGTCGTTCAGAATGATGGGGCAGGTGGAGGAGCCACGGATGCCCATCTTGTGTTCTTCGGCTCCGACGGAAAAACCGGGGAAAGTTCTCTCGACAAGGAATGCGGTCAGCTTGTCGTGGCCATCGAGTTTGGCGAAAACGGTGAAGAGATCGGCGAAGCCGGCGTTGGTGATCCACATTTTTTCGCCGTTCAGAATGTAATGCTTGGCGTCGGCGGAAAGAGTGGCGCGGGTGCGGCAATTCATGGCGTCGGAGCCGGAAGTAGATTCCGACAACGCATAAGCGCCAACGATTTCGCCGGAGGCGAGGCGCGGGAGATACTTTTTCTTTTGTTCTTCCGTGCCGAAATATACGATGGGCAGCAGTCCGATGCCGCTGTGGGCGCCCCAGGTGGTGGCGAAGCCGGCGTATTGCGCGATGTGATCGGCGATGACGGCGGCGGTGACTTTGTCCATTTCGAGGCCGCCGTAGGCTTCGGGAATTTCAACGCCGCTCAGGCCGAGTTCGCCGGCTTTCTTCAGGAGATCGCGGGAGATAGAGAAATCCTTGTGCTCGATTTTCTCGGCGTTGGGCAGGATTTCGTTGACGGCGAATTCTTCCGCGGTCTGGCCGATGAGCTGGTGTTGCTCGGTGAAGTCTTCGGGAGTGAAAACTTCTTCGGGACGGCGGGATTCGAGGAGGAAGCTGCCACCGGAGACTTTCGTGTTCGGAGCTGTTGTGGTGACGGTCGCCATGAAAACCTTTCAACCACGGAGGGCACTGAGTTGCACGGAGGAAATCTCTGGGTGAAGATTTCGTGTAACTTCGTGGTTCGTTTTTATTTCCAGTTTGTGCCGATTACAAAGCGCTTGCTGCCATCTTCAAATGGACAACATTGAAGTTTATAAGCAATCCGATGGATTTACCAATGAGCTTTAGGAAAGAATCTGCGCGTGATGATACCTCCAGTTTAAGAGGCATCCGATTGCGCCGACAGAGTCCAGGTCATCCGTCACAACAAAGCAAAACAATTTACCACTAATCTGCTTCGTCTATGGGGTTGATGGAAGTGTGTACAAGATTGCACGGGTTTGAAAGCGCGCAGCAGGCTGGCAGGTGGAATAGCCGGCTGGGTGCGTTGAATCCGAGCGTGGATCATCGCGGGCGACTTTGTAGGTGCGCATCTTCAGGCAGACACCATCGGTCTGCGACTGCCAATCCGCGTTGTTACGCAACCAGTTGCGCGGCACCATGAACTGACTTTGCGTGGGACGGGGATCGCCGAGGAGAATGGGATTTGTCGTGTTTGGTTTAAACCCGGTCTGGAGATTCGGAGAAAAGGAATCCGCGCTTGGAGAGCTGAATTGGGCGGGTTCGGTTGAGTGGGCAATGAAAGGGGTTGTGTTGGGAGCGGACTGCGCCGCTACTGTCGCGGCGATTACCAGGATCAGCAGCGATAAAAGTAAGAGACGGAAGATTGACATGAGGCTCCCTCCCTACGAGGGATTATAGCGCCATCTGTCGATTTCGCGTTTAATTGAGATTTTCGAAGATTCCTGCCGCGCCCATGCCACCGCCGACACACATCGTAACCAGGCCGTAGTGGGCGTTGCGACGCTTGAGTTCGCGGATGATGGTCGCGGTCAGCTTGGCTCCCGTGCAGCCCAGAGGATGTCCGAGAGCGATCGCGCCTCCATTGGGATTTACTTTTTCTGGATCGAGGCCGACTTCTTTGATCACGGCCAGCGACTGAGCGGCGAAGGCTTCGTTTAATTCGATCACGTCGATATCGGAGAGCTTGAGGCCCGCCATCTTTAACGCTTTGGGAATCGCGAACACCGGGCCGAGTCCCATTTCTTCGGGCTTGTATCCGGCAGTTGCGAAGGAAACATAGCGCGCCAGCGGTTTGATGCCAAGAGCTTTCGCGCGCTCGGCGGACATGACTACTGTGGCGGCAGCGCCGTCAGACATCTGCGAAGAATTTCCGGCAGTGACTGTGCCTTTCGCGTGAAAGGCCGGCTTGAGTGAAAGAAGAGCTTCGAGCGAAGTGTCGGCGCGGGGGCCTTCGTCCATTTTGAAGATGATTTCCTGGCGCTTGGGCTTCGAGCCGTTGGGAGTGGTGAAGCTTACCGGCACGGCGACCACTTCTTCATCGAACCTGCCGGCCTGAATCGCGGCTAACGCTTTTTGATGGCTGCGCAGGGAAAATTCGTCCGCGGCTTGGCGGGTGATGCCGAAGCGCTGGCCGACGCGCTCGGCGGTGAGACCCATGTTGAGATAGGCGTCGGGATAATGATTGACGAGCCAGGGATTTGGCGAGACCTTGTGGCCACCCATGGGAATCATCGACATTGATTCGATGCCGCCTGCGATAATCGCTTCCGCGCCGCCACTCATGATGCGCTCAGCCGCCATTGCGATGGACTGCAGGCCGGACGAGCAAAAACGATTGATGGTGACCGCCGATACTTCGACCGGCAATCCAGCGCGCAGTGATGCGATGCGCGCGACGTTCATTCCTTGTTCGGCCTCAGGCGTGGCGCAACCGAGGATGACATCTTCGATTTCTTTAGGATCGAGTTGCGGCACGCGATCGAGGGCGCCTTTGATCGCGACGGCGGCGAGTTCATCGGGGCGGGTGGCGCGGAGCGTGCCTTTGAAGGCGCGTCCTACGGGAGTGCGGACGGATGAGGCGATGATGACTTCACGCATGGTTATACCGTGATGTATTCCGTTGTGGCGCTCGGCGCGGGAATTGTGTCGCCGTGTTCACGCATACCTTCAAGATGAAACTCTACGGCTTCGCGGATGAGTTCCTTCACTTCCTCCAACGTTTTTCCCGCGACTCCCAACCCGGGTAAGTCAGGAGCATAGGCTCCCCAACCGGTGTGCGACTTTTCATAAATAACGAGGTATTTCATTTCAGTCCCGCTTGCTTAAGTATATTGTTCAACGTTCCAGGCGGAATGTCCACTGACGGATGGCCTGCAATCGTAACCGTTCCCGGCCTGGATGGATGATGGTACTGGCGGTGGCTGCCCTTTGTCCGAGCGAGCCTCCAGCCATTATCTTCCAGCCGCTTAATTACGTCGCGAACCTTCATTACTTCGCCGGCGCATAGAAATAATAGTCTGCGGTGTAGGCGCTCTTGGTTTCAGCGTTCACATGCGCGGCGTCGCAGCCCTCGGAAGGAGGCTGGCCGCCGTGAGTGTGCACTCGCTGAATCGTGGTGACGTTGTCGAGCAGGCCGTTGCCGGTGTGACTGACAACGTTGACCAGGAGCCAGGAAACGGAGTCCGCGTCAAGGGAATTGACGTGGGCTACGGCTTTTCCCGTGACTTCACTTCCGTCGGTCAATTTCCATGTAGGGCCGGCAAAATGATGGCCGATGACTTTGTCTTTGCGGTCATGGAGCTCGGCATCAGGGGCCTTGAGTATCCAAGAAAATTTGCCATCCGGAGCGGACTGGCAGGTGTAGATTTGGGAGCCAGTCGCATGCGCGTAGACGACGACTTCTAGTCCGGACGGCGCTTGGATTGCGTCTGGAACGTCGGGCGCGGGCTCGTTCTGTGAGGGCGACTGAGCTTGCAGAATGACGAATCCTAAGATCAGAACGAAGAGAAAGGCCCCGATCAGCTTGGCGGAGAACAGCACAAGTCTTTGCATGGAAAACAATTGTAGCGCTCTTATCGCCAGGCGTGATAACACCTGGTGGAATCCTGTCCACCATTCAATTAGCGTCTCATGCCCAGATGCAACAAAATAGCGCTTTCGACGGCGGACACATCCGAAGAAGATAACTGACCCAGCTTGGAGCGCAGTCGCTGCTTCGAAGCAGTAGTGAGTTGATCGGCCATCGCTTTGCGCGGTTGGCCGTCAAGAGTCACCATGGCTTGGCCCGGATACAACTTGGCTGTTTGAGAAGTTAGTGGCACGACAATCAGGCGATTCAGGGCGCTATTCGCGGCGTTGTTACTGATGATGATTGCTGGCCGGGGCTTCTGGATTTCGCCGCCCACCGAGGGATCAAACGACACCCACCAGACCTCACCCCTCCGAGGATGCATCGCCAATTAGCCCTTCACTCCACTCGTCCGCTTCTTTTTCATGCTGAACGTCATTCGCCATTTCGCGATACTTTGCGATCAGACTGTTCGGCGATTGTTCAGCGGCGGTGCGTGCAGCCTCTTCTACCTTCGCTGCGGCATAGTCGTCGACAACGAACCAAGTGGCCTGTCGGCGTGACATGGGATTCCCTAGGGGTTGTTCAGCATTGCCATTCCAACGCGTGGCAATAGCCGGCTCTCCGTCCCACAAAATGCGTGCCACACTCATCCCACCCTCACCTGGATCATGGATGACCTCAAGAATGCCTCCAACTCGTTTTTTCGGAGACAGAACTACTTCAGGGCGAATGTATGACATAGAATGCTTCTCCACTTACAAGATTAGCTGTGTGCTTAGCTGGTGTCAATAACTATATTAGCAACTAACTTGTGTAGTTATCAATACCGACACAGATAAGTATTTGTGCTCAATTCCTCAGCGTCTTCCCCGTCTTCAGCGTGTACTGAATCCTCTCCTGCGTTTTCTTCTCGCCGCAGAGGGATTTGAAGCACTCGCGCTCAAGATCGAGGATGTACTGTTCGCTCACCAGGGCGCCGGGTGTAACATTTCCGCCGCAGAGGACTTCGGCGATTTTGCCGCCGAGTTTTACTTCGTGGTCTGTGATGTAGTCGGCTTGCCGCATCATGTGCACGCCCATTTTGAGCGTAGCTAAAAGATTTTCACCGGGAGCGGGGATGTCGGTGCGTGGAATGGGCGGCTCGTATCCCGAGCCGACAAGTTCCAGCGCGCGGGATTTCGCGTCGGAGAGAACGCGCTCGCGGTTCATGGTAATGCGGTCGTTGTCCGAGAGAAAACCAAAAGCGCGGGCTTCGTGCGCGGAGGTGGCAACTTTGGCGGTGGCGATGGTTTCGAAAGCGCGCTTCATGGCTTCGAGCATTTCGATGGATCCGGCGAGAGCTTCGGGGGAACCTTTGCTGCCGCGGGCTGCAGTCGCCCCATCGACGGCGCGCAGCAGCATTTCTTTGCAGCCTCCGCCGCCGGGGAGCAGGCCGACGCCGACTTCAACGAGGCCGGTGTAGAGTTCCGCATGCGGTTGGCGGGCAGCGGCATGCAGTGAGATTTCTGTTCCGCCGCCAAGGCAAAGGCCGAAAGGCGCGGACACAACTGGTTTCGGCGAGAACTTAATGGCCTGCGTCATGCCCTGGAACTGGCGGATGGCAAGGTCGACGTCGTCCCATTCTTCTTCCTGCACGCTCATGAGCAACAGCATGAGGTTGGCGCCGACGGAGAAATTTGTGGCGTCGTTGATGATTACGAAGCCGTCGAAGTTGTCGCCGGGGCCACCGGGTTTAAGAGTTTGCAGAATTAAGCTAACGATGTCGGCACCGAGTGAGTTCATTTTGCTGTGGAACTCGATGCAGGCGACGCCATCGCCGAGGTCGACTAGGGAGGCGCCGGAATTTTTCTTTACGACGCCATTCGATTTTTTCGCGACGGTGACGGACCAGACACCGGCGGGAACTTGGACGGGCTGCCAGCGATCGGCTTTCAGATCCCAGAATTTGCGGCCGGAGGGGACGTCGGCGTCGTCGATATACCAGCCTTTGTGACCAGCGGTGAGAAGCTTTTCGACATTCGCCGCGATTGGCTTGCCTTCTTTCTTCATGCGCGCGACGGTGGGTTCGACGCCGGCGGCATCCCAGAGTTCGAAGGGGCCGAGTTCCCAGTTGAAGCCGAGGCGCATGGCGCGGTCGATCTCGACGATGGAATCGGAGATTTCGGGAACGCGGTTGGCGGAGTAGGTCCACAGCTCGGACAGAGACGACCAGAGGAAGGATCCGGCTTTATCGGCCTTCTGCGGAGTGCCTTCGAGGCCGAGCAACATGCGCAGACGCGCGCCGGTGTCTTCGATGTTTTTGGCCATGTCGAGCGCGGCGAATTTTGGCTTTTGGCGAGGACGGTATTCGAGAGTTTTCCAGTCGAGTGCGAGGCGTTCGTCTTCTTTTTCTTTGCCGGGTTCGGCGGGCGAGGGCGCCCGCCCTACAT
>JBAWBG010000163.1:0-9647 GCA_049589695.1 Candidatus Sulfotelmatobacter sp. | reverse complement strand
GACCCGAACAATCCCACGACTCACCATTTGCTGGGGCAGGCCTATCGCGATATGGGGAAAAAAGAAGAAGCTGAGAGCGAACTGACATTAGCTGAGCAGCTACAAACCCGGCAAGCTTCGCATCCGTAGCTTTCGCGTCACTGCGTCGCTGGCGACAAGGGGCGGTTTTGCTCCGCCGCCAGCCGATCCGCCGCGTCTTTCGGCAGGGCATGCAGCATTTCCAGAAATGCCGCGTTGGTCCAGCCAAATCCGACAACGTTCATCTTGTAGCCAAGTTCCGCGTGGGCATCAGAGGAACGAGTAACCACATTATATTTTTCGACGATGTAACCGTCGCGGCGAAAATTTTCCGCCACCATCGACAGGAATTCATACGAAATCCGACCCGCATCCTGCTGGTAGCCGTAGCGGCGCAGACCCTCCACCGCCAGCATCTCGATGTTTCCCCAGCCATAAGGCAAATCCCACTGCGCTCCCGAATCGACTGTGCTCATCGCCAACCCACCAGCCTTTTCCAAAGCCGGCAGATTTTTGGCTACCCGTTTCGCCTGTTCCGCTGAAGCCAGCCCCGCCCACAGTGGATAGAGAGCGGTCGCGTAGCGATAGGACGATCTTTGGCCAGTAGCGAGATTGTAATCGAAGAAAAATCCCGCCGCATCATCCCACAGATAGGTTGTGATGAGTTGCTTGCGCTTCTCGGCGCGCTGGTTCCACTTCGCGGCATCGACTTCATGTCCCAGCCAGCGGCTGATCTGCTCCATATCCTTCTCGGTTTTGTATAGCAAACTGTTCAGACAGACGGGCGCATAGTGTTGCGTAGCATCCCCGAACGGCCCAAAACGAAAGCTTACATCGAAGCCCGATTCCCGCATGGAGCGGTCACCTTTGTAATACTCGGAACTCAATTTGAACTCTTTGGGCTGATCGCAGTCAGCACGAGCCATCGTGTAAGAAATGCCGCACACTTGCAGACTGAACGTGGGCCATGCAGCCGAGTGTGGCTCGTCGCCAGACTGGCTCTCGACAATATAGCTATCCTCCTGTGCGGGATGAAAGAAAAAGTAGGACGAAACCTTGCGATAAAATCCCGATTCATCCTGTGCAGCTTCCGGCGGCGGGCCTTCTCCAAAATCGTAATATCGCGATAATCCAGTCTCACCGGCCAGATGAGGATCACGGTTCCACATCTCATAGTCTTTTTCCAAGTCAGCATAAGCCTTGGCCAGCCAGGTTGGATCCGTGCGTCCCGATTTTTGTAGGGCGTCGTAAACATCGACGAACATCGAACTCAGAAACGGCGGCTGGGAACGAGTCAGGTAATACGTGCGGTTCGCGTTGAGCATGGCGCCGTAATGCTCAATTTCGAAAAGGAAGTTATCGACCATACCCCGCGCCAACTCCACTCGTCCGGAGCGCAGTAATCCTCGGATGATGAAGTAACTATCCCATCCATACATTTCGTTAAAACGCCCGCCCGGAACGACATACCTGTTCTCCAGATAGAGCAACCCGGGCGGCTGGATCTTGGAGGTATCGATCTCACCGAGATGATGGATCTCGATGGGCAGATGTTCAATTCGTACGTCGCAATTCTTGGCGAGCTTTTGCAAAGCTGGCGGCTCGCTGAATCCCGCAGGCAAGTACAATACGGCCGCAACTTTCATCTTGGGATCGACAAGGCTCTCGCATTCCGACATCGATCGCGTCAAGGTGTCCCAGGCGGAAGAAATGTACTGCAGGATGGGTTTGAGGCCTTCGCCCTGCCCTGAGTTGGCATCGGTAGGGGCGCCTTCAGAACTGTTCGCGGTCGATAGGACAACGCCGCAAAAGATTAGAGTAAGCGTTAACCCCCGCCAAAAAGTCCTCAAAGAATTAGTTATCATTCGCGCGGAAAGTGTGGCTTTGACATCTTAACCGCAATGCTCACGTTCCGCACAAATGAAATCTCGGTGGGCGCGGCCTGATCCTCGTCCGATCAAGATTCAATCTTTCCCTGGGCGACGAACGATCTCGAAGTGCGTCGCCGACTCATCAAAGGAGGTCAATACCGCTCGGGCTTCCGGTTCCACGACCGCGTTCTCCGGTTCCGCGCCTGCGAACTCACGGACTGCCTCCATCGACTCCCAAAGGGTTAGCACGACAAACTCAACCTCGCCGTCCACCGGGCGCTCCAGTAGATATGCCCCGCGATGTCCTTTGATCGTTCCCAGCGCTGGGAAGACCCTTGTGGTTGCGTGCTGGATATAGTGGTCCGATTTCTCAACCGTCGAGCGAGCTTTCCACATTCGCAAGATCAATCTTGCATCTTCCTGCGATGAAGCACTTCCAGCCACCGCTGGGTCACTCGATCTCTTCTTAGCAACTGCGACTCCGGGCCGAACAGGATTCGCGGCGTCTTCGCCCGCGACTGTCATCCATTCCCGCACGTGCCAGCGCTTTACCAACCCGTTGGTCACATAAGGATCGGCCTTGGCAAAGTTCTCCGCTACAGTGGGTGAATCGCCTTTGAAAAGCAAAACCGCGCCGTTCGGTGGATTCGCCAGGGCGCCGCCCAACACAAGTTCGCCGCGCGCACTCGAAGCCCAAGCCTTTTCGAGATGCGCATCCCGAAATTCTGCGCGCCTGGAAACATAATCCTCGCCAACTTCGTAAAACAGAAAGTAATGCATCACGTTGGCTCCCGTTCGCATATTTGTTTTTGTGAAGACTTATCCGGCTCGATCAAATGCTCTCGACCCAACCATGCGGGTCCGATTCCCGGCCCGTCATCACGGCGAGCAGTTTATCGCGTACCGCAGCTCCCACTTTTCGTTTTTCAAACGGGGGCATTTCCATTATGCGATCCTGGTATCGAATGCGCCTGACGTGAGAAACCGTGGCCGCCGTTCCGGTTCCAAAACACTCGCGAAGTTCGCCGCGGTCATAGCAGCTTTGCAGTTCCTCAACGGAAATACGATCTTCTCTTACTCGATATCCTAGATCCCGAAGAAGAATAATCACACTATTGCGAGTGATGCCGGGTAGGATCGTTCCACTTAGCGGCGGGGTCACGATATCTTCGCCAAGAACAAAGAACACATTCATAACCCCGCATTCTTCTACGTACCGGCGTTCCTGAGCGTCGAGCCACATTACCGCATTGCAGCCTGCATCGCGTGCTTCCTGGTCGGCTAGAAGAGCGGCAGCATAGTTTCCGGCCGGTTTGATGTCGCCGGTTCCTCCCGGAAATGCTCGCACATACCGCTCGCTCACCAGCACGTCGATGGGCGCCGAAAAATACGCCCCAAAAGGAGAAGTAAAGATGACGAACTGATATCGCTCCGCTGGCTTAACACGCAGCGATGGGTCCACCGAAAATAAAACAGGCCGGATATAAAGTGCTCCTTTATCGGCCGGAGGAATCCATCCGTAATCCAAACGAACCAATTCTCGAACCGCATCCATGAACAAAGATTCGGGAACCGCTGGCATGGCGAGCCGAACTGCAGAACGCTGCAACCGCAACGCGTTCTCCCGAGCACGAAATAGGAGAGCGTGCCCATCAGCCGATTTGTGCGCCTTCATGCCTTCAAAGACAGAAATTCCATACTGCAGCGCGCTGATATTCGGACCGACGTGCAGCGGTCCATAGGGTTGAATCAGACCATCACTCCAACGCCCATCCTGGAATTCAGCGGTAAACATGTGGTCGCTGAAGACGCTGCCGAAGACGAGTGTCGAGAAGTCGACTTCTCGCAGTCTTGAGTTCGCCACTTTGTCAACGCGAATTGAGGTCGTCTCGATCTGGTTGTTTCTAGGCATGAGGAAAACCCTCCACGAAGATAATATTTGTAGTTATCGATCCCTGTCCCATGTCTAACGCTGCAGCATTTAGCAATCGCGCTTGGCTGCGTGGTCGATCAATCAGAAATTAAAGCGATAGCCCAGAATCATCTTGGCGATCAAGTGGTCAGTCGCGCCGGTGAGACCGACACCGAGACCGAAATTGATCTCCCATTGCGGAGCGATATTTAAATCAATCGCGGGAAAGATCTGGTGCTGCTGTTGTGAGACCGCATTGAATCCCGTAACTGGACCGACTGAACCGTAGTATTCCAGACCACCTGCGATCTTCGGAGTCAAATCGTAACTGAATTTGAAATTGGGCGAAAAGACAACGCCTTGATTCACGCTCTCCCCGTGGAAAGACCGATCTAGCGTGGGATTCAACGACCAATACCATCGTCCAGCTTTTTGATCCACGATGGGACGAATTTCCCAGGTCCATGTGTCCACGGAATACTGCCGCCGCTGGTAGCCGATCTCGTTTGAAAGGCTCACCCCTACAGGCCAGTGCCAATTCTTTGGGACGGCGAAACGCGGCCGAATGTGATCCCCAACCCATTGCCAGCTCTGGCCCTCGGTTATGGAAGTGAAAATATAAAAACCGCACTCGAACCAGTCGGTAAAGCCATGAGTAGTCTCTACTGTTTCATGTTCGGCGTGATTCGTGGGATAAACCCGATCCACGATTGTTTTGGAACCATCAATTGTGAAATTGCTGTGGAGTTCAACCATGGTATGTCTGGGATCGACCAGTTCGGACCCATACACCTGGATTTCATAATTATCCTGGGCGCGGATCAAAGGCGTGGCCGAGAGGAAGGTCAGAAACGCGATTGCGAGAGGTCGAAAACGCATCGGTCGAAAAGGGGTCACAACTTCCCCTTAACAGAGATTATCAGTAGATGAGGGAATTCGGTGTGAGGCAAAGGAAGAGATATTTACATTTGTTCGTGAGGTTCACTTTTTCGTTTGCAGCTCGCGTCAACCCGATGGACTGCGCGGGCTCGATTTCCTACGTCGTATCCAAGTCGCGACCGGCACTTAATTATCAGTCGTTAGGCTTTGCAAGCCAATCTGTCCTTCTTGCGGAGTTCCCTTCTCTCCCACCCAAATAACCCGAAAGCGTGCGTCCACGCCACCTGAAACCAGATGAACGATCTCTCCCACGTTCGGATAAAATGCGGCGCCGTCGAGACGTGCCCCACGATGACTGACATCGACGATGGATGCCTCGGAAGAGTCCTGTTGAGCTTGACTGACCATTTGTACCGGCAGGGAGACGGACAATCTCGGCTCTCGACGCTGATAAGCGATCGATTCGGATAGGTCAGGTTTCGAGGCTTTTGCAGAAGAGCTCAACTCGTGCCTTCCGAGTTCAACCAGAAATTCTGCTTTGGTAAGCGTGCCTCCTTTACAGAAGAGCTCAAGCAGTGGATCCGATTTCAGGGCGTCCTCTGTCGGACCTGAGATTTCCGATGACGAATCGGCCACACTATTTTCCCAGTCGATTCCTTCTGGCTCAACCAGGACCTCGGCCACAGCGTCTGGGTATGCCCTTGTTTGCTGGATGAACTCTTCCAAGCGATGCCGGTGCCGGGCCGTCGGCGCCAGGAACTCGATCCCCATACCAAGTTCTGGATCCATGAAGCGTACTTTCCCTTGAGTCTTGACCGAATAATCTGCGGCACGGAGGAGCAATTCCACGCGAGTCTGCACAGGGAAGGCGGATTGGGTTCGCAAGAAACATCCAGCCTCACTGAGGCAGATTAGAGTGCAGTGAATCGGCGGATCCCGTTTCTCTCCGCTCTGGAGGCGCAACCACTCCTTCAAACTTTCCTCCGTGGCAGCGGGAAGCGCAGCAAACTGAAGGCCGGCATGACGCCGCGAATCCTGCCAGGCGATCGTGCCATTGGCTTCAATCACTGTCGTGGTATCGGGCAGTGCAAAGCAGAAGCCAATCGGAGACCCCTTCTTATTCGAACTTGAAAATCGGACCGACATCCCTCCCTCGCTCAATCCGGAGATGGAGCCATGTTCTCCCTCTCCATTCTGAAATCGGAAATAGGCGGCGATATTCACCTGCATTCGCAAGGACCGGCGACGTTCCCGCTTCATAAGAGCTCGGGCGGCTCGAAAACTCGACTTCGCTTTTTCAGTCGAGATCGGCTTAAACACGACAAAATTTGCTCCTAGTTTGAATGCGGTCTGCAGGTTGGTGCGGGCTTCGATGATGGCTATTGCCATGGATTTGCTGTTCTGCTTTCCGGAACGGACATTTCCCAGCAGAGCGAATCCGTGCTCGTCCTTGCAGTCCACGATGACTGCTTCGAAGCTATGCTGTGCCAGCTTTTTCGTTGCGCTCACATGGTCCGGGCAGTGCTCGACATCGATTTCCAATTCGCTCAGGACATGGCTAAGAACGCGGAGGGCGCGTTCGTCCGAAGACACTAATAAGGATGTGAAATTCATGCCAGCTTAAAGGTAAGCAAGGAGTAACCGGAGCTAAAGTTACGAGGGTAACCGCCAAGGCAGAGTGGAATGACAGTATTCCATCTCGCCGCACCGGCGGCAATGCACCGCTTCGCCTTTGAATGACGTCAGTGCCAAACCAAATCTCCAGGCTAGCCGGATGCTCGGCTACAGTTTCGGCAACGATCTTCTTATACAATTTCAGCTAGCTCATCGCCGAGAAATCCAAATTGAGCAGTATCTAAAAACCGATGAAAAACTTTCGCCAGTTCTATATCGACGGCAAGTGGGTCGATCCGGCTGTAGTCCGCGGCTTCACAGTTATTAATCCCGCCAACGAGGAGCCAGTTGCAACTATCTCGTTGGGTAGCGCGGCGGATGTTGACCGGGCAGTGGCGGCGGCCAAACGCGCTTTCGACTCCTATTCAGAAACGAGTACGGATGACCGATTGGCGATTCTTCGCCGGATCATTGCCGTCTATCAATCCAAGATGGAGCAGGTGGCGCAAGCCATTTCTGAGGAGATCGGTGCCCCTGTCTCACTATCCCGAAAAGCGCAGGCCCCGGCTGGCCTCGCCCATTTACTCGAGATCGTGAAGGTACTGGAACACTTCAAGTTCGAAGAACTCAAAGGTTCGACGTTGATGCGAAAAGAGCCGGTTGGAGTCTGCGGGCTCATCACCCCATGGAATTGGCCGATGAACCAGATCGTCACCAAGGTCGCACCCGCATTGGCGGCGGGATGCACCATGGTTCTTAAGCCCAGTGAAATTGCGCCTCTATCCGCCTACTTGTTCACCCAAATCCTCGATGAGGCCGGCGTCCCTCACGGTGTCTTCAATATGGTAAATGGAGATGGGCCTACCGTGGGCGCCGCAATCTCATCGCATCCAGATGTCGCCATGGTTTCTTTTACCGGGTCCACACGAGCTGGAGTGTCAGTGGCCGTAGCTGCGGCTCCCACTGTGAAGCGGGTTACTCAGGAGCTCGGCGGCAAATCCGCCAACATCGTTCTGGATGACGCTGACTTCGAAAAAGCGGTTAAGCAGGGCGTTCAGGAATGCTTTCGCAACACGGGGCAATCTTGTAACGCGCCCACCCGGATGCTCGTTCCTCGCTCTAAAATGGCTGAGGCTGCGGCGACAGCAAAGGCGGCTGCCGAGTCGACTAAAGTTGGCGATCCGCTTTCGGAAAGCACTGGCATAGGCCCGCTTTCGAACAAGATGCAGTTCGAGAAAGTGCAGCGCCTGATCAGCCATGGGATTTCCGAGGGGGCAACGTTGATCGCAGGAGGATTAGGCCGTCCGGAGGGTCTCAGCAAGGGCTATTTCGCGAAACCAACCGTCTTCTCCGACGTAAGCAATGACATGACTATCGCGAGCGAGGAAATCTTCGGGCCAGTTCTTTGTATCATCCCCTACGAAGACGAAGAGGATGCCGTTCGAATCGCGAATGATTCTGCCTACGGACTGTCAGGTTTTGTCACCGGAGGAGATATTGAGCGAGCGCGCCGGGTCGCCAAGCGAATTCGTTCCGGTAATGTTCACATCAACGGGGCCAGAGTCGATTTCGCCGGTTGTTTTGGCGGCTACAAACAGTCGGGTAATGGCCGGGAGTGGGGCGAGAGCGGCTTGGAAGAATTCCTTGAGTTGAAGGCGATCTTTGGCTACACCAGCGTTGCGAAATAGAAATCCTTCAAACGAGCGCCATTGCCCTGTGATCGTGTAAAGTCAAACACTTCTGCGCGGCAATATTTGGAGACGAGGATTTTGTTTTCGCCTGGCACAATCGATCCGCTATTTTAATTTCGAGTGATCGGACGAAAATCCCTCCAATCCCTTTCCCGAAACTGGAAGGGCATGAACTTCTGATTACCTGTAATCACACATTTTCCTTGGTGGGAATACGGGGTTTCTGGTATTTTCCTCTCAATTTTGACTTAACAAAAATTGCATTTTGAAGCGCAGCCGGGAAGATATTGAGTGCTTTCTTGGACTCGATATTCCTGACTGCTTCAGAAGTCACGCCATTTCGGCTCGGTCCCACGACGTGCCCGCTCGCGCGCAAAGGGTGTACGTGCAGTTCTGCTCGATCGAAAGCCAATAAATAAATTGGAGTCTACTACATGCAGAAGTCTCTCTCAGGATTGGTGTGCCTGCTTGTTATTTGCGTGCCTGCGGCATTCGCAGGCGTAAACGTGGACGCTCCCGCTAACGGCGCAACTATAGCAGGGTCCGTGCATTTTGTTGCTTCGGCTACGACCTCGTGTTCAAAAGGGGTCGCTTCCATGGGAATCTATACCGCCCCGGGGGTTTTGGCTTACGTGGTGAACGGATCCAGTCTGAACACAAGCCTCAGCTTGAGTCCGTCAACTTATAAAACTGTGGTTGAATCGTGGGACTACTGCGGCGGGGCGTCAACCACCCCGATTACCGTTACCGTCAGTGAGAAATCCTCTGGCGTCTCAGTGAGTTCGCCTGCCAACAACAGCACGGTGAGCTCACCGGTTAATTTTTCCGCGACTGCGAGCACTACTTGCTCGAAGGGCGTTTCCGCGGTCGGCATCTACACTGCTCCTTACCAATTGGCGTACGTCGAGAACGGAAACAAATTGAACCACAGCTTGGCTCTGAGTGCCGGAACTTATAAAGCTGTGGTGGAAGAGTGGGACGGCTGCGGCGGAGCAACCACCACTCCCGTTACCATCACGGTCGGAGCGGGCGGCGGAGGCGGAGGCAAAGTGTTCTCGAACCTGCAGCATAGCGGAGGCTGGGGGCAATATGGACAGAGAGCTCCCACATTTGTCGACTGTTCCCCTTCACCCTGTGACAACATCATATTCTCGATGTCACAGGGGATTAAGAATCCTTCGATGACCGGAGAGTCCACTCAGATGTATCTGGCTGGAAGCAAAGCGTATGGCGATGGACTCTGGAACAATCACCTCATCGGCCCATTTTCTTCGCAAGGACTACCCGACACCAAGCACGCCCTGGTTCCGACGCTGCACGACTTCACCTACGATGTTTATTTCTGGGGAAGCAATTTGGGGCTGGCGCAAGCGCTGGAGTTCGATATCAATCAGTTCTTCGACAGCATGGGTTTCATCTGGGGACACGAGTGCCGAGTGGGAGGCGGAAACGAATGGGACGTCTGGGATAACGTCAGTCAACACTGGGTTTCCACAGGCGTCTCCTGCTATCCGAAGAATAATGCCTGGAATCACCTAACCATTCAGGTGGAGCGCACTTCCGATAATCAATTGTTATACAAATCGATTACCTTGAATGGATCCACCGCAACTCTCAACCAATACTATACCCATGGATCGGCGCCATCGAGCTGGTATGGCG
>JBAWBG010000162.1:0-1644 GCA_049589695.1 Candidatus Sulfotelmatobacter sp. | reverse complement strand
GACTTCGTCCCGGAGCGCTGGCGTAGCTCAGTTGGTAGAGCATCTGATTTGTAATCAGAGGGTCGGGGGTTCAAATCCCTCCGCCAGCTCCACTCGACGCGGTGTCCGGCCCGGAGACATAGGTAACAGTTTGTACCTAAGACATAGGTAACACTTTTGGCCGGAAGGGGTTGTTGAGGGGCTGCAGAGTTTTTTCCTCCAGATCGATATAACCAAGATCGTAATGCATGAAGCTGACGAGCCAGATGCCATCGTCGACTTCCTTGATGCCGACCGCTTGGCCGGCCAGGCAGGTGCTTAAGTTGATCTTTTTGCGATACAGACACAGCCGGCCGCAGTTGGTGACGACGACCGTCTTGTCATGAAACGGGTAGTGAAGTTCCTGAATGCCCTGGTAGGGGCGGCAGGAAGGAGAATAGAGCTCGCCCGGACATTTCATGTCGAGCGCTTCGTGGGGCCGTTCGTGGTTGAACTCCTCGAGGAAGGCGTCGAACTTGGCTTGCTGCTGCAGCAGATTGGCGCCGGCAGGGCGCGTGGCTTCCTTCTTCAAGGTCAGATGCATGCGCTCATGCCGGCCGTTCTGCTGGGGATGACCAGGCTTAATGCGTTCGATCGAGATGCCTAAGCGCAGCCACCAAACTGAGAGCCTGGAGAGGTTGAACAACCCGTTGGGAGAAGCGAAAGGAACGCCGTTGTCGGAACGGATCGCCTGGGGTAAACCCCTTTCCTTGAAAAGACGCTCAAAGGCCGTAAATGCAGTCTTTTAGGCATTCGATTCCATGGCTTCGCACAGCAGCAGATAGCGCGAAGCATGATCGGTGACGGTGAGCGGATAACAGTAGCGCCGATCGGAGAGCATGAACTCGCCCTTATAGTCGGCACACCACAGGGCATTCGGGCTGGCGCCCTCTGACAGCGGTGTGCCTTCCGTTCGGGTGCGGGAGCGTCTGGTGCGCGCGACCAGTCCATGGCGATCCAGGATGGCATGAATAGTGCTGCGGGCTGGCACCTTTCACTTCCGAGGGCAGTCGTCGAAGGAGGCGCTCCCGGATCTTGCGGGCGCCCCAGTTGGGTTTCTCGCGCTTGGCGGCGACGATGGCCGCTTCGAGCTGCTCGGGCAGCTGGTTTGCATATCGGTGGGGGCGCCTGGCACGATCCGTGAGCCCCTCCAGTCCGCATTCCTCATAACGTTCGAAGATCTTATAGCCGGTTTTGCGGGAGATCTGAAACTCGCGGCACAGCGCGGTCATGCTCTCCCCGTCTTTCAGCCGAATCACGAATCGTATGCGTTCGTCCATAACAGAACTTTCCTTCCATGGCATCCCACTCCTGCCCCCTTCCAGGGGAAAAAGTGTAACCCATGTCTCCGGTACGTTCTGTTACCTATGTGTCGAGCCGCACATCCATTAGTTGCACGGATTCTGAGCGGCTTTTCCTTCCAATTTTGCTAACAAGAACACGGCTCTCAGCGAATCGGCCTGGAATGTCCCATTTGATCCCGAACACACGGGGCCGTCTCGCGGTTGGCGACGCCGGTTTCAAATCTGTGCGGATCAATGAACTTCGCGGGGGGGCGGCCCCAGGACCGCCATCACCACCAGCCGCTCCGGCCCCGGATTGCGGATAGAATGGACGATACCAGAG
>JBAWBG010000161.1:0-8740 GCA_049589695.1 Candidatus Sulfotelmatobacter sp. | reverse complement strand
CTCCTTGACAGTACGCGTACCTCTTCTCTAACCTTGCGGGATTATAGCAAGGTTGTGGCTGCACACAAGCTGAAGCTTTCAACAAAAAAACTTCTCCTTAAAGATTTCTGGAGGTTCCATGCCGTCTCTCCGCGCCCGATGGACCGCCGTTTGTCTTGCCGTGACGACCCTTCTACTGCTCCCCACAACGCTTCCCGCTCAAGGCACCGGCGGACGAATCCTAGGACGGATTGCGGATCCCAGCGGCGCTGTTCTGGCGCATGTGAAAGTGGTCGCCACGAATGAAGCGACCGGCGTGAGCCGCGATACCGACAGCAACGATAGCGGGGACTATTCATTCCCCGAAGTTCCCGTTGGCGTTTACTCCCTCAGCTTCGAGTTGACGGGCTTTAAGAAGGACCTTCGCCATGGCGTCTCCGTCGATCTCAATCAGGTCGTCACCCTCAATATGGTGATGCAGATCGGCCGGGCGCAGGAAGTCGTCGATGTCACCTCGGAAGCGCCGCTGGTCGATACCACGAGCACCCAGCTCGGCGCGATCATGGGCTCGCGGGAGGTCTCGAATTTGCCGCTCAACTCGCGCGATACCTACCAGCTTCTGCAGTTGCAGCCCGGCGTAATGTCCACTACCGGCTCCAGCAACTCGCTCATTTATGGAAGTGACAGCCCCGGCGCAGTCTCGGTGAACGGTGGCCGCGGACGCGCCAACAATTTCAGCGTCAATGGCGGCGATGCCAATGATCTCTTCGTCAACCTTCCCACGGTTCAACCCTCGCCTGACAGCATTCAGGAGTTCCGTGTTCTCACCAACACGTTCGACGCGGAATATGGCCGCAACTCCGGCTCGGTCATCAATGTAGTCACAAAATCAGGCACCAATCAGTGGCATGGCAGTACCTACGAGTTTTTCCGCAACAAGGTGCTCAATGCCAATCAATACTGCTTTACCGGTGCTGAAGGTCTTCCTTGCGAAAAGCCTCAGTTTAATCAGAATCAGTTCGGCGGGACTTTTGGCGGACCCATCAAGAAGGATCGAACATTTTTCTTTGCTTCCTACGAAGGTCGCCGCATCCGCCAGGGCATCCTTTCTCCTGCCGTCACTGTGCCCAGTTCTCGGGAAACTCCATCGCCTACCAACCTGGTGAACGGGCAGATCGTTGCCGACTTCTCGGATGTGAATCCCGTTACTGGCGGAAACGCCTCGCCATTTGCCGGGACGCTGACGAACTCCTCGATTCTGAGCAGCCGACCCGGCTGCCAGGCGGCCACAACCGCTATCGGCGGCGGAGCGATTTCAGACGGCGCAGCCTATGCGACGATTTTCCCAAACAGTCAGATCCCGCTCGCCTGCATGGATCCCACCGCGGTTGATCTTTTGCAGTTTGTTCCGCAGGCGCCCAACGGCGGTAATTTGATCACGACCGTTCCGACCGAGCCGACGCGAGGAGACCAGTTAACCGTCAAGGTCGACCACAGGATCAATGACAAACAGAACCTGAGCATTTATTACTATTTCGATGATGAGCGCATAGTGCAGCCCTTTGCAAACTTTGAACTGACTGGAGCCGATGTCCCAGGCTTTGGCAGCATTATCGCCCAGCGCATCCAGCAGTGGAATGTTTCCCATACCTGGACGATCAGCAACAACATGGTGAATGAGGCGCGTTTCAACTACAACCGCGAGGCTCAACAGACGTTTCAGCACCCGGAAAATACCGAACTGGTGCAAAACTCCTGCCCGCCCGCACCCAGCTGGCTTACCAGCGTGACCGGAGCCCCGCCTTGTTTTTATGGCGATGTTGCAAGTAACCTCTACGGCATCCATCCCTTCCTTGGCGCCAGCCGCGAGGGCCTTCCCTCCATCTCCGTTGCGGGAGGATTCTCCCTCGGCAACGATTCCGAAGGCGAGCTTCCGCAAACCGGGAATTCTTTTCAGTGGGCGGACAACCTGACGAAGGTCTCAGGCAACCACACCTTCAAGTTCGGCGTGGATGTTCGTCGTCAGCAGTTCAACCAGTTTCTCTACTACAACGTGAACGGGACCTTCGACTACTACGGCGGAGGCCCGAACGATGTCGGCGCAGCCAACCTGTACCCCAATTTTCTGTTGGGCCTTCCCGATCAATTCGGACAAGGTTCGGGGCAAGTCGAATACGTCCGCAACACTGGCCTCTATCTGTTCGCGCAGGATAGCTGGAAGATAAAACCAAATCTCACGTTGAACTACGGCCTGCGATGGGAGTTGACCACCCCTCTGGCGGATACCGCCCAGCATGTCCAGACTTTCCGCCCTGGCCAAAACTCTACCGTATACCCTTGCGGAGGTCCCAACACCGATTGCGGTTCGCAGAATGCGACCGGCTTAGTCGTTCCCGGCGACGCTGGCATTCCACCCGGCATGACCCAGACCTATTACAAGGCGTTTGCCCCCCGCATCGGCATTGCCTGGAGTCCCGGCAACTCCAGCAAGACCAGCATCCGCGCAGGTTGGGGCCTCTTCTATAACCCGGTCGAGCAGCTTGTCTTGGAACAATTCGGCGCTGAGCCTCCCTTCGGCGGAAGCACCTTTGTCTATGAGACGCAGTTTAACCAGCCCTTCTTGGGCCAAGACGGCGCCACTACGTATCTGAATCCGTTTAACGGAGTCCTTAACCCGCCGCGAGGAAGTCAGGTGGATTGGGCGACATTCGAGCCCATCCTTCTCTTTGGCGATTTTCAGCCGCACATGCGGACGCAGTATTCCGCTCAGTACAATTTCACCGTCGAGCGACAGCTAACCAGGGACATGAAGCTGGAAATCAGCTACGTGGGCACCCAGGGGCATCGGCTGCTGGCCACTCATGATGTCAATTACTCAAACCCGCAGACCTGCCTCGACCTCAATTCGATTCTTGGTGCGGGCACGTGCGGCCAATTTACCGAAGACAGTCCTTTCTTTATTCCCGGGGGCACAACCCTGCCCGTTCCTCTGCACCTGCCTTACGCTCAGAACAACTCCGTAATCCCGGCCAATACAACGATCGGTCCCAACGGCATCACCCTGGTAGGTTTGCGCCCCTACTCGTCCCCGCAATGCGATCCTTTATCCGGCACTGGCTGTCCTGTCAACGGAGTTCCCGTGTTCAGCAGCATCTTTGCCCAGGACACAATTGCCAATTCTGGCTACAACTCGATGCAGATCTCCCTCGATAAGCGGTTTGCCCACGGCTTGCAGTTCACCGCCGCCTACACCTATAGCAAGTCGATTGACGAGGCATCCAGCTTCGAAGGCATTCTCAACCCTCTTCCCGGCGCCGACAACCGTTCGCTCTCGCTCTTCGACGCGCGTCATCGCTTCGTCGTTAGTTATCTCTGGAATCTGCCGGTAAGAAAATACAGCGGCGTTGCCGGGAGACTGCTCGATGACTGGGCCGTCTCCGGCATAACCACCTACCAAACCGGATTTCCCATCCGCATTACGTCGGAATCCGACAACGAGCTGATGAACAGTTTCGACTTCGAACTGCCGGGCGAACCCAATCAGGTCGCCCCCTTTAAGTGGCAAAGGCCGCAAAGCAACGGAAACTATTATTTTAATACCCCTGCCAGTCAAACTTCGATTTTCACTGAGGCCGGAGTCTTTGGCTATGTGGGCAGCGCGCCCCGCACCATCTGCTGTGGACCGGGAATCAGCGAAACCGATTTTGCTCTGGTGAAACTCATTCCCTTCAATGAGCATACGCACATGGAATTTCGCGCAGAAACGTTCAATGTCTTCAACCACACCCAGTTCTATAACCCGGACGGCGATAGCACCGACGGCGCGCAGTTTGGCCAGGTCACTCAGGTCAAAGATCCCCGCCTGATGCAGTTTGCTCTAAAGTTCTACTTCTAGTCTGGGAGAGTAAGATGGTTAAGCTAAGCCCCGGGACGGCCCGCCCGTCCCGGCATCCTAATGGCCCGCGTCTTTATCAAGAAATCGCTGGCTTGAGCTATCCTGGAGCAGTCTGATGTATCCCGAATTACAGAAGGAACTCGACACGTTCGAGCGCCGCACACCTAAATCAGCCGAAGCACATAAAAAAAATCTCAAGCGAATCCCGCTCGGCGTGGCCAGCAATTATCGCCATTACGATCCCTGGCCCATCTTTGTGAAGGAAGCCAGCGGCAGCAAATTCCGCGACCTCGACGGCAACGAGTACATCGATCACAACCTAACTTTCGGCGCGCTCATGGCCGGACACTGTCATCCCGCCGTGATGAAAGCTGTCGAAAAATGTCTCTCCACCGGCACCATGTACGGCATGCCTCATGACATGGAATGGGAACTTGCCGAGGAAATCTGCAACCGCTTTCCGGTTGAGATGGTTCGCTTCGGCAACAGCGGCACGGAAGCAACCATGCACGCGATTCGTCTGGCGCGCGCTGCTACCGGCCGCGACAAGATTATTAAATTTGAAGGTGCCTACCATGGCCTGCATGATTCCGCTCTCGTCAGCGTAAAACCGCACGCGCCGGAGTTCGGCGACGTCGATAACCCCACGGCCGTTACTGGCGGATTGGGTGTGCCGAAATCCGCAATCGCGAACGTTAAGATTGCTACCTTCAACGATCTCGGCACCGTCGAGCGCCGCTTCAAAGAAAATCCCGGCGAAATTGCCGCGATCATTCTAGAACCCATTCTCATGAACGTTGGACTGTGCATCCCGCAGCCCGGCTTCCTGAAGGGCCTTCGCGACCTTGCCACGAAATACGGCGCGCTCCTGATCTTCGACGAAGTAAAAACCGGAGCCAAACTCGGCTGGGGCGGCGCGAGTGAATACTTCAACGTAAAACCGGATATGATCTGCCTCGCTAAATCGATCGGCGGAGGTTTCCCGCTAGCCGCGTTCGGCGCCAGCAAGTCCGTGATGGATTTGATCTCGCAACACAAAGTCTTCCACGGGGGCACCTACAACACTAATCCGGTTTCGATGGCCGCGGGAATCGCGACCTTCCGCGAAGTACTTACTCGCGATAATTACGCTCACGTCGACAAACTCGGCAAAAAGCTTGCCGACGGATATCGTAAAACGATCGCGAAGGTCGGGCTGCAAGCCTACATCGCGCAGGCGGGTGCGAATGGCGCTCTGATGTTCTACCCGAAGGAAATCCGCAACTATCGGGACTGGACCACGGTCGATATTGACCTCTGGCGCCACTATTGGTTCGCAATGGTCAATCGCGGGGTCCTGGCGCAACCTTATTGGTGGGACGAGCAGTGGACGATTTCCGTTCAGCACACCGAAGCAGACATAGACAAGCATCTATCTGCGTTCGACGACGTCGCGGAATCGTTAGCGAAAGCTCAGCAAGAACGCGAAGCGCCAGTTGCGGTCGCGCACTAGATCGTGGAGGGGCGGACGCCTTCGTCCGCCCTGCCATGCAGCTATAAAAGTTCTGTCATTCCGAACCGGGCCCAAAGCCCGGTGAGAGCTTGCCCTGAGCGAAGTCGAAGGGAACCTGCTGTTCCGCAGCCGAAACGAAATTGTCCACCATCACCCAACCCGCCACTCAGACCCACCTGATCCGCGCCCTCGGACGCCGCGATCTCGTCCTCCTTTTCGTCGTCGCGGTATTCAACCTAAACGTCGTCCCCTCCATCGCGGCCAACGGCGGCGTCACAATCTGGCTCTGGATCATCTCTCTTCTTCTTTTCTTTTGGCCGCAAGGCATCGCCGTCATCGAACTCGCGCACCGCTATCCCGGCGAAGGCGGAGTTTATCTCTGGGCTAAAGAAGTCTTCGGCGACTTCCACGGATTTCTCTCCGGCTGGTGCTACTGGACCAATAACATGCTGTATGTGCCGACCGTCATGCTCTACTTCGTCGGCGTCTCAGTTTATGTGCTAGGTCCTACTCACCTCGGACTTGCCGATAACAAAGTCTTCGCCTCTACCACTTCGCTCATCCTGCTTGCTCTTCTTACTCTTCTGAATATCGTCGGCCTCGGCGTCGGCAAGTGGATCAATAATTTAGGTGCGATTGGAACTTTCATCGCCGCCGCGGTCCTGATCGGACTCGGCATCGTGATCTGGTCGCGTTTCGGCACTACCACCACCACCGCGGATTTCAAAATTCCCGCGGACCCGCGCTTCGTCCTGAATTCTTTCGGCGTAATCTGCTTCGGCCTGGTTGGACTCGAACTCGCCTCTGTTATGGGAGACGAGATTCAAGACCCACGCCGCACCTTGCCCGGTGCTGTGGCCTGGGGCGGGATTATCTCAGGCGTTCTCTACGTCGGTGCGACGCTCACTCTACTCATCGCCGTAGGCAAAAACGTCAACGTGCTTCAGGGCATCGTTCAAGCCGTCAGTCACATGGCTGGCAGCATCGGCCTCGGGTGGATCGTCATTCCCTTCGCGCTGATGCTCAGTCTCTCCATTGCCGGCATTGGTTCCGCATGGATGGGCGGCTCCGCCCGCATTCCCTTCGTAGCCGGCCTCGATTCCTACATGCCGTCATGGCTCGGCAAAATCCATTCCCGCTATGCCACTCCTTATGCCGCCTTAATCGTGCAGGGAATTGTCTCGGCGCTTTTGGTGCTCGGCAATTTTTATGGCTGGTGGTTCTGGGACAAATTAATGGGAGCCTTTGGATTGCTGCCGCGGTTATATCTCAGCCCGGCCGGCGCGGGCGAAGTGTTTCAGAAACTTCTTTCCTTGGCTGTCGTTCTTCAGCTGGTTCCATTCCTTTATATGTTTGGCGCGCTCCTTCGATTTGCCTGGAAAGAATCCGTGCCTCAAGGCCAGTACGGCCGCGCCACGATGTTCCTCGCGGGCACCAGCGGCCTGTTGACCACTGCGCTGGGCATCGCGCTGGTATTTTTTCCGGCGCAGCAGATCACTTCGCTGTGGTCTTACGAATTATGGATGTTCGGCGGCACGCTGTTCTTCATCGGCCTCGCCGCATTCTTTTTCTACGTCTACGGTCGCCACAAAGCGCCGCAGAACATAGATGCAACTTTAGTCGCGCCCGTGGATTTCTGATGGATTTTCTTTTGGGTGGCGCAGCGCTTCAGGGCTGCGAAAAGAAATGCAACGAAGGCGGCTTTAGCCGCTGAGGTAATCAGGAGGTCGAAACAAATGCCCGGCGGAGTCACCACAGAAGTTCGCTCCTACCAGATGTATATAAACGGCGAATGGGTCGCCAGCAAATCCGCGAAGACGTTTCCGGTTTACGATCCCTCCACCGAAGAAATAATCGCCCAAGTCCCTGAAGCTGGCGCCGAAGATGTAAACCGTGCCGTAGCCGCCGCGAAAACCGCATTCGAAGATGGTCCTTGGTCAACCTCAACCGCGCAGGAACGCGGCCGCGTCCTCTTCCGACTTTCGGAAAAAATTCGCGCCAATCTACCCGCACTCGCAGAGCTGGAATGCCGCAACACCGGCAAGCCCATCGTCGAAGCCGAATTCGACATCAACGACGCCGCCACCTGCTTCGAGTACTACGGCGGACTCGCCACCAAAGTTGTCGGCTACGTGAATCCAGTTCCCGACAACGCAATGTCACTGTCGCTTAAAGAGCCAGTCGGCGTTGCCGGACAAATCATTCCCTGGAACTATCCACTCCTCATGGCCGCTTGGAAACTCGCGCCCGCCATCGCCGCCGGCTGCACCTGCGTGCTCAAGCCCGCCGAGCAAACTCCGCTCACTGCACTCGAGTTCGCAAAATATTTTGAAGACTGCGGACTTCCGCCGGGAGTAGTCAATATTGTGACGGGCTTCGGTGAAACCTGCGGCGCTCCATTGGTCCAGCATCCCGACGTAAATAAAATTGCCTTCACCGGGAGCGCCCCCGTCGGCAAGATCATCGTCAAACAGGCTGCCGACACAGTGAAGAGAGTTACGCTCGAACTCGGCGGCAAATCACCCAACATCTTTTTCGCCGATGCCGATTTCGAAGCTGCTATCGACGGCGCTCTCTTCGGCGTCTTCATCAATCAAGGCGAAGTCTGTTCCGCCGGCAGCCGCATCCTGGTACAGAAATCCATCTACAAGAATTTCGTTGAAGCCATGACCGAGAAAGCAAAAAAGATCAAGCTCGGTCCGCCGCTCGACCGCGAAACCAAGATGGGCCCGCTCGTCAGCAAGGAACAATACGACCGCGTCAACTCGTACATCGAAATCGGAAAGAAAGAAGCTAAGCTCACTTCCGGCGGAGGACGTCCCGAAAAAATTGGCAAAGGCTATTACGTCCAGCCAACAATTTTTTCGGACGTCTCGAACTCAGACCGCATCGCCCGCGAAGAAATCTTCGGTCCGGTCGCCGCCGTCATTCCGTTCGACGACGAAAAAGATGCACTCAAGATCGCGAACGATTCGCCCTACGGGTTAGCTGCCGCCGTTTGGACGCGCGATATTTTCAGAGCGATGCGGGCCGTCAAAGCTCTGCGCGCAGGCATCGTCTGGGTGAATCACATGCAGCCAACGTATGTCGAAGCCCCGTGGGGCGGCTACAAACAATCCGGCTTCGGCCGCGAACTCGGCCCCTGGGGCATCGAAGAATATCTCGAAACCAAACAGGTCTACATTAATCTGAACGAGCAGCCGATCGGCTGGTACTGATGAGACACTCACTCCAGCATTGTCATCCTGAGCGAGGATTGATCTTCGCGCTCGGCGCTAAGATCAACCGCAGTCGAAGGATCCCTGCACCTTCTGCAATGCCACGGCCAATTCAAGGAGTTCTCACGAGAACCTGAAATGAGCACGATCCAATTA
>JBAWBG010000160.1:0-27570 GCA_049589695.1 Candidatus Sulfotelmatobacter sp. | reverse complement strand
ACTTCGGGCAAATAGAGTTCCTCTGTATGCACTCAGCAACTGGTCGGCGGAAACTTTTCCCATCGTTCTGAAGCGATTCGAATTCCTGCATTGGTTTCAAGGGATAGTACTTTCTGGTGAAGTGCGTTTGCTCAAGCCTGATCCTCATATCTTTAATCTTTTTTTCAAGACTCACGGCATCGACCCAGCTGACGCCGTTTACGTCGACGACCTAGAGAAGAACGTAGAGGCGGCAACCGCTCTGGGCATGCACGGCGTTCTGTTTACCAATCCTGCTTCGCTTTGTCGGGAACTGGTAAAGCTGAGGCTGCTGGATGAAAGCGCGAGATCCCGTTGCCCGCATCGAGCATTCCGCCGCCTGGGTTGACGACCTGGAGCGCGCCCGCGCGTTCTACGAACGCTGGTTCAAAGCTACAACTGGCCCGATGTATTCAAGTGGGAAGCGCGATTTTAAATCGTATTTCCTTTCGCTCGGAACCGGCCCACGTATTGAGCTGATGAGATCGCCGGGAGAAGATTCGCGACCGGCGCATCTTGCCATCTCAGTAGGATCGCGCGCGGCAGTGGATCGTCTGATAAAAGAAATGAAAGCGGCAGGAGTTCGAATCGTGAGCGCGCCGCGACTCTCAGGCGATGGGTACTACGAAGCCGTGATTGCTGACACTGAGGGAAATTTGATCGAGATTACTTCATGAAGTGCATTGTTCCAGAATGCCGGGCGATCTTCGACAGATAATCCGCTCGCCGGGGAAAGGATATTCCGCCTGATCTAGGCGAGTTCGATGCATTTGGAGCAGTTGCAATGGTAAGACAGATTGCCAGGCATGGTGGCGTGCCCACAGGTGGGGCAAAGAAACCATTCCCCGTCGGCTCTGGCCTTCATGAGTTTGAAATTACGATCCTCGACGCAGTAGGGACAGCGGACGGCGCCGCGGCTATCGCCCTTGACTCCTTTCACTTTGAGGACGAGAGCGTAACATTTTTCGTGGACAGGAAGGCCACGATCGTCGATAGCGGCCGAATCGGGAGCGAGTGGTTTGGAGCAGATCGCGCAGCTGGCAAGTTTGGCGTTCATCATTATTTTCGTGTATTTCCTGCGCCGCCTGAGGCGAAGGCAAAATTAGTTTCCAGTCAGGAATGTTGGTTTGTATGTCCCTTAGCGAACAAATGGTTTGTTTTTTTTCCTGTAGAAGCGGCCGAGTAAACACTTTGCGGGATCACGGCCTCTCATTAAAGGACTCTATGCGCCGTTGGATTCGCACATGCAGTATCTTGCTGCTGTTGCTGGTGGGCGCGGGAGCTAACCAGGCTGCGCCCCAGACGGGGGCGGCGGAGAACCAGAAGTCGAAATCGCCGGCGACGCGGGTGATCGGACGCAAGCTTCAGAGAAAGGGCGTGCCAAATTTTGGCGAAGTGACGCCCACACTTTATCGCGGAGGGTTGCTGAAGACAGCGGGATTAAAGGTGTTGGCGAAGATGGGCATCAATGTTGTGGTCGATACTCATGCCAATGATGTGAGTGAAGAAAAGACAGTGAAGAGTTTGGGGATGGAATATGTGGCGATTCCTTGGCATTGTCCATGGCCACGAGATGAAGTGTTTGCGAAGTTTCTTAAGGTGCTGCAGGAGAGCAAGGGAAAAAAAGTCTTTGTGCATTGCCGACTGGGAGACGACCGTACGGGAATGATGGTTGCGGCTTACCGCATGGCGGACGAAGGCTGGACTGCGGACGAGGCGATGAATGAGATGAGGACGTTCGGCTTCACGCGGGTGCATCATTTCATCTGCCCCGGACTGGCGAGATATGAAAAACATTTTCCTGAACGGTTGAAGAAAAGTCCGGCGTTTTCGGGAGTGCGGGAGAAACGGTAGGATTTATTTGTGCGACGTCGAACTCCGATCGTCCGCCGTGATTTTCGCGATCTGCGCGCGTAATTGTTGGGCCTCACGCTCCAGATCTTTGGCCATGAGCCAGTGATTTTCCTGTTGGTCTTTTTCCGAAGTTCCAGAGGCGAGGTTGGTAAGGCGCAGGATTTCGTCTTCGAGTACTTTCAGGCGGGACTGCAGTGCTTCGACCAACATCGTTGCCTACCGAAGAAAGTATAACCGAGCTGCGGCAAATCCGCGCACGGTGAGGGTCGGCGAATTGGAATCTTGAGAGTAGGGTGAGAAGTAACGCAGTCAGCGGCGCGAGGCAGTGGGCGCGAGTTCAGATTCTTTAAACACGGGGGGACACAGGGGAGCACAGGGTAAAACTTAAGAAGAGCGGATTATTTCAGGCCCAAGTCGCCGTTGAAGTGTTGGATGACTCCGTAGCATTCGCAGGCAACGGCTTCCAGACTTTTGCGATTTAATATTCTCACCGTGCCGCGAAGGTTTTCGATGAGGCCGGCATCTTCCAGCATCCCGGCGGCCAGACTTACGCTGGGACGTCCGGTGCCGAGCATCTGTGCGAGAAAGTCGTGAGTCAAGGGGAGCGACTGAGAATCGAAGCGGTCCTGGCACATCAGCAGCCAGCGGGCCAGGCGCTGATCAATTCCGTGGAGACGGTTGCAGGCAGCGAGCTGGGCAACCTGCATGCCGTGCATGAGGGCGAAACGGCCTAGTTGCGAACGCAGCCCAGGAGCCGACGGCAGAATATCCTGAAACACCTCCGAGCGGATGCGCATTCCACTTCCTGACATTTGCATGATGGCCCGGAAAATCTCGCGGCGAAGTCCCTGGGTAAGCGACATGCCAACCATGCCTTCTTTGCCGACGATGCCAACTTCAACACTTCTGCCGTCGTGACTGAGAGCTACGAGCGACGCCATCCCGTCGTTCAGGAAGTAAGCAAACTCAATTTTTTCGCCGGGCTCTAGCAGGATTTTGTACTGGGGAAGATTGGTTGCCTCCAGGTGTGGACGAAGTAGGTTGTACTCTTTATCCGAGAGTGACAACAGAATTAGATTACTCACCGCTTTTCCGTCCGCATCGGAGCGACCACCGGGATGCAATGAAAGCACCTTGCCCGTTTTTGTGGTCCGTTTAGCGATGATGTTTCCTTCCAGCAAGGCATCTGTTCCCATAACTGTTGGATGCAAGCAGCTGACTGCCGCGACTCCGGAAGGCTGTATCCGAGGCCGTCATCTCCATGGAAATGAGTAGGAATAAAAAGGTAGAACATACGGAGAAAACTCTTAGCATTTCCCCAGTAGGTATGACCCATACGATGTTGTTTTTCAAAACAATCTGAATGACGCTCAAGTGCGTAGGCCCACGAAATTAATCGTCCTTTCGATCACTTTCACTTTCGTGTAGACGCCCATCCTTGGCAGACAGTACGCGGTTCAGCTCCTGGACCAGCTGCAAGAATTTTTGCCGATCTTGTTCCACTGCGATTTTGGAGCAAAGCTCCTGAACACGGTTACTCTCTGACTGGTTCATAAGGACGAAGCGGAAGTATTACAGCATTCCCAGTAGAACGTATGTTCGATGTCGAACGCTCTGCAATTCGGCGGACCTAAGGGCAGACTTAGAGGCGCTTAGAGCCCCCAAATGCCTTCATGGCACGAGTGGCAAGGTAGGGACAGAGAATAGGTTCGGGAGGTTGAGTCAGTTGTATCCCTTCTTCTTCCAGAACTCCCAGTCGCCGCGCACCCCTTCAAGCATGGCTTCCGCAGCATGATGCAACCACTTCCCTTTTTGCTTATCGAGATGGCGCAGGATGGCTTTGCGCGCCGATGGAGTGCCGAGGTGGATGTTGGCGGTTTCAAATCCCATGGCGTGCAGCAATCGGAGTTCGATATCAGCACCGCGCAAGGACGCGAGTTCGATGCGGGAACAGTGCGGGCCGAGGCGGCGGACAATCCAGCGTCCGCGCAACTGGACGAAGGGATCGGGACAACGGACGGCGCGGTTGACGATGGTCTGGTAGAGAATTTCGGCGGGACCTTTTTGTTGTTTGGAGCTGACGCTTTCAGCCCAGCAATTCGAAGATTGGACCAGCGCTTTGGCTTCGCGGGCAATGCGTCCGCCGTGCCAATCGGCGAGGGCGACGTAGCGGGCGTGGCCCAGGCTGCCGAGTCCAGCCACGCGGTGCGCGAGGCGGTATCGAATTCCGGGCGCGGGCATAAGATGTTCGATGGCATCGACGGCGCTGACCGGTGGCTCGGTTTTCAGCGTGCGGAGCGCATCCATTTTCTGCCAGAAGCGAACCGGATCGCGCAGCTCGCCTTCGGCAATCAGGCGCAACCATTGATGTTTTTCTCCCAGCACGAAGGCGCAGCCCTGGTCGCGCAGGCTTTCGCGATAACCTTCAAGCATGGTCTCGCAGATGTCTTCTCTTTTGAGCGGAAGGTTTCCCGCCTCGACGGCAAGATGGGCGCTGACTGCGAGCCGCACTAGATCGATGGTGTAGGCCATAGGCCACGCTTCATCAAAGTCATTGACGCCCCAGATGAGGCGGCCTTCGATGTCCCGCCAGGTGCCGAAGTTTTCCACATGGAGATCGCCAACCGCGAGGACGCGCGGAGCCTTTGCCAGCTCAGGACAGATCTGCGGCCAGAGTTGCGCCCAGCGATAGTAAGTCGCACGGAAGAAGGGGAACAGATCCGCCTTCATGCGCGCGTGCTTCAGGCGGAGATCTTTTTTGTCGAGATGGGTGCGGAGGCCGAGCCATTTTTCGAAATTGCGGGTGGCTTTGACTACGTTCATGCGGGCAACGATAGCGATGGCAGGAAGCAGAAGTCAAATGGCGGAGTTCGCGCCTTCCCGCTGGTTTAGACGGCTTCGCCGCCAAGGACAGAGCTGCGGCTCAGGTGCCAGAAAGCGCAACGGAATGGTATTCGCGTCGGTTGCTAGCGTGTCGATCGGGACACAGTGTTGTCACCGCGCGGCCTTTGCTATCGAAGCCACCTTCGCTAAGGTCTCTGTTTCAGCCAGGAAAGTTTGGTCCAGCGCTTGCTTTTGGAAGGCTGGGGCTGGGGAGAAATCCCGCCGAGAGCGCTGAACTTTGGGTACGGAGGTGTTATGCAGATGGCGATTACTTTCATGGCGGTGGTGGGCGGAATGATTTTTTCGTTGGCAATAGCGTTGTTGACGGAGGAATTGATTTTCGGGCAAGTGTTCCGGCTGTTCTTTTCGAGGCGGACAGCGGCGATAAAAACTGAAGGCAAGCGCTGAGGCGCGAAGGAGAACGACAATGCTGGCATTGAAGAATTTACTGATGGCGTGCGGCGTGGGAATGATGATCGCGGCGGCTTATATTCTCGCCTACGATCTCTACCGCGGAGTTTTGTATCGCCGCGCGTTGGGGACGGCGGAAAGCGTTGAGGTTCCTGTGGTGCTCCGGTGGCGAACATCCGTGGCACTGGCGATGCTGGCATGGGGACCGCTGTTGATGGCGTTCAGCATTGTGGTGGTACCGAGCGGCATGGCAGGCGTCCGGGTAAGCCAAATGAGCGGAGCGGAGGCCGGGACGCTGTATCCGGGAGTTCACCTGGTTAGGCCGCTGGTGGAAGACGTGGCGTTGTTCGACACGCGAGACCAGATATTCACCACCGGAATGTCGGAAGATGAAACTGCAGTCTCGACGAAATCGTCCACGACAAAATCATCCGTCAAGACGCAGCCTTTGAACGTGCAGGCGAAAGAAGGACTGACGCTCGGGTTGGCGATCACGGTGCGTTACCGTCTGGACGCGCGAAGATTGGATTACATTGAAGAAAATCTGCCGCGGCCGGTGGAAAAGGAAATCGTTCCGCCAACGGTAGCGAGCGTGTGGCGTGAAATTGTTCCGAACTACACGGTGCGAGATGTTTTCTCGGCCAAGCGCGAGGAAGTGCGGCAAAAGGCGGCAGGATTGATTGCACAAAAACTGGCGGCGGATGGAATTGTAGTGAAAGAAGTGATGCTGCGGGATATCCAGTTGCCGCCGGAATATGCAGAAGGATTGCAGGCCTTGTTGCTGAAGGAACAAGAGAACGATCAGATGAGCGTGGAAACTGAGTTGAAGGGCAAAGAAGTGAGGATCGCCGAACTGGAAGCCGAAGCCATGAAAGCGCGGCAGGTCAAGATGGCGGAAGGCGAAGCGCGAGTAAAAGTCCTGCGGGCCAAGAGCGAGTCAGACGCGATGCAGTACACTCTGCCGCTCAAACAGAAGCAGATCGAACAGAGCCGGTTGGAAGCGCAGGCACGCAAGGAAGCGACCATCCAGAATGCGGAAGGAGAAGCGCAAGCCAAACTGATCGATAGCAAAGCCGAAGGCGAACGGCGGAAGCTGTTGGCAGACGCGGAGGCTGACCGCATTCGCGTAACGGCGGCGGCGGACGCGGAACGATTACAGAGCGAGGCGGAGATTTTGAAGGGTAATCCGCTGCTGATTAACAAGATCGTAGCCGAGCGGCTATCCGACAAACTGCAAATCATGATGGTTCCGGCCGACGGAAAGTTTTTCTTTGCCAACGATGTGCTGCGCGGCATGAACGCGGCCAACCAGAGTGAGCAGGCGGAACAGCAACAGAAATAGCCAAATAGAACCGGGCGTGGAACAACTACATCGTGCGATATGATGCCAAGGATTCGGCTGGTCGAACGATGCGAGTTTTCATTGGGCAAAAGGAGCTATGATTTTTCGCCGCAAACTGCTGGCGGTGTTCGCCCTGACCGTGTTCCTTTCGGTGGCGGCGGTAGCGTGGCTGGTTTCGGAGGTTACTCGGCGCGCTTTTGTGCGCAGTGACGATGAGCGCACAGCGGCGCTGGTAGCGCAGTTTCGCCGCGAGTTCAACCGCCAGGGCGAGGACGTAACGCGGCGAGTCGAGGCCATCGCTAATTCGGAGAGCGCGAGCCATATGGCGACGGCGTTAAATCGTGCGGTTGCTGACCCGGGTCCTTATTTTGAGTTGGCGAAAGCGACCGCGGAAAATAGTCATTTGGATTTTCTGGAGTTCGTGGAGAGTGATGGAACGATGATTTCCTCGGCACAATCCCCCGCGGAGTTTGGACATCGAGAAAGTGAGATTGGAAGTTTTGCCGAAGCGGCTGACCAGGCCGCATTTCTGAAGCAGGAAGAATTGCAGGGTGGAACGGAGCTGGGGCTGTTTGCGGTGCGCGCCACGCATGGCGAGCGGCCGGTTTATGTGATCGGAGGACGCCGGCTGGATAAGGATTTTCTTTCCGCGCTGGATTTACCGGCGGGAATGCGAGCTCTGCTCTACCAGAATCGCGGCAATTATTTTTCGCCAGATTGGCTGATCGATCCCGCAGGATTAGCTAGCGACGAAAAACATCCTCTAAACAAGCTGCAGCCGGTAGTCGATGCCGTACGGAAGTATGGACAGGAGATGAATGCGGTAGTGGCATGGTCGCAAGATCGCGCGGACGATGAAGTGTTTCACGCCATCCCACTGCGCGGCGCGGGGACGGCGGGCAATCGTCCACTGCTGGCGATTCTGCTGATCGGCAATTCGCGGCGAACATATGTGGAGTTGAAGCGGCATATTCGTTCGGCGGCTTTGCTGGTGGGCGGAGGAGGAATTGTGCTGGCGATTCTGCTGAGCAGTTGGGCTGCGGCGCGCGTAACAAAACCGGTGGAAAGGTTGGCGCATGCGGCGCGGGAAGTGGCGGCGGGAAAGTGGGATGTGCGCGTGGAAGTTTCGGGTAGCGACGAACTAGGGCAACTGGCCGATTCTTTCAATCGGATGACGACCGAATTGCTCGCTCAAAAAGAACGGCTGGTGCAAGCCGAGCGTGTGGCGGCATGGCGGGAACTGGCGCGTCGACTGGCGCACGAATTGAAGAATCCGCTGTTCCCTCTGCAGTTAACGATGGAAAATCTGGTGCGCGCGCGGCAGCAGAGTCCGGAGCAGTTCGAGGAAGTATTCCGCGAGAGTTCAAGAACTTTGCTGGCGGAGATTGCGAATCTCAAGGGAATTATTAGCAGGTTCAGCGAATTCTCGAAGATGCCACAACCGCAATTGCGGCCTGTGCAAGTGAATGACGTAGTTCGCGGAGTGATGCAGCTTTTTCAGGCGCAACTGGAAGCGGGGCATGCGAAGATCAAAAGTGATATGCAGCTCGATCCGCGTATGAAACCGGTGTTGGCGGATGCGGAGCTATTGCATCGGGTAATCTCAAACCTGGTGCTCAACGCCGTGGAGGCGATGCCGCAGGGCGGCAAGTTAACCCTCAGAACTCAGCAGGAAGCCGGCAAAGTGCAGATCGAAGTTGCGGATACGGGGCCAGGGATGACAGCAGATGAGCGGGAGCGAATATTTACTCCTTATTATACGAGCAAGACGCAGGGCACCGGCCTGGGGCTGGCCATTGTGCAATCCGTTGTGAGCGACCACGGCGGCAGAGTTTGGGTACGGGGCGAGCCGGGGCAAGGAACGACATTTGTGATTGAGTTGCCGGACGCGCTGCGAAACGGATGATGAAGATCGATAAAGTACTGTGAAAAACGGAGGATGTCTGGCGACTAAAGCACATCTGCTGATTGTGGATGATGAGGCGAATACGCTGGCGTCATTGTCGCGGGCATTCCGGCTGGCTGGACACGAGGCGACGGTATGCGACAATCCGGCGAAAGCGCTGGAATTGGCCAAGGCGCAGACGTTCGACTTGATTCTTTCGGATGTGCGAATGCCGGGAAAAGACGGACTTACATTACTCGAGCAATTAAAAGCACTCGGTGTGATGGCGCCAGTAGTAATGATGTCTGGGCAAGCAGACATTGAAATGGCAGTGCGAGCGACACGCCTGGGCGCCCTTGATTTTCTGGAGAAACCGATCTCCACGGAAAAACTTTTGCTGACCGTGGAGAATGCTCTGAAGCTGCAGCGGCTGGAAAATGAGAACCGGCAACTCAAGCAGCGGATGGGAAAGCATGAACTGGTATGGCAGGGCGCGGCCATGCAGCGCGTGATGGCGCAGGTAGAGCGGGTGGCGGCAAGCGAGACGCGAGTCTGCATCCTGGGAGAAACCGGTACGGGAAAGGAATTGGTGGCGCGGACGATTCATGAACGCAGTTCGCGTTCCAGTAATTCGTTTGTGACTTTGAACTGCGCGGCGGTACCGGCGGAACTGATTGAATCGGAATTATTCGGGCACGAAAAGGGATCTTTCACCGGCGCTGCGGGACGGCACGCTGGAAAATTTGAACAAGCGGATCACGGAACAATTTTTCTGGATGAGATTGGAGATATGCCGCTGGCGATGCAGGCCAAGTTGCTGCGCGTGCTCGAAGAAGGAGAAGTTGAGCGCGTGGGCGGCGAAAAACCGGTGAGCGTGGATGTGCGGGTAGTGGTGGCGACTCACCGCGATCTGGAAGCGCGGGTGCGAGAAGATAAATTCCGTCAAGATTTATTTCATCGCATTTATGTTTTTCCGCTGGTGCTGCCTCCGTTGCGCGAGCGGCGCGAGGATATTCCAGCGCTGGTGAAGCATTTTGCGGCGCAAGTGAGCGCGCAGAATGGATGGAAGCCGGTTCCATTTTCCGACGAAGCGATAGCAGAGCTGCAATCGCACATATGGCCGGGCAATGTGCGCGAGCTGCGCAACATGGTGGAGCGGTTGATGCTGCTGGCGACGAATGGCCAAGTTGATGTTGCGACTTTAGAGATGGCGTTGCCGAAGGGCGGCGATATTAGCCTTGCCGCTTCAACGTTCTCTTCCGGAGCTTTGGGAGATCGCGTGGATGCTTTCGAGCGCGAAGTGATTCTAGCGGAGTTGAAGCGCAGTCAGTCGAATGTGAGCGCGGCGGCGAAGGCTTTGGGGCTGGAGCGAAGTCATCTTTATAAAAAAGCAGAGCACTTGGGAATTGATTTGCGCGCTATGCGGCGGGAACACGGGGGGACGCCGGAATAATTTTAGTGGCACTTACAGTTTTTGTGGAGAACGTCAAACGTCCCTCCGGGACGCGTCTCCATTTCCTCTCCTTTCCCGGCGCTGAAGCGCCGGGCTATTGTCGATCGCCCCTCCGGGCGTTCAGCCGTCTCCTGGCTGCGTTTTCCTCCCATTGCGTTTTCCCGCCGTTGCATCGTCCGATTTAATTTCGCTGCATTGCCCGATCTAATCGGCGGTGGATGAGTCGAAGCCGCGCTTGAGGTTGGCGGCGAGCAGACGATGAAATAATTGTTCTCCGGCTTCGCGGCGCACAGAGAGGCGTCCGGCGCGGTAGGCGCGCGAATTCAGACCGCGCTGCACATCCTCGCAGATGCCGAGATCTTCCTCCTGCACACGATTGCCAACGTTAACGGACTGCTCGTTATACTCGCGGCTGGCATCGCTGATGTCTGCAAAATAAAAATCGAAGATCACTCTGCAATGATCCACGTCGACCGGGATCACGAGATTCGTGTCCATGTATCCTGCATAGCAGTTGATCATTAGATTCGGATGCTGCCAGAAATACCAGGCGCGGTCGCCTTTGCGCGTGGCTCCCGTGGCGGCGTCTTCGGCCGAAGAAACCATTGGGCTGGATTGAAGGCAATAACGGTCTTCGTTCTCAATAGTGTATTGCTTGTAGTCGAGAACCGAATTCAAACCTTTGTGCAGGTGCGGCACGTGGTAACCGCCATCGAGATAGTTATCGACGAAGACCTTCCAGTTGCAATGGATGTTGAAAGTGCGGCTGTCGAAGTAAAGAAGTTTGCTGATGTCAAGCGGGGCAATGCGCTTGGCAAGGCCACCTAGAAAGTCGGCGAGCGGCGCTGCGTTGTTGTCGAGATTGATGAAGACGAAGCACTGCCAGGTTTCGACTCGTACCGGAACGAGACCGTTTTGCGCGCGATCAAAATTCTCGACTCCGTCGAATTCGGGCATGCCTTTGAGAGAACCGTCGAGTCCGTAGTTCCATCCGTGATAAGGGCAGTGCAAGATGGAGGCCTGGCCGCAGGGTTCGGTTACGACAGCAGCGGCGTGGTGGCGGCACACGTTGTAAAAGGCGCGAAGAGCGCCATCGTTGCCGCGAATAACGACGATAGGTTCTCCGGCGACAGTGGTGGAGACGAATTGCCCGGGCGCGTGGACTTGATCGGTACGCGCAACCAATTGCCAGGTCTTGCTGAATACGCTTAAGCGCTCCAGTTCGGCGATGCGTGGGTCGGTGTACCAGGCGGCCGGGATGGTTGAAGCTTGCGAGAGCGGAGCACGATCATCGTAGCTTGCCAGAATATTTTCGATAGAAGATGGCATGGTCGGAAGGTTTTATTGTGAAGCTTTCCACAATAGCATCGATCTAACACGGTTGTCGCGGGCTAGCCGCAAGACAAATGAGCAGGCCCCATGGGGAGCCTGCTCATTATTATTTTTGGTCGCGTAACTTATTTCTGGTCCCTTAATTAGCCGACATTGCGCAACCGCGGCTGTTCGGCGTGCACAAGCGGCATATCTACCAAATGCTCGCTGATGAACCAGACTTGCAATTCATTGGTTCGAAGAACGTCGCTGACAACCATATCGTTGGTACCTGCGTCGTCGAGGTCGTCGGCACGCTTGGCCAACTTGCGGCAGTGTCCGAGGATGATTTGGTGAGCGTCGAGCAAGCGAGAAATCTGCACGGGCACCTCTTCCCTGCCCCTGGGGGGACGCTCGATGCGGGTCGTCTCCGCCACATCATGAGCCATGGCGATGGAGATGCCGCCGAGAAGTTGAATGCGCTCGGCAATCGTGTCGACGAGTTCCGATTGCTCGCCGTAATGCTTGTCGAATAAGAGATGGAGTTGATAAAAAGTTGGTCCGGCAACTTGCCAATGCGACTTCTTGTAGAGATCACGCAAGGTCATAGTGTCAGCCAGCAGAAGGTTGAGTTGTTCGGTCATCTCAAGGCGCACCGGTTCTTCTAGTTCGAGAGGTAACATATGCTCAACAGTTCCATACTTTTGAATTTCAGCGGCACGTTGGTGAAGCCGAGGCTGCGAATTCAAAATCCCGCGCTCGCCCGCCGGGGCTTTTGCATCCAGATCTTTCTTGGCCATAGATAATTTTCTCCTCGCTTTTGGATATCGTTACAGAATTGTATGCCTAAACTTCGATGCTAGTTCGATGCCCATACTAAGGAATCGGATGCGGTCCAACTGTAGCTCATCTCTTTCGTCGTGAAGACGGGTGCAAACGCGGATCGCCGCGCAATTGTAGAGTCCTAGCGCTATTTGGTTCATAATCCTGAGGCGCGCGCAGCCACCGCCAAAAGTTTGACGCCCCTCCAGCCATTGTTTATGATCGAACTGCGGGGTGGAGCAGTCTGGTAGCTCGTTGGGCTCATAACCCAAAGGTCGGTGGTTCAAATCCACCCCCCGCAACCAACGCAATCATAGAGTTACGGGCCATTGGGCACTTGCAGCAACTGTCCAAAACTGTCCAATAAGGGGAACTGCCATACAGTTCCCCTTTTTTATTGAATGGAGACCTCTTGATTCGCAGGTCTTTGCAAGAGGCGTTGCACGATTGGGCGATTGGCTTTGCGCTTGGCCAAGGCCGAGGCATTGCCGTACTGGTCCATTGTGGTTGAGACGTGCGCGTGTCGCATGAGTTTCTGCTGTACGCCCACGGGTGCTCCGGTCTCGTCCAGCCACGCACGATATGTGTGACGGAACGTGTGAAACCCGATTCTGCCAAGTCCCAGTTTCAGACCCGTAGGAACCAGGTAGTCGTTGCGCATCGAGTCGGCATGATACGGTCGACCCGTCACCGGGCTCGGGAAAAGACCACGCTTTTGCGGATATTGGCTGACTTCATTCCGGATCACGATCGCATCGTGGTCATCGAAGATACCTCCGAGCTTCATATCCAGAAGCCGAATATTGTGCCGGCCGAATGCCAGACCGACACGTTCAAGGCCAGCATCTCTTTCGATGATCTCTTGAAGTCCGCTCTCCGGTGGAGACCTGACCGGATCATTCTCGGCGAAATGCGCGGAGTCGAGGCGAGAACGCTGCTCGATTCCTTCAACACCGGCCATGCCGGTTCGCTAGCGACGATCCATGCCAATTCCGCGGAGAAAGCGCTCCGCCGGTTCGCCAACCTGGTCATGCGCAACCACGCCCAAACCACCTTCTCCGACACCGAAGCCGAGATCGGGGAAGCCGTTGATTTTGTCGTCCACGTTGAGCGGCAGCCAGGGCGCCGCATCCTCCGCGAAGTGCTGGCGATTCGTGGATACGACCGGGACGCAAAACGCTTTCTGATAGAGCCGGTTTTCGAGGTGAAACATGCCACATCCTAATGCTCAGAATGCAACCGTCACAGCTGCTGAATTCCTCACTCGTTGCTTTGCTCCGGGTGAGACCATCGCTTTGTTTCTACGACGTGAAATCCCTCGCGCGACGATTCAGAGAATCGTCCAATTGGAGACTGCGCTCGCTCCCCGTTACCTTGCGTGGCTCGCACATGTGAACGTAGCTGGCGCGAATGTCTACGTAGCTGCCAATCCGCTTCGCTCGGACAGCCGCAGACGGACGAAAGAGTGCATTGCTGCGGTCCGCCATCTCTATTTGGACTTAGATACCGATGGAGACACCCGACTCTCTTCGCTCCGCGCCTCGGAGGCGGTTCCCCCACCGAATGCAGTCCTCTCGACATCGCTCGGTAAATACCAGATCCTCTGGCGAGTCGATGGCTTTACCCTGGAACAACAAGAAAGCGCACTGAAACTGCTTGCCGTTAGCTTCGGCGGCGATCCCGCTTGTACCGATTGCAACCGCGTGCTCCGCGTACCGGGGTTTCTCAATTGCAAGTACGATCCGGCGTATCCAGTGACGGTCGAATATCCCGGCGATTCCACTTGGAATTGTGATGACTTCCGGCTCGATATTCTAGCCGCCGATGGCCTCCTTCCGACCCATCCAATCACAGCGCGAAAGCGTACCTCGAACCACACCCATTCCGAGCACGATTGGGCATGGGTTCTGCATGAGCTTTCCCGCGGCAAAGACGCCGCCAAGCTTACCCGCAAGCTGGCTTCGCTCCGCGCGGATAAGCCCAATCCTCTTTACTACGCTCAGCGAACGGTTGATGTTGCGTCGGCCAGACTTTGGCTCATCGAAGGCATTCCGATAGACGACATTGTCACGTTGCTTGAAGTTCGTCGCCGATTCGAGATTCCAATCGCACTTTGCCGCGCTCGCGCACGGGAAATCGCCCAGACGGCGCAAAGAATGATTGCCCGCAGAAAGATTGCCTGATTCCACCCACCTATAAGGAGAACAACAATGCCATTGCTCGAAATTAACCAGACCCACTACATCAGTGCTTCGGTTCGGCTCGATGAGGCCACTGCCGAGCAGGTCGATCAGTACGCCGCTTTCGTCCACGCATCCGCAGACGATGTCGTGGACAAAGCGCTCAACTATGTCTTTTCGAAGGACCGGGACTTTCAGGACTTTCTGAAGACGCCCCAGGCCAAAGATGTTCCTACTACATTGCGTGTCCGTAAGGGTCCAAGCAATGGAGCGTCGGAGGAGCCTGCCAAGAAGCTCGTAGCCGGGGTGGAGTCAACACCTTCTGTGCGGGCGGTGAAGGCGTGATCCTGCATTTGAGTTCGCGCCGGAGCAAGAACGGTGCTTCGCACCGGAAGAATTGTGACACTCCACCCCTTAAAGGGTACACGAACGTAAACGCCCGTCTACAAACGTCAACGCTCTTGCACTGAAGCACTTGCGTAGTTCGCCGTATACAGCGTTTACGTTCGTCGACGGCGACGCAAACAGGAGGTTTAGCGATGGAAAAATCGATCCTATTCAAACCCACAACCGACGGCTCCAAACGACCGCTTGCCCGAAATCGCATCCTATCGGCGCGTTTCACTGAGAGTGAGTATGTGGCGCTTGAGAGTTCCGCGTGGTCGAAGGGAAAGACACTAGGTGATTGGGTGCGCGATGTGATCTTGCATAGCCTTGAAGGGGCCAGTCAGCCGCAGATGGAGATGCATATTTTTACCGAACTTGTGGGAGTTCAGATGCTTTTGATGAACACGCTCGAACCGCTGCTGCGCGGCGACAAACTTGCCCAGGAACAGCTCACCGTCCTCTTTCGCCAGGTCCAGACGACCAAGGCCGCGAAGGCACAGGAACTCCTAGCTAAGCGCAGCCAGAACAAGGAGAAATAGCCATGCCCGCCGTCCAGCAGTGGGGCCGAAGAGAATCGATCTTTTGGCCGCCACGCCATTACCTTTATACCCTCGGCGCGATCTTTCTCGCGTTCGTCGCGACCGGACTCTTTGTCTACGTCCGCTTTCAATTTGGCCTTTCGCCGCTCGAACGCTACTACCTGCCGTACTATCTCCGTACCGAGTTGGCAGGCTTTAGGCACACCAGTAGCAACTATCAACTGCTTTACATTTCCGATCACAAATCACACTTCCGGACTGCCCTTCCAGAGGACGTAGAACCAGGAGTGACACCGCAGCCCAAGGGTGGTCCGTTGCCGCTTGTGCTTTCACCTGAGGCGCGGCGGAAAGGCTTTAACTTGCTGTTCCGTGAGCAACCGCGCAGCTACTCGAACAAGGCTCTCCACACATGGATCGGGCATTGGGTTTATGCAGAGATTCCTCTTGCCCAGCTCTTCAAGATGCAACTGATTCTTGGTCTGGCGGCCTTCGCGCTTCAGCTTCCATTTTCCATTCGCAAGGATATCCGTCGCATCAAGGGACTTCGCTACGGGCGGCGCCTCAAAGGTCCTGTTCTCGTGAACGCCAAGGATTTCACCGAAGCAGTAAGCGGCAACGGCATTGGCATCAAGACGAACGATTCGAAACTACCCTTGCGTATTCCGCGCGACGCCGAAAACAAGCATTTCCTGATCGTGGGTGACACTGGCTCCGGCAAGTCGAGCATCATTCGCCAGATGCTTTATCAGGTGGACGCCCGCGGCGACAGCGCGATTGTTTACGATCCGGCCTGCGAGTTTGTGAAACAGTTCTATAACGAGCGCCGGGGTGACATCGTTCTCAATCCACTCGACGCTCGGATGCCCTATTGGAACCCCTCGAAAGAACTCCGTCGCAAGGCCGAAGCCAAGGCACTGGCCGTGTCGCTCTACCAGCCGGAAGGTGTGACGAATCGCTTCTTCGTTGAAGCTCCGCAGAAGATTTTCGCGCACCTGCTGACCTTTCTTCCAACGCCGGAGGAACTCGTCCGGTGGATGTCCGATCCCTCCGAGATCGACCGTCGCGTCAATGGAACCGAGTATTGGATGTTGATCGATCCAAAGGCTCCGCAACAACGGACAGGGGTACTCGGCTCTCTCAATATGAGCGCAGACAGCTTCCGGCTCCTGCCGAAGCCAGATGAGACAACCTCCGCCTGGACGGCAACTAACTGGGCAGAGACACGACGTGGTTGGATCTTCATCACTTCGCGCCCAACCATGCGTGAGGCGCTTCGCCCGTTGATTAGTCTGTGGATTGATACGCTCGTGTTGCGTCTCCTAAACGAACCCATGTCGGACCAGAAACCTGTCTGGTTTGTCATCGACGAGTTGGCCAGCTTGCAGAGACTGCCTCAGCTGCATACGGCCATCACCGAGAATCGCAAATCGCAGAATCCGGTCATCCTTGGCTTCCAGGGCCGGAGCCAGATGCAAGCCCGCTACGGAGAAGACGCGGAAGCCATGCTCTCGCAGCCTGCGACAAAGATTTTCCTTCGGACCACCGAGCCGCGGGCTGCCAAATGGGTCAGTGAGGCGATTGGCGAAATTGAGATAGAGCGGCTCCGTGAAACGCACTACGAGGGCTCACGAGCGGGACGCAACTTCGCACTCGACCGGCAGACCGAACCACTTGTTCTTCCGTCCGAGGTTTCGGGTCTCGACGATCTTCGAGGCTTTCTCAAATACGGGAACCATGTCGCGCGATTTTCGTTTCCCTTCATCGCCTTGGAAGAGAAGAGTCGCGGTTTCGATGAACGGACGATGGATGACTTGATCGTGCCCAGCACGCCTCCCGCCGCGGACCCAGAAGAGACGCAGGGCAATCTTCTTAGTCCCGAATCTGTCCTCCAACCGCACGAGAACCAAGTGGAGTAGATGATAATGCTGACCATTTCAAAACCACTTTCCGCAGGCCAGGCGCAGACTTACCACCAGAAGGAATTCACCGCAAAAGAGCAGAACTATTGGTCGCAACAAGGCGTCATCGCCGGGGAATGGCAAGGACGACTGGCGGGACGGTTCGGACTTGCCGGGACGGTTTCTGCGGAGGACTTCGCGAAACTCAGTCAGGGCCAGCATCCGCAGACCGGAGAGCAGCTTGTGCGGCAACGAGCGTCATACGAATATCAGGACGCCGAGGGCAAGACCATCAAGACGATGGAGCACCGAGCCGGCTGGGATGCAACATTTTCCGCGCCCAAATCCGTCTCGCTAACCGCCCTTGTCGGCGGCGATGAGCGCGTCCGTGAAGCCCACCGGGACAGCGTCCGCGTTGCCCTCGACCAGCTCGAACACTATACGCAAGCTCGCATCGGCGGCAATCATCCGCCCGAGACGACAGGCAAATTTATCGCCGCGAAGTTCGAACATGACACAGCCCGCCCGGTCGATGGCTATGTCGCCCCACAACTACACACACACGCGGTGGTTTTCAATGTGACGGAGCGGGACAACAGTCAGCCTCGGGCCATTCAGCCGCAGAGCCTCTTCGCATCGCAACAATTTGCCACAGCCGTCTATCAATCTGAGTTGACCTACAAAATACGCCAACTTGGATACGAAATCACGACCGGGCGAAGCGGCTCCCCGGAGATCAAAGGCTACACGCAGGAATACCTCGACGCATCCAGTCCCCGCAGCCAACAGATTCGCGAATACCTTGAACGAACGGGGCGCTCCGGGCGGGAAGCCGCCGAGATCGCTGCGCACTCGACGCGCGACCGCAAGGAAATTCATTCACCGGGAGAGGTGATGGCCGCCCACCGAAAGTTGGCCGCGGACTTTGGACACCAGGCCGACGCGGTCGTCCGAGCGGCTCGTGAACGGTCTCAACATCAGGAGAAGCCTGTCAACTGTTTGGACCTCGTTCGAGAATCTCTGACCTTTTCTCGCGATAAGAACTTTGAACGCGAGGCGGTCGTGGATGAACGTGCATTGATCCGCGACGGGCTCCGCCGCGGCATGGGTGAGATCACCCACGGACAGGTTCGCGCCAATCTGTCGGCTCGATTGGCTTCCGGAGAATTTCGAATCGTGGATCGGCCTCAGGGCTTTCCGGGCCGTCAGTTCACCACCGCGAAGACGATCGAAGCGGAACATGAACTTATCCGGAGAATGCGTGAGGGACAACACCATGCCGAACCAGTTTTTTCGCGTTCGGACGCAATCGCCCTTGCCGATCAGCACCGGCATCTTAACCACGCGCAGAAGAGTGTAATCGAGGATGTTCTCAGTTCACCGGATCGCATTCAGGGAATCCAAGGATTCGCCGGCTCAGGGAAGACGACCACGCTATTGCGCATACTGGCCGACTTTATTCCAGAACAGGATCTACATCGCCGCGAGTTACGACGCATTCGGACGGGCGATGGTGACAGGTAAGGACACGTCGCTCGACCTCGCTGATGTCACGGACGCGACCCCGGCCTGGCACTATTCGGAGGAGAAACAACAGGTTCACTTCAAATGCCAGACCGATGGTTGTGGCGCGGAGACAGACATCCTCGGTCGATACGGCTACTGTCCGCGCTGCGGTCGCACGAACGCGCGGCCTGCGTTCAACGAGTCGATGGCGCGGATGCTCACCCGCTGGGAAGAGACAGACAAGAATGTCAAAGACAAGAACGCACGCGGCGAAGTGTGGGAAGATCTCACCGTCAAGTCGGTCACTGAGTTTGAAGCTCTGGCGAAACACCTTCGTCGCAAACTTCTCACTTTCCCGATGACTCGTAGTCGGAGGGAGGCAGTCGAGGGGTTGAATTTCCAAAGTCCGTTGCAGGCGGACGAAGCTCTGCGGCAGTGGTTCGACATCGGCGTCGTCGCATGGAAGGGCAACGCGACGATTCCGCCGAGAGCCGTCAAACAATCGGAGCTTCCATTCATCAGGAAGATGGTTCAGCGTCGGCACATCCTGATTCACAACGGCGGTGTCGCAGACGACGACTATCTCAAATTGAGCGGTGACAATCAGGTCCGGCTCGATGAGCGAATCAGAATCCCGAGCAACGAGGCGAAACATTTCGTCGAGGTCATCCGCGAGATGGGACTCAATCTGCTTGACGGAGTCGAATTCGGTTTCGAGGAGGCGTAATGATTGACGAGACGCAACTCTCCTACCAACGCGGCACGCTTGTCGAGTTCAGGTTGACCCTCGGAGGTGGACCCAAGAGATGTCGCGGACTGATTCTCAACACTGCGGTGCTCATGGGGAAGGCGGCGAGACAGGTCTGGATTCTCGACATGGATGACCCGACGCCACAACTCGAAGCGCAGTGGACGAAGAAGAAATTCATAGTCCCGGAGGGAGACATCCTCTGCATCATCCCGTCCACCGTCATCGGTGGAGAGACGCTCCTTCGAGACAATCCGGTCTGCTACCCTGTCCGCGATATGCACGGCGAACGCGAAATCCCAGCAGTCGAGGTTACAATTCCACTTCCCCGCGCCAACACGGCACAAAAGGAAGATGCGAAATCACCGGCACGGTTCTTTTAGGAACGTGGCTTTTAGCATTGATGGCTTACCGCCGGGATGTGACATTTGTTCTCCTTTGCGAGGGAAGCGCATTCGGAGCGGCAATAGGCTAACGCGGCAGGGGAAGTCCGGCAATGGCCCTAAGGTGGCGAGCGTGCGGCGTCATTCTGGGAGGTGTGTTACAAACGTCACACAGTGTCAACATAAATCGCGTAAATGATTGACATATGTGCTTGACGCTCGGTTGACGATTCACTAGCATTGTGTGACAGGCTACTGCCTACTGTAGGCGGTAGTATTCGTTGAAACGTAGGTTTGAAAAGTAAGAAAGACCGAGGCCGGAGTCGAACCGGATGGGCAGCCCTTGCAAAGAGTGCTCCGTTCCCTACGGTACCTCGGTCGTAAGTGCGGAGGCTGGGTGAGTTGAACACCATTCCGGCTAGGGAATCGCGGGGTATAAATCCCGCTCCTTGGTACCGACCAGTCAGCCTCCAAAATGTAAAAGGGCCTCAGGTAGTGAGCTTGGACCCCACAGCACCTGAGGGAGGGCAGGGGCCTCGGGTTTGGACATTCCGAGGCCGCCTGATTCAATCAATGATCGATGCGTTGATTGTAGAAGTCAAGGGGTAACTGTAGTAGCGTGTGTAGCTTGTGGAGAAAATAAGTTATTTCCACATGTTTAATCTGTGCTAGGTGATTTTGAATAAATGGCGAAAGTAGACAAACAGAAATTCGACAACTTACTCCGAAGACTACTTTAAGTCGAAGCCAACACCTAAGTCCACGATAGATACCAGCCGTAAGGCGAAAGCGGGTAAGGTAACACCCGCTCCGACTCCTCAGTCAACGCGGTAAAGGGCATTGGTTTAGCTTTCGCCATTCGCGAAAGTGTTTCCTCGAACCGATTCGGATTTTCTCTGCGATTGAACCCGTACTCAAACTCATTCAAATGGCGTTGCAGGTGCTTTATCAAAATCCGGTGAAAGCTGTCCGCAGATCCACAACTCACCTTGTGACATGTGACCTTGCTCCGCAATCGAAATTAGCCCACTATCCGAAGTGGAGGCCCTCCATGCATGGAAAACTAATCAGCGTGAAAGTGCTCCGTGCATCCAAGGATCCAGCGCATAAGACGATGCAAGTCGTTGGTGCGAAATACCTTACGAGCAAAATCTTTGTTGTCAATAATTTGCTCAGATCTCGGCGGGATGCGATCCGGCTAACTGCTTGATTCGAGGGATTTAAACTGCAGCGATCTGAAAATGACTTTGATCCAGACTAACCCCGCTTGCCGCAAGAACTCACTCACTTGCTCGCGTAGTCGATGCATAGTCAAGCTGGTTTCAGTACTCGGCCAGTTCCTTCATCGCCCGGAAAAGATCGTTCGCCTGCGGCAGGATGGCGTCTTCGAGAATTGGCTGGTAGGCCACGAATGTGTCAGCAGCGGCCACGCGGCGAACAGGAGCATCGAGTTGATCGAACAGTTGATCGGCAATTCGCGCGGCAATTTCAGCTCCGTATCCCCAGCTCAACGTATCTTCGTAGGCTACAAGGACGCGATTGGTTTTCGCGACGGACGCCGCGATCGTCTCCCAATCAAACGGATTCAGGCAGCGCAAATCGATCAACTCCACCTTCACGCCATGCTCGCGTTCGATCTTCTGCGCCGCCTGCAGCGCTCGCGGAACCACTGCACCGTAAGTAATCACTGTCAAATCCGTCCCCGGATTCACGATCTTCGCCTTGCCGAACGGAATCATATAATCCGGTCCCGGATAAGCGGCCCGGCCGAAGGTTTCGCGATACAGACGTTTGTGTTCGAGAAACAATACCGGATCGTCAGAGCGGATCGCGGTTCGCAACAGCCCCGCCGCATCCAGCGCATTGGATGGAAAAACAACCCGCAGCCCCGGAATATGCGTGAACATGCTCTCGCCGCACTGGGAGTGATAAATCGCACCGCCGGTCAAATATCCGCCGATGGCCACTCGAATGACGACTGGACAAGAGAACACATTATTCGAGCGCCAGCGAATTACCGACAGCTCATCGCGAATTTGCATCATCGCCGGCCAGATGTAATCGAAGAACTGGATTTCGACCACCGGCTTTAGCCCGCGCGTCGCCATCCCGGTTGCACGACCCACAATTGCGGCCTCGGCTAGCGGAGAGTTGAATACCCGGTCGTTGCCGAACTCGCACTGTAAACCAAATGTGAGTTTAAAAACTCCGCCCTTGCCCTTTACCAACTTGCGTTTTAGATATTCTTCGCGGCTACAATCCGCAACATCTTCGCCGAAAATCACGATGCGCTCATCGCGCTTCATTTCGTCGCGCAACGTCACATTAATCAGATCGGCCATGGTCTTGGCCGCCGGTTTTTTGCCGTCCGCAGTATCCGGGCCCACGACTGCCTGCGTATCGAAGGCTGCGGACGTCGGATCGAGATCCGGCGAATACACAAACTGCATCACGCTTTCCGGCGCCGGCGGCAGGGCTGCAAGCGCTTGATCCACGGCAACTTGCAGCTCTTCTTCAACCTTCTTCTCCAGATCGTTGATGCCCTTTTCGTCGAGAATGCCCTCGCGCAGCAAAAACATCTGGGTTCGCGAAACTGGATCGCGGGCGGCATCCCGCTCCCGCTCGGCATCTGGACGGTACAAGCGTTCGTCATCGGAAAGAGAATGCGAATAAGGACGAATCACGTGCGCATGCACAAACGCTGGCCCGTGACCCTCGCGGCAATATAGCGTAGCGCGCTGAAATGCGCCGTAACTCGCAACCGGATCGGTACCGTCCACTTCTTCGAAATGAAAATTAGGAAAGCCCGAAACCAGACGCGAAATGCTTCCTCCCGCCGTCTGCACTTCCACCGGTACCGAGATGGCGTAGCCGTTATCCTGCACGCAGAAAATTACCGGGAGCTTGTTCAGCGCAGCGGCATTCATCGCCTCCCAGAATTCACCTTCGCTGGTGGTGCCGTCGCCGAGGGAAACGTAAGTGACCTCATCGCCCCGGAAGCTCACATCCTTGAAATAACGGTAGTCGGAGTTCTGGTCGTTCTCAGTCGAGGAAACTTCTGCAGCCTTCGGATGCTGCGTAAAATACCGTCCACCCTCCGCACACCCGACGGCCTGCAAAATTTGCGATCCCGTCGGCGACGACTGTGTCACTATATTCAGCCGCTTATATCCCCAATGCGAAGGCATCTGCCGTCCACCCGAACTCGGGTCGTCAGCCGCCCCCACCGCCTGCAGAAACATTTCCACGGGTTTGGCACCCAGCGCCAGGCATAGAGCACGGTCGCGATAGTAAGGATAAAACCAGTCGTAGCCCGCCTTCAGAGCCATTCCAGCCGCAGCGCCGATGGCCTCATGCCCCGCCCCTGACATCTGGAAGAAAATTTTCTGCTGCCGCTTCAGCATGATTTCCCGGTCATCGATGCGCCGGGAGGTGTACATAATGCGGTAGAGTTCGATCAGCCGCTCGCGCGTAAGTCCCTCATAATTACGGGACTTCTTAGCACCTGGGAGAGAAAGTTTGGGGTCGGTTTTTGTGGTCGCCATCCGGTTCTCTAGTTACCTTGATTAGATGTCCGCCGCATCACTAAGGTGCGGAGCGCTACCGGGCAGGTTGCATTGTAAATGGGATGGAGAAATTCTAAAACAGCCAACTTGTGGAACCGCAGACCCTGGGTTACAGGGTTATCTCACTTACGCCATAATATTTCTCAGACTGCGTTCCAGATCGTCGATCAGATCCTTGGTATCTTCCAGCCCGACGTTCAGCCTAACAATGCGGTGCCCATAATCCGGACGCCCCCTGGCTCGCTGAAAGTCATAGGCCACGGCCAGGCTTGCCACTCCACCCCAGCTGTAGCCGATCTCGAACAATTCCAGCCCGTCCACGAAACGCAAGACTTGAGCTTTTGCAGCTTCTGGTTTGAAGACAATGGAAAACACGCCCGCCGATCCGGTGAAGTCTCGCTTCCAGATTTCATGCCCGGGCGAGCCCTCAAGCGCCGGATGCAGCACGCGCTCAATCTCCGGCCGCGCCGCCAGCCAGCGCGCAATTCGCAAAGCTGAGTCCTCAATGTGCTTAAGACGAACAGCCAAGGTCCGCATGCCGCGCAAAGCCAGGCTGCAATCGTCAGGCGACGATGCAGATCCCAGCACTTGCTGCGTTGCCCCAAGTTGCTGGTAAAGCTTCGGATCCTTCACCGTTACCGAGCCCAGCAGCACGTCGCTATGTCCACCTACATATTTCGTCAAGGCCTGCATCGCGATATCTGCGCCATGCGCGAATGCATCGAAATGTATCCCAGCGGCCCATGTGTTATCCAGCACCACCAGTGCGCCGTGGGCGTGCGCTGCGGCGGCTATAGCCGGCACATCCGCTACCTCCATTGTGATCGATCCCGGATTCTCGCACCAAACCAGCCGAGTGTTCTTCCGCAGAAGATCCTTAATCTCGCCACCGATTTCTGGCGGATAGAAACTGGCCTCCACTCCAAAGCGCCGCAACACATTCCTGGCCAGTTGCCGGTTCGGCGTGTAGACATTCTCGGGAATCAGAATGTGATCGCCGCTCTTCAGCAGTGCGAGATTGATCAGGGAAATCGCACCCTGCCCACCGGGCGCAATGATCGTCCGGTACCCGTTCTCCAATTCGCAGATTTTCCCCGCGAGTTCCAAGGTCGTGGGCGTGCCATAGAGGCCGTAGGTGTACCCGACTTCAAGCTGGTCCCAACTGTCGGTAACTGAAGCGGCGTCGGGAAACAACGTAGTCGATCCGCGAAACACGGGGCTCGCAAGCGACCGGTATCCCTCCGGAACCTTAACGTCGGAATGAATCAATCGCGTCTTCCAACTCTTCGCCATGGCGGAATTATAAGGGCCGAGGACGCGGGCGATCCTAAGAGACCGCTCATTCAGTTCTACTTCTTCGACGCGACCCCAGACGTGCAAGGCGGCGTCTCTTAGCGCCGCGATCGTTTATCCTACTATCATCCATGATCCAGATCCGCCGCGCCTTTGACCCGCGCACCATCAAGCTCGTAGTTTTCGATCTCGACGGCACTTTGATCGATTCGCGCCTTGACCTGGTGCACTCGGTGAATGCGGCACTGCGCCACATCGGGCGGCCGGAATTGCCCGATGATGTCATCGCCAGCTACGTGGGCGACGGCGCTCCGGTTCTCATCCAGCGCGCGCTCGGCGGAGAGTCCGTCGACGAGGCGGTAGTACGCGAAGGTCTCCAATTCTTCTTGTCTTACTACCGCGAGCACAAACTCGACCACACTACGGTTTACCCTGGCATCCACGAGTCTCTTAGCGCCATCCAAAACTTATCTCATCAGATTAAGGGCGGTGATAGTGGAGCAAAACTCAACGGCATCCGTCAGATGGCCGTGCTTTCGAATAAGCCTGTAGTCCCGTCACGTGCCATTGTTGAGGCACTCGGCCTGGGCCCATTCTTCACGAAAGTTTACGGTGGAAACAGCTTCTCCACGAAAAAGCCCGACCCTGAAGGCGCGGTCAAACTGCTCGAAGAGCATAGCGTCACTCCGAAAGAAGCCGCGATTATTGGCGACTCGCACGTGGACGTCGAAACAGGAAGCAACGCCGGCCTTTGGACCGTAGCCGTCAACTACGGCTTCGCACCCCACACCTTGGAGGCGAGTTCCCCGGATGTGATCGTGGATGTGCCCCACGAACTCGCCAAATTGTTTAGCTGAGGCAAACCAGCGGTTTCTGCAGACCGTGTTCTTCTCCGCCGTGGCACTCATGTAAACTCATGCGACAATGAGCGACGCAAACGCCTTCACCCCTTCGGAAATGCGCAAACTGCGCAGCATGAAAGACCCTTACGGCATCCAGAAATTTCTAGACGATGCTCCCTATCACCTCGCGGATACGGCATGGTCTCCGCGGCGAGTGCTGGCCGAGCAAACCGCGCACTGTCTCGAGGGTGCCATCTTCGCCGCCGCCGCTCTGCGCGCTAACGGATACCCTCCGCTGCTGCTTGACTTTGAAGCGGAGCACGACACTGACCATGTAATCGCCATCTTTCGCGAAAATGGATGCTGGGGTGCCGTGGCCAAGTCGAACTTCACCGGATGCCGCTGGCGTGAGCCGGTCTACCGCACTCTGCGCGAACTGGCCTTGAGTTATTTCAATATCTACTTCAATCTGCGAAGGGAGCGTACGCTGCGGCGGTTTTCGGTACCCGTCAACCTGAAGCGATTCGATCGGAAAAACTGGATGACTACCGACAAACCCATATGGTTCATTGTCTACCACCTGTTCGAAATAAAGCACTATCCGCTGATAACTCCCGCGATGGCGAAACGCCTGCATCGCGTGGACGAACGCCTGTTTCAGGCGGAATGTTTGGGCAAGGCGCTAAAAGCCAAAACCTAAGAATGCGATGGGACGATTCGCGAGCGAATCGTCCCAGAGTGGCGAAAAACATACTAACCGCTAAAACACGATCGTGCCGAAGGTTCCCGCCAGATTGCCGCTCGGACCAGCTGTAAAGAACAACTGGTTCTGCCCTCCGTTCTTGCCCAAGCTATCTCCGAAATCAATCCCCCAAAGCTGGTCAATAGAAATGACCTTGCCGCTCGTGTCCTTGATTGTTCCCACGAACTTCCCGGTGATCGCATTGAAAGCGTTGATGGTTCCGGTGTTGGTGTTATTTGAGATCAGAAGCGTATTGCTGAGCGGTCCAAATTTTCCCGGGGCCAGAGCAATTCCCCAGGGCTGGTTGAGCGGTACTCCTTGGATCAAATGCTCGCCCGGACTCAGGGGTGTACCGTCTTCTTTAAACACGTCAACGAATCCACCGTTCGCACCACTGACATTGGCAAACGCCACATAAACCAATCCATTTATGTCGCGGATGCCAAACGGCGCAAAGCCGGCCGGCACGGCAGCATCCGTGATCGAAGTCACCAGATTGAAATTTCCGTCGTACACATCCACCTTATTGTTTGCCATGTCGGCCGCGTATAAAAAGTTTCCGGAGGCTTTGTTCGTGATCGCCAAGCCGGTATAGACCGCCGGACTCTTACTGGTCGAGGTGTCGACCGCAATAATCGCCTGATTGATGTTCGACTTAGGAGTCCACCCGCTGATGGTTCCGTCCAGCGTGGCGAAGAGAAAAATCGACGGCCATCCTTCCACTTGAAACTCGCCGGTCGTCGATGCGCTCGACACAATTCCCGTTGGCGAACCCGGGCCGTTTGCACCCGTGGCTGAATCTGGGCCATTTCCTGCGGTTGGGATTACTACTTTCAGTTGCTGCACGGTGTTCCCGACCCCGTCGTAGAGGGTCGACCAGCCCGAGCCATTGTCACTGATCCACCATGGCGAGCCAGGCGAGTGAACCATTCCCCACGCATTCACCAGCAGGGGATCTGTATGGGTAGCCGCTTTTACCTGGTTTGAACTTAGGTTTGTGAGTCGATATTGCGCCGCGGCCGTGCCGGGAAGAATCATTAGCAGCACTCCGAGGACAGAGGTTAGCGCTAGGGTCCGCTTCATAAAACGGGGCATGATCAGTTCTCCTTGGTGGTTGAAGTACGGGGAATATCTACAGACCGTCAGCTGCACCTTCACCAGCGACGCAAACAAACGTTACGAGCGATACATTTTGACTTTGTCACTGATACGTCATTAGTTTGTAGAATCTTTGTCTCTATGTGGCCGGGCAGCGTCTGATTTTCGCGAGTCTCACTTCCTACGCCGCGAGAAAAGCTAAAATGGGACATGCTTTATCGCGTTCTCATTTTCTCTTTGTTTCTCGCTTCTGCATTAGCGTACGGTCAGCAGGATTCATCGACGCCAGTAGCAGATCCTGCCCAAGGCAATTCCACAAAAACCCAGCCCGACGCCAGTTCCCTGCTCGATTTGAAGCCCGACGCCAACGGCGCGCTCTCGCAGGAGCAGATGCAACGACTCTTTCGCG
>JBAWBG010000159.1:0-8923 GCA_049589695.1 Candidatus Sulfotelmatobacter sp. | reverse complement strand
GTTCGCTGTCGGCCACGATATATTCGGCGTCGAGCTCGCCGTTGGCTACCATCTGCGCCAGCGCCATCATCGTTGCGGTGTAAGGACGAATCGGGTAAGCCGCAATCACATCGACATCGGCATACTTCGCGGCCTGCGCCGAAGCGACGCAGCCGTTGATTCGTACTGTTCTTTTCTTTTGCTCTGCAAGCATTGCCATAATTCACTCCGCTTCCGCCCGAGGCGAACACCGAAATTGATCCAACTCCAACGCTAAATGTTTTTCGCCGGCCGGTCGCCCAGATTTTTCAGCTCCTGCGCCTGCCGTCCGTGCAGCCCGGGCGAAATTGCGAATGCGGTATCCATGCGCACCACACCAGTATCGAAATCGAGCTCGGGAACGCCCTCGAGGCAGCCTGTTGGACATTCTTCGATGCATACACGGCAACCTTTGCAATAGTCGACCAGAATCTTGTACATGCCGTTCGACCGCTCCGGGCGCGCGATGCAAGGCTCGGGACAGACCAGGTAACAGTTGTCGCAAGCGTTACAGGTTCCGCAACTGAAGCAGCGATTAGCCTCTTCGATCGCCTGCTCTTCCGTGAACGCCTGAATGACTTCGTCCTGTGTTTTCGTTCTAGTTTTGGTCGGCAGCATGTCCTGCTGGATACGCGGGAAATGCGGGAAGTAGGTCATGTTCATGCGATTCAAATCGAAGATGACATCTACTGGAATAGTGCGCGGCTGCAGCTTTTCTCCGCGCATTACTTTGTCGAGATTGAAGGCGACGCGCTTGCCATCGCCAACGGCGTTGACGACCATTAGCGGCTGACCTGAACCCACTTGCGCGATATCGCCGGCAGCGAAGAAGTTGGTGTCTCCCAGGCGGCCGAACTTGTCCATCTTGATGGTGCCGCGCTCGTTCTTAAATTCGGCAGGCAGCCAGCTGAGCGACGCGTGCTGTCCGATGGCGATGATGACGTTGTCGACGGCGAAGCGCTCGGGGGGAGCGTCTCGATCGACTGTGATGGGCGAAGCGTTGATCGCGCCGGAGAAGCGCGCTTTGTGCAACTGACAGGCTTCGACCTTGCTGTTACCGAGCACAGCAGTGACTGAGCGGCCATGCAACAACTCGACACCTTCTTCGAGCATGTCGTGCAGATCTTCGGGCGATGCGGGCATTTCCTTCGCATTGCCTTCGACCGTAATCATGGTCACTTCCGCCGCGCCCTGCCGCAGCGCTTCGCGAGCACAATCGATTGCGGTATTTCCACCGCCGATGACAGCGACTCGAGCACCCAGCTTAACTTTCGATGTGCCCATACCGATATCGCGAAGGAACGGAAGTCCGTAGAGCACGCCTTCTTTATCCTCGCCTTCCGCGCGAACGCTGTTCGGTTCGGTTAGACCTACGGCTAGCACGCACGCGTCGTAATTCTTTTTCAGGTCGTCCCACGTGATGTCTTTGCCGACCTCGACACCGGTTTTGATCTCGATGCCGAGTTGCTGCAGGCGCTCGATCTCGCGATCGAGAATATTCTGCGGAAGAACCCAGTCTGGAATTCCGCCGCGATTGAGTCCGCCAGCCTTAGGCGATTTTTCGAAAATCGTCACAGCATAGCCCAGGCGCGCGAGCTGATAAGCCGCGCTGTGGCCGGCAGGACCGGATCCGACCACGGCTACTTTCTTGCCGTTCGGCTTGCCCGGTTTAACTACATCGTTGGTCAAAGCCTGTCCAAGATCGCCGAGAAAACGCTCGACCGCGCGGATCGAAATCGCCTCATCATATTTCCCGCGATTGCACGCCTGCTCGCATGGGTGATAACACACCCGGCCGGTGACCGATGGGAACGGCATGTCTTCTTTAATAAGCGCATAAGCGTCCAGATATTTGCCGCGCTTCACCAGGTCGAGATAGCCCTGAATCTTTTCGTTGGTCCCGCAGGCGTTATTGCACGGGGGCAATTTGTCGCGATAGACCGGGCGGATGGAGCGCCAGTTACCGGTGGGAAAAAGGTCCTGCCCTTTTTCCTGCGTAGGCGCGGGAGTGATGCCCGCAAACGGTACGGTAAGCCATTCGGGAATATGCGTGTTCTTAGTCGACATTAAATCCTCTCCTACACCGCCACCGGACTCAGTGACATGATGTGCAACTCGTTGAGCGCTACTTCGAATGCGTGTTTGTTTGAAATCATCGGCTCGATCGTTTTCATCTTGACGATGCCCGTGGTCTTGACAACGGCCGCAATCAGCGGAGCAGCGATATCGGGCGCGATCGATTTATTTCTCTCCGCGGCGCCTTCAGTCGAAAGCCGGTCGAGACCGAGCTCGCCGAGCCGGTAGTAAAGCCATTTGTGATCCGCAATTTTGGCGGCATCGACGCAGACAAGTTGCGCCAGCCGTTCTGGGCCGGGAACGAAACGAATCATGTAGTCCGGCGTGTAGTGCGTGTTGATTACCAGCGTTCCACCAGGAGGCATGCCGCGCATGTAGTCCCAACCTTTAACCATCGTCCCTTCCACGAGCACGACGATGTTGGGGTGTTCATTTTCGTAAGTCAGCTCGTTCTCGAGCACTTCGTCGCTCACGCGGCAATACTTACGCGTCGGACAGTTGGTGCGATCGGGATTGTCAACATAATTCTCCATCGCCTGCGCATACTTGCCTTCGATTCGTGCAGAGGCAGAGATGGAGTTGACGATGTCGCGGCCTTCTTTATCCATAATGATGCCACGCGTCCAAACGGTGAGTTCTGTATAACTCATGATTCAGCCCTCTTTTTATTGCTTAAGTTAATAGAAGGGTCGGGATAAGAGTTCCCGGCTCGATGGTTCGACGTGCCGGTGCAGTCTAATTCCTGAAGATCGCAACGGTTGGAATCGAGAACAGACAAAAAGTCAGTCCGCAAAACCGTAAAGGGCGCAGAACGAGTGCCATCCTGAAATTCTACAATCGCCAGAAGAGTTGCCTTCTTGCATAAGCTTTCGATATCGGCGCCGGTAAGGCCTTCTGTCCATTTACCAAAATCTTCGAAATCGATATCGGGCGCGAGCGGAATGCGGCGGCAACACAGCCGCATAATAGCGGCGCGATCGTTTGCGTCGGGTTTCGCGAACGGCAGGATGTAGTCGAAGCGTCCGCTACGCAGCAACGCAGGATCGATACGTTCGGGGCGATTCGATGCGGCCAGCAGGATGACGCCTTTTACGTCACGGAGGTTATCAATTTCGCGCAAAAGCTGGCTGAGAATTCGCTGATAGATGTCGCTGCCGAAATGATCCGCGCCGAACTTTGGAGCGACCGCGTCAATCGTATCGAAGAATAGAATGCACGGAGCGGCGCGGCGAGCCTTCTTGAAAACTTCGCGCAGAGCTCGTTCGGATTCTCCCAACCATTTCGAATAAAGTTGCGGTCCATCAATGGCGATGAGAGGAATTTGCTTCTCTCCCGACAACGCTCGCGCCATCGCAGTTTTTCCGGTGCCTGACGGTCCAGCCAACAGGATGCCGCGCGGAGGCGCCAGTCCAACCTGCTCGTAGATTTCGTCGCGGATGTGCGAGTGCTCGATCACGCCATCGAGTAAACGTTTGATGTCGTTCAAACCGCCGAGCGATGCAAACGTTGAGGAACTTTTCTCGATAAAAAATTCGCGTGTAGCACTGGGCTCGACTTCTTTTAGGCCGGCGAGAAAATCATCGCGAGTCACCTGCAGCGCGCCCAGTTCCTCAGCCGCAATCCCGTCGGTATCGAAGGGAGTCGAGGAGAGGAAGCGGCGCAGAGCGATCATGCCGACTTCCTGTCCGAGCGCTTCAAGATCGGCGCCGACGAATCCGTGAGAATGTTCGGCAATCTCCTGGAGATCCACGTCCGCTGCTAGTGGCATAGCGCGCGTGTGGATCCGAAGAATTTGCAGCCGCGCTTGTGTGTTAGGAACGCCGATTTCGATTTCGCGATCGAAGCGTCCGGGGCGCCGCAGAGCCGGGTCAAGAACCTCGGGAATATTCGTGGCACCGATCACGATGACCTGGCCGCGCGCAACGAATCCATCCATCAAGCTAAGAAGCTGCGCTACTACGCGCTTTTCCACTTCGCCAGTCACCTCGGCACGCTTGGGAGCGACGGCATCGATCTCATCGATAAAGAGAATCGACGGCGCATTGCGGGCGGCCTCTTCGAACAATTCGCGGAGCTTCGCCTCGCTCTCGCCGTAAAACTTCCGCATGATCTCCGGGCCATTGAGGTGAATGAAATGCACGCGGCTTTCGGCTGCAACCGCGCGGGCCAACAGCGTCTTCCCTGTTCCCGGCGGACCGTACAACAAGACGCCTTTAGGAGCGAGGATTCCCAGGCGCTCGAAAATGCGGGAGTACTTCAGCGGCAACTCGACGATTTCGCGGACCCGCGCTACTTCCCGCTCAAGGCCTCCGATATCTTCGTATGACACCGCTGGGGCGCGAGCGACCGTGGAATCGCCTTCCACCACACGAATGTCAGTGCGCTTCCCGATCACAACAGGACCAGCCGGAATCGTTCGCACGACCTGGAAATTCACCGCCTTGGCAAACGTGGGCACACGCACGACGCAGCCGGCGATGACCGGAACGCCGACAAGATCTTCAAGGATGCGATCGGGAGCAATCGTGGCAGGCGCAGCTCCTACCCACAATGGCGTGAAGCGCACAGCGACAGCTTGTTCGCTGTCAATGCGCGCCACTGTCACTTGCTCCTGCAATCCTGCGCCACAATTGCTGCGGCACGTCCCGTCAATCTGAATCATGCCTTCGTGGCCATCCTCAGAAATCTCGGCCTTGCCAACAGCTGTGGCACTGCCAGTGATTTTCACCACGTCGCCGGGCCGAGTCCCCATGCGCTGCAGGTCGATAGGCGCGATTCTGGCAACAGCGCGCCCAATATCCTCGACACGCGCTTCGGCGACGCGCAGTTTCAAGGTTGTCGCGAACGAAGATGGGGCGATTTCCGTCATGGGATCATTTACAGGCTGCTGACGGGGGACTGAGCTTACTGACGGGTACGAGGGCTGCGTGTGGTCCGCATCTCGAGACGCAAGGGTCATGCCAGCCGTGTCATTTGCGTGGTCAGTCAAACAGATAATCCCCAGATTTGGTAGGCCGAGCCTACTTCTAGCTTGGCAGAGGTAATGATTACTGCGACGCGATCGCTATCCCACATGATTGGCGAATCGCGCCTTCGCCGATCCATGGCAAAAATCCTGCAATGGTCAAAATTCGTCGAGCACAATCTCTTCTACGTCTTCAATATGCCGCCGCATCGACGCCTTTGCGGATTCAGCGTCCTGGCGCTTGATCGCAGCTAAAATCCTGCGGTGACCGGCGAGTGATTTTTCCGGCCGCCCTTCCACCTGCATCGACCGTTCCCTGGTCTCGCGCAGAAGGTCCATGAGAATGTCGAGAACCTTCAGAACCACACTGTTTCCCGAAGCCAGAGCGATGCTGTAATGAAATTCGGCATCCTCGGCAATGGTGGATTCTGCGCGAGAAAGCTTTACTTGCTGCCGTTGCAGAATCTCTTCCATTTCCGCGACTTCATCGGCAGAGGCGTGCATGGCGGCGCGCGCCGCCAACGACGGTTCCAGCATTTTGCGGAAATCGAGAAGTTCGCCGACCATCGCCTGCTTGCGCTTCAGCGCATTCGCGAAAGGATTGACCAAAGAATCGGCCGAGATTTCGCGAACGATTGTGCCAGCGCCCTGACGGGGCTCAACCAGACCCATCAATTCCAGACCCCGAATGGCATCGCGAATAGAACTGCGGCTTACTTGAAGCATTTCTGCCAGTTCACGTTCGGAGGGGAGTTTGTCGCCGGGCTTCAGCTTCTTCAGGATCAGGCGTTCGATTTGCCTCGCGACTTCCTCATAGACTTTGTTCTTTCGAACAAACTCGAAGTCGGATTTGGGGAGGGCTGGCAAGCGTCGCTCCAAACTGGTCCGATAAGTGGACCAGCTAACGAAAGGAGTATACGCCCGTTGTCAAGGCCGCTGCAAATATTTTTTGCAGTGCGCAAAAGCCCAGCCTGGCTCGTGGTTCACTGGGGTTGCTGCCGAGAAGCCCCTTCCGCGAGCAGTTTCGCGCAATTGTACACTGTGCGAGTGCACGTCATGGGAAGCCCCACGCGCTCTCCCAATTCCACGACGGCGCCCACCAGAGCTTCCAATTCCATGGGCCGGCCGGCCTCGAGATCCTGCAGCATGGAGGTTTTGTGCTCTCCAACCTTTTCCGCGCCCGCAATTCGCTGATCGATGGAGACCGGTAAATCCATGCCCAGTTTGTGGGAAACTCCTTCTACTTCCTGCATGATATTCCGGATTACTGAACAAACTCCGGGGTCGCGCGCCATCTGAACAAGAGTGGCGCGGGTGAGTGCGCTCACGGGATTGAAGGATGCGTTACCGAGAATCTTCACCCAAATTTCGTGCCGGATGCGGGCGGTGATGGGGCAGCGAAATCCGGAGGCGATCAGCACTTCGGAAATTTTGCGCAGACGATCAGAGCGCGTGCCATCGGGTTCGCCGAGAGTGATGCGATTTCCATCGATGTGTTGAATTACCCCGGGCGCGGTGATCTCGGTCGAGAAGTAAATGATCGATCCGATCACGCAACGGGCTTCGATGGAAGAGGAAATCACGCCACCGGGATCGATCCTCTCCAGCCGTAGTCCCTCCCATTCGCCGCCGAAACCTTGAAAGTACCACCAGGGAATTCCGTTTTGCGTGCTGACGACCGTTGTCTCCGGCCCTAAGACCGGCTTGAGTTGAGGCGCGAGTTGCGGCAAGCCGTGTGCTTTTACTCCAAGGAAGACAACGTCGACCGGACCAACTTCTTCGAGAGAGGCGGCGATTGTGGGACGCGCAATGAAATCTCCCTCACTGCTCTTTACCTGCACACCATGTTCTTGCATGGCGCGAAGATGCGGACCGCGCGCGTAGAGCGTGACATCGAAACCAGCTTGCGCCATCCGCGCACCGATGTAGGCACCAATGGCCCCAGCTCCGGCGATGAGGAATTTCATTCGTCCCCACCTGTCAAAGCAGCGGCGACGGCGCGACGACGAATTTTTCCCGTCGCGGTTGTGGGAATGCTCTCAACCAGGTAGATCTTGGTTGGGCACTTGTACTCTGCCAGCAACTCACGGCAGTGTTTGATGAGGGCCGATTCGCTGACGCCATAGCGCTCATGCAAAACCACAGCTGCGCAGACTTCTTCACCTAAGGTGGGATGCAGACATCCGAATGTGACAGCCGCTGCGACTGCGGGATGGCGCAGCAAAATCTCGTCCACTTCATGAGGCGCGATATTTTCGCCGCCGCGGATGATGATGTCCTTAATCCGGCCGGTCAAATGCAAATAGCAATCGGAGTCAAGAAAGCCCTGGTCGCCGGTGCGAAACCATCCATCCACAAAGGCGTGAGCGTTCGCGTCGGGGTTATTTTCGTAGCCGCGAAAAACATTCGCCCCTTGAATCGCAATCTCACCACGGTGGTTGGTGCCGAGGTGATTGCCGTCCTTGTCCATGATGCTGATGCGCAGGCCAGCGCCGACGCCCACTGAGCCGGCTTTCCGGTGCCGCGGAGGAAGAGGATTCGAGGTCATCTGGTGGGCAGCTTCTGTCATTCCATAGGCCTCAACGAATGGCACACCAAATAGTCCTTCGATTTTGTGGATTAAGTCGGATGATAACGGCGCGCTGCAGGAACGGATGAAACGCAGAGAATCAGCTTCCGCCGGTTTTTGATGTGCCCGGGCCAGCAGGAGCTGGTGCATGGTGGGCACTCCGGAGTACCAAGTCACGTGATTTTCTCGCACTGTCCGCCAGAAAGAAAGCGCGTTGAATTTTGTGGGAACAACCACGGTGCCGCCGGAAAGCAACGTAGCCATGGTCGATCCGATCAAACCATGAATATGAAACAGCGGCATGATGCAAAGCGAAATATCTTCCTGTGTAAGGGCGTAAGTGTTCGCGATATTGGCGGAGGACACGGCGAGATTGAAATGTCTCAAGGGCACGCGCTTGGGACGCCCGGTGCTTCCGCTGGTATGAAGAACGAGCGCGATATCGTCGGCGGTGGGCTCGGTTGCGGTCCCCCCGCCGGGGGCGCCTACCATCCGAACTTGACCACACTCATTCATTTCCACGGAGAAGGCTGGAATGTTGCGGTCCTTGGCCGCAGTGCGCACGAATTCGGCGCCTACAGGCGGACATAGCAGGATTTTTGCGTTCGTGTCCCCTAGGAAAAAATGGAATTCTTCATACGGATATGCCGGGTTCAGAGGGGCTGCAGTTCCGGCGATCGAAGCGGCCAAAAAACTGACGATTGCAGGTAGGCCGTTTGGTAATGCAATGGCAACGGCGTCGCCGCGGCGGATGCCGGCTGAAGCAAGACCGTTCGCCATCTCCAGAACTTGCTGGCGCAATGATTTATAAGTGACATTAATCCCAAGTTCTGGAACGACAATGGCCGTGTGACTATCGGCGAAATGTAAAACATCAAGCAGCGTATCTACCGACTTGAGCGTCATTCGTTCTCGCGTTCTCGCCTCTAGTGCGGGTCCTTGGATGATTGGCCGAATTGTCCTGTTGTCTGCGCTGCTGCGCGAACCAAGGAAAGATCGCTAATCTAAACGGAATAGCCCTCTGCGGTCAGGATCTTTTTGAACTCCTTCAGAAAGAACTGAACATTATCCTCGGTGGCTAAAGGGCCCATGACGCCGATGCGAAAGACCTTGCCGGCCAATGGTCCGAAGCCACCGGCAATTTCGATGCCCGGTTCATCCAGAAGGCGGCGGCGCACCTTGACCTCATCAATTCCCGCCGGCACGCACACTGTGTTCAAGGTAGGAATTCGATGCGCCTCGGGAACGTACATGCGCAGACCCATAGCTTCGATGCCTTTGACAAAAGCTTTGTG
>JBAWBG010000158.1:0-4219 GCA_049589695.1 Candidatus Sulfotelmatobacter sp. | reverse complement strand
GCCAAGCATCGTGGTGGCTATAGGGATTCTTCGCTCCGCTCAGATGACAACGCGAGGATGACAACGGGAGGAGGGCGTAAACGCTAGTTATGTATATGCGGGCTCTGCGCTGGATTGGCGTGATGCTGCGGCGATTCCTTCACGACCTTCACTTCAAAACTCACCGGCACAGTCTTTGGCGGATAGCAGGCGGCATTGTCGCAAGCCTGGTAGCGCAGCACGCCGTGCATCACATATTTTCCGGGCACGACCGAGTGCAGTGGATGCACCGCCACGGCAATGGTAAAGTCGCCGCTGTAAACGCTGAGCTTCTCGTCCGGCGAGAATGGAAAGCTTGCATCCTCTCCGGCAGGGTATTCGATCTTTCCTAAGACGATGTCAGTCGGCAAGTCCATCTTCAAAGCAGTCGGAATCAAAAACTCTGACTTCGGCGTATTCGAATTGATGTGATAGCCGGGAGGAACGCGGAAATTCAGGTTCACCATCGTCCCCTGAGCGCGTTGCGCCGTGGTCAGTGGCACCGGCGCGATGGAGAGCGTCGGAGCTTTGCCCGGCACCTGCGCCGCTGCACCAGCCGCAACCAACAGCGTAGCAACTGAGCAGAATCGCCACCAAATCGATGGCTCTTTCTCGCTCCGATGATTCGTTTGCTGATTCATTCTGTAGACTGCTTAAATGGTAACCGGCTTAGGCTTCCGCTTCTATTGCTTGTTCTGAGGCTACAGATTTAGAGCCTTCTTGATTCCGTCTTCGATTTCGCCCTTGCTACTTAGTCCGACGATCTTGCTGACAATTTTGCCATCTCTGCCAACGATGAAGCTCATTGGCAAGGCTGGAACGCCGCCGTATGCATTCGCCATCTTTGTCGTGCCGATCAGTACCAGGTAGTTCATTCGCATGCTGTCGGCGGACTCTCCGATTTCGACCTTCGTGGCATCCTCGTCAAGCGCAATGCCGACTATCTGCAGACCGCGTGGTCCGTATTGATTCTGCATTTCGACAAGCCACGGCGTCATGATCTTACAAGGAGCGCACCACGTGGCCCAGAAATTCAAAAACACTACCCTCCCGCGCAAATCCGATAGATGTACGGTCTCGCCATTCGCCGACTGCAAAGCGAAATCAGGTGCGGGAGCGGGGTCGTGCGGCTTGCTGGCGACCACTGGCACAGCTACGGAAGTCGAGGTTTGCCCTTGGACCAAAACGAAAGGCGCCAGCACCATCGCCGCCAAAGCGGTTTTCATCCCTAACCTGATTGCAGGCGAGTGAAGCATGCTCCTTGAATAGTAGAACAATCGCGCCGCCGCGCATCGTTACCTCAGAGCAGGTCCATTTTCGCGCTCGCCCGGTATCGATGCCTGGCTGCTGCTGGCTGGCTGGGTATTAATTGCTTTCTTGATCGCATCCTCAATTTCAGCCTTGCCGCGCAGTCCCAGGATCTTGTCGACAATCTTGCCGTCTCGTCCAATCAGAAAGCTCTCCGGCAAAGCCGGCACGCCGCCGTATTCGTCTCCAACCGATTCTTTTCCAATCAGGATGGGGTAGTTCACGCCCATATCCTTGGCGAACTTGCTGATGTCTTCCTTACTGGCATCATCCATGGCGACGCCGACGATTTGAAAACCCTGCGCCGCGTACTGATTCTGCAATTCGACAAACCACGGCATCTCGATTTTGCACGGGCCGCACCACGTCGCCCAAAAGTTGAGCAGCACCGCTTTGCCGCGAAAGTCTGACAGGCGCATAGTCTTCCCATCGAGCGATTGCAAAGTAAAATCCGGCGCAGGGCTAGCCAGCGCCAGCCGTGGCGCAAACGAAGGGCCATTGCGTCGCGCTGCATGGAACCCAAAATACAGCATCAGCGCAACCGCAAAAGCTACAACCACAAGTGTAAGAGGATTGCGTTTCACAAGAACACTCCATTCAAAATCTCAAATAATGCGGCGTTTTTCCAACGATCTTACAAAGCAAATCTGTTCAGAAACGAAAGCCAATTCGAGATCAACGTAAATCGTCCCAGCACCAGCAACACTCCCAGCGCAATCAGCAATCCGCCAGAGGCGACCTCAACTGCGTGCATGTGCGAGCGGAAGCGGCTATAGAATTTCAAGAAGCGCTCCACTCCCAGAGCCGTGAGCAAAAACGGAACCGCTAGCCCCAAAGAGTAAATCGCCAGCAGGATCATGCCTTTCGATAACGTATCCTGCGCGGCAGCGAGCGTGAGAATACCCGCAAGAATCGGCCCGATACACGGAGTCCAGCCGAACGCAAACGCGAAGCCAATCACAAACGCTCCGATCGGCGTGCTGCCACCTTTTAACTCGTGCAGCCGCGTATCGGAGTACAGCGCCTTGATCTTTAAAATCCCCGTGAGGTGTAGGCCAAACAGAATAATGACCACGCCCGCCACAATCGCAAGCGTGTGCTTGTATTGCGCCGCGATCTGCCCGATCTCCGTCGAGATCGCACCCAGCGTGATAAACACTACGCTGAAGCCGAGAATGAATCCGACTGAGTTCGTCATCACCCGCCGCATCAACCGGCCTTGCGACAACTTCAATTCATCCACGCCCGCGCCCGAAATCAGTGAAACGTAGCCCGGTACCAGCGGCAGCACGCAGGGCGAGAGAAATGAAATCAGGCCCGCGAAAAAAGCGGCGATCGGAAGTGGCAGACTTGACATGTGCCTTTATTCTACCTGCGGAGTTCTTCGCAGGGCACCTCTCTAGGAATCAGACGATTGCCGCGGCAATTAGTTGCAGGATTTGTCGTGTATCGCTAGCGCGATTTTGTTGCCGGTTGTGCCGACGGTTGAATTGCTTGCGGAACCTCAGGCCCCGGTTCAGCCAGCATCTTGCGCAAAAAGCCGAAGGGCACCGAAGCGTTCACGACCGCGCGATCGTCCGTTTGCTTGGCTTCGATGCTATCGAAAAGAGCCTTTACGTCCTGGTCGGTGCCGTGCATCCCCACGGCAGTCTCACTCGTATGGGTCAACGCCAGGAATACATTTACTTTATCGATCATCGCCCGTGCGTCTTCCGGGCTTTTTGTGAAAGCTTCGGCGCGGACGTGAACCGAATCGGCCTTCAGATTCAAATGAAGCGCGCTGAGGTAGCTTCCGGATACGACCAGAGTAGCTGGAGCGGTGAAAAGCGAGCTCCAGGAGCTTTCTCCAAGCGCCGCAGGATCAATTCGCGCCACCGCCCACGCCAGGCTGGCCAACTGCACATGCTTGTAAAACTGACGCAGCAGCGCCGGCCCTCCAAACGGCGACGCCAACCGCTTCGAGCGGTCGACCATGCCGCGAATCACTGCCGGGTCGTCGTGATTGGATGCCGCCACCAAATCGGCATTGAGCACCGCCACCCGCACTGATCTGCCCTCTATGGGAAGCGTGTAAATGTCGATGGATTGATAGTTCTCCACCGCTTGCGCGATCTGCCGCAGATAGGCGGTGAGCCGCTCGCCGTGGAACTCTCCCTTCAACACTTCAGAGAATCGCGGCTCCGGAGCTGAGCCGCCCGTTCCTCCTCCCGGCCAATCTCCCGGATAGTGAACGGCGAAGGCCGCTTCATCCAGATCGCGCTCGAATTCAAACCCAGTCTGGCTTATGAAGCGTTCGTACTCCGGGTCGTGGCTGACCGCGGGCAATTCCTTGCCGCCGTTCGCTCTCCGGATCCGCCCCAGGTTTACGTAAAAAAATGCGTCCGCCCCAGGCAACAGCCTGGCCGCTTCAGGCGGAGCCTGCTTTCTCAGTTGCACGGCAATCGTCACGGCCGCGACGATCAAGATCACCGTCAGAAAGATCGGGAGAGTACGCCTAATTCGCATGGAATGCGGTCAGGGCTGACATCATATCACTGCTGCGCGCCCCCTATTGCCGCGAAGCGCAAGGAATGGTTGCGCGCCATTTATCGCTTGTGATAATTTAAGTAATTGTCCCGGACATCTGGATGGGATCAAGGGTATACTTGTGCTTAAAAGGCGCGAGTTCCCGATATTGCTGGCGTAGCTCAGGTGGTAGAGCACCTGATTTGTAATCAGGGGGTCGGGGGTTCAAATCCCTTCGCCAGCTCCAGTAATGAAAATCCGGAAACGAAATTCAGCACGAACTTCCGGCAGGCAGCGAGACTCGGTAAGCAGCGGCGCAACAGGTTTTTCCAACACACTCCATTCGGAACGTACTCCGGCGTGTAGTGATCTTCGCGTAGTAATCCGT
>JBAWBG010000157.1:0-5283 GCA_049589695.1 Candidatus Sulfotelmatobacter sp. | reverse complement strand
GCTTCAAGGTCACCTTGCCGACCTTGTCTTTATTCGGCGTACCGGATCCCTTGGCGATGCCCGCCGCGCGCTTCAGCAAAATCGAAGCTGGCGGAGTTTTTGTGATGAAGGTAAAAGAACGGTCGCTGTAAACCGAGACGACGACGGGAATGATCAGCCCTTCCATTTCCTTCTGGTTCGTGCGCGCGTTGAACTGCTTGCAGAACTCCATGATGTTGATCTGCGCCTGGCCCAGCGCGGGGCCCACCGGAGGAGCCGGGGTTGCCTTGCCTGCCGCGATCTGCAACTTTACGAAACCTGTAACTTTTTTTGCCATGATTCCTCGAAATCTCTATTGTCGATTGTCAGATTCCGATTGCCGATTGCATTCTCACGAAAATCGACAATTGAAAATCGGAAATCGAAAATGCCGTTACGCCACCTTCTCCACCTGATTAAATTCCAACTCCACCGGCGTCGAGCGGCCAAAAATTGTGACCATTACTTTTAACGTCTCGCGATCCTCGTTTACTTCATCCACAATACCCTGGAAGGTTGCGAACGGCCCTTCGGAAATGCGCACAGTCTCGTTTTTCTCGAACTTCACCTTCAGCTTGGGCTTCTCGCGGCTGTCCGCCACCTTGTAGACGATGTGCTGCACTTCTTCGTCGGAGAGCGGCGTGGGCTGCTGACCCGTGCCGACAAATCCAGTCACGCGCGGCGTGGACTTCACCACATGCCAGACATGGTCGTCCATATCCATTTCAACCAGCACGTAGCCAGGATAGAACATGCGTTCGGACGTGTACTTCTTGCCGCCGCGGACTTCGGTGACCGACTCGGTCGGAATCAGCACTTTGCCGATTTTTTCCTGCAGCCCGAACGCCGCCACGCGCGACTCCAGCGATTCTTTCACCTTGCGCTCAAACCCGGAGTAAGAGTGGATGATGTACCACTTCATGTTCGGATTGCGAGGAGGCTCGCCGCTTGGGGCAGCGCCATCCGCGGTCGGCGGTTGCTCAACACCTGCTGCCGCTTCGTTCTTTTCTTCGTCCTGCATGATCAAGTTTAAACTCCGGTGCTGCGTTCTGACCTAGTGTCCGAAAGAACCGTACATGTAGGAGACGGCCTTCTGAAGTATGTTATCGATGATGAAGAAGTACAGGCCGAAAATGAATACCGTAACCACGACAACCGCCGTAGTGGCCTGCACTTCCTTCCACGACGGCGCGGTAACTTTGCGGGTCTCGGTGCGCACGTCGTTGTAAAACGCCTTCACCCGCTCCGGCCAGGATTTAATCCGGTCTCCAAAGTTGTCGCCGGCGGATGCGACTGAGTTTGCCATTTTCTTTGTCCCCACTCCCATACTTCAACTTCTCCTCACCCGGTTGCAACGGCCCTGTTGCGGCGGCCCCTTCGAGCATCTCTCCAAAATCTGGCAGGGGCGGAGGGATTCGAACCCCCAAGTCCGGTTTTGGAGACCGGCAGTTTAACCGTTGAGCTTACGCCCCTAAGACTATTGCTGATTGTTGATTTTGTGATTGTCGATTGGCAATCAGAAATCATCAATCAACAATTACTTCACCTCTTTATGCGGCGTGTGCTTGCGGCAACGGTTGCAGAATTTCTTGAACTCCAGCCGTTCCGTCGTCGTCTTCCGGTTCTTGGTGGTCGAATAATTGCGCTCTTTGCAATCACCGCACTGTAACGTAACAATCTCTCGGGGCATTGCTCACTCCATATTGCGCGTGTGGCGCGGGCGCCCTCGCCCGCGGGTTTTCATCGATGCTGCATGCAACCGCGGACGAGGGCGTCCGCGGCTCCATTACTACTGCACAATCTCGCTGATGGTTCCCGCGCCTACCGTGTGCCCGCCTTCGCGAATCGCGAAGCGCAAGCCCTTTTCCATCGCCACCGGCGTGATCAACTCGATCACCAGCGAAACGTTGTCGCCCGGCATCACCATCTCCGTGCCTGAAGGCAACTCCGCCACTCCGGTCACATCCGTCGTTCGCAAATAAAACTGCGGACGGTATCCCTTGAAAAATGGCGTATGCCGTCCACCTTCTTCTTTCGTGAGGATGTAGACTTCAGCCTTGAATTTGGTGTGCGGCGTGATCGATCCACCCTTAGCCAGCACCATGCCGCGCTCCACATCTTCTTTCGCAATGCCGCGCAGCAAGAGTCCGGCATTGTCGCCCGCCATGCCTTCGTCGAGCTGCTTCTTGAACATTTCCACGCCGGTCACCACCGTCTTGCGCGTGTCGCGGAAGCCGACGATCTCCACTTCTTCGCCCACTTTCACTTTGCCGCGTTCGATTCGTCCGGTCACCACCGTGCCGCGGCCCTGAATCGAAAAGATGTCTTCGATCGGCATCACGAACGGCTTGTCCAGTTCGCGCGCCGGCTGCGGCACGCTCTTGTCAACCGCCTCCATCAGCGCGTCAATCTGCTTCTCCCACTTTTCTTCTCCATTCAAAGCGCCGAGCGCAGACAAACGAATCACCGGCACATCGTCGCCGGGAAACTTGTAGGACTTCAGAAGCTCTCTGACTTCGAGCTCCACCAGATCCAGCAGCTCAGGATCGTCAACAGCATCACATTTATTCAGCGCGACCACGATGTAAGGCACACCCACCTGGCGAGCAAGCAGCACGTGCTCACGCGTCTGCGGCATGGGCCCATCGGTCGCCGCAACGACTAAGATCGCGCCATCCATCTGCGCCGCGCCCGTGATCATGTTCTTGATGTAATCCGCGTGCCCCGGGCAATCCACGTGCGCGTAGTGCCGGTTCGCCGTCTCATACTCCACGTGCGCCGTCGCGATGGTGATGCCGCGGGCTTTTTCTTCCGGAGCGTTGTCGATCGAATCAAACGACCGAAAGACAATCTTTGGATTATGCTTCTGCAACACCTTGGTGATGGCCGCCGTCAACGTGGTCTTGCCGTGGTCGATGTGACCAATCGTCCCCACATTGCAGTGCGGCTTATTCCGATCAAATTTCTCTTTCGCCATAATTCAGCTCTTAGCTCCTAGCTTTTAGCTTAAAACCCTCGTCGCCCTGAGTCGACGTTCTTTCGGAGACGCTTCGTCTAGTAATACTGATACAGCTTCTTAAACTTGTGACGCAGCGTTTGATCTACCGATTCCAGTTTCGACAAGTAGAACTCGCGCATCTGCGCCTGGTCCGACAGGGTCAGCGCTTGATACAACTGCTTTGCATTCGTCCCTGACGCGCCCGCCGCAGCTTCCAGCGATCTGGCGGCCAGGATTGCATCGAAGTCGCGAATCCGAATTCCCTTGCGATCCAACTGCTTCAGAAAGCGCTCGATCGCCGCTACTTGAAACACCTGCTCGATCGCTTCTCGCAGCTGCGCGAACTCTTGCGTCTTTTCAATCTTGATCGTGGCCTGCTCGAACACCATCTTTTACTTTCAACCTTTCCTCAGAATCCCTCAATCTCTGGAGCGGGAGACGGGAATCGAACCCGCGACCAACAGCTTGGAAGGCTGTGACTCTACCACTGAGTTACTCCCGCCCTTGCCGCCTCAGCGGCTGAAGCCGCTCAAGCCCGACTCTCGCGGCACGGCTAAAGCCGTGCCCTTTCAAATCTTCCACCCTTCACAAGCTCATGGAGCCGATGACCAGGATTGAACTGGTGACCTCTCCCTTACCAAGGGAGTGCTCTACCAACTGAGCTACATCGGCTCGAACCAGCTGTCAGCTATTCGCTTTCAGCTCTCAGCAAAAAACCGATCACTCCAGGTCGCTGTCACCATCCCGGTGCAGCACGTCCTTACGGCGCAGCCAGCTCTTGAAAGCAAACAGTCCAAGAATCAATAACGTCAGCGCCCTGATCCGGAAATCGTCCAGCGTAGCCAGCGCCAGAATTCCCAAGGCCGCATAAGCGATCAACGCCATGGCCAAGCGACTCATAATTCTGATCCCTCGCAAAAACCACTCGGGATTTCGCCAGCGGACTCCCGACCTCGCTGCCGCTCGGCCTCACGCCCGCTAAACGGCTCAAATACTGGTGCACAGGGAAGGATTCGAACCTTCGTACCTCGCTAGGAGGGACAGATTTACAGTCTGTTGGCTTTAACCACTCACCCACCTGTGCAAAAAACTGCCGGGCGTGCAGTCACGCGATCCATCCGACAAAGCGAAGCAAGAAAGAAACACGGGCAAACTTTTGCTTTCGCTCTTCGGAGTTCCGCGAAATAATTTTTCGCAAATCAAGTATTCGCAAAGCAGGGAAACCAAGAATCGCGCCTACGGATTACTACGCGAAGATCACTACACGCCGGAGTACGTTCCGAATGGAGTGTGTTGGAAAAACCTGTTGCGCCGCTGCTTACCGAGTCTCTCCGCCTGCCGGAAGTTCGTGCTGAATTTCGTTTCCGGATTTTCATTACTGGAGCTGGCGAAGGGATTTGAACCCCTGACCCTCTGATTACAAATCAGATGCTCTACCACCTGAGCTACGCCAGCAATATCGGGAACTCGCGCCTTTTAAGCACAAGTATACCCTTGATCCCATCCAGATGTCCGGGACAATTAGTTAAGTTATCACAAGCGATAAATTCCGCGCAACCATTCCTTTCCTTGCGCTTCGGGCCTGGTAGGGGTGCCGTTTGAGCGTTCGATAAGCTCCAAATAGTAATCCTTTTAGGGCCATTTTCCGCCCCTGCCACAATTCCGACTCCGACCGTAAACGACGAAGTGGAATGTCGACTGAAAGTGAAGGGCCAAGAACGAAAATAGGGTTAGAATTCCAAGAAAAAAATGATTACGACGGCAATCAATTGGAGCTTAGCTAAGTGCTCCTGCCCTTCATGGAACTCAAGTACAGCCGAATCCGCTCTAAGAATTTCGCTCGCCAGTTTGGAAGATTGCAGTTCTTCTCTGCATTGGTGGTTAGGATTCTGGACGGCCTTGGTAGCGCTCGGCGTTGTGCTAGAAGTGGTTTTCGTTATTTGGGAATATCTGGAGGACTTGCACAATTTTAGGCGCGGGGTTGTGCATCCTCCCGAAAGGCCATTGACTATTTTGTTTGTGCTGGGGCTTGTGGGCGCGGGCTTAGTTGCTGCTGGTGTGTCCGGAGAGCTGTGGGAGGAATCGAAAATCTCAAAAGTGGAGACATGCATACGAAAAGGCAATGACACGCTTTTTTTGCTGCTCTCGAAAGAGGCTAGCGATGCCGCTGCATCTGCCACGACAGCAGGTAAAGAAGTGGACATTCTACAAACAAAGGCCGATGCGCTAAATAAACAGCTCGATAGGGTAAAAACAGAGGCCGACGC
>JBAWBG010000156.1:0-2650 GCA_049589695.1 Candidatus Sulfotelmatobacter sp. | reverse complement strand
GGCCACCAGACAAATAATTTCGCCGAATATCAAGGACTAATCGCCGCCCTTGAATACGCCCTCGAACGGGGCGCGAAAGCCCTGAAAGTGATCAGCGATTCTGAGTTGATGGTTCGCCAGATCAAGGGCATCTACAAAGTAAAAAATGCAACGCTGCAGGATCTTCACAGCCGCGCCAAAGAATTGATCGCGAAGCTTGACTGGTTCTCCATCAGCCACGCCCTCCGCGAACACAACACCGAGGCTGACCGTCTCGCAAACGAAGCCATGGACAAAGGCATGGGACGAAGTGTGGCGCAGGCGCCCTCGCCCGCGAATCGCCTACTCAGTGCCAACCATGTTCAGGAATTCGAGGGCATTATCCGCAACGGCGCCGTGGAACTAACAAACGGGAAACTTCCGGAAGGCACTCGAGTCCAGGTCCGAGTCAGAAAATAAATTAGGTCGAAACTCACTCCGCCGCCGAAGTATGGTCGTGTACGATCTTCCATCCATCGGGAAACTTGCGGAATACCAGCGTGAACAGCCCGTGCGGCATTTTGCCGTCAGACATCGTCAATTGCCACGCGCCGCGTACGAAGGCCGCATCGGTGCCCAGCATTTCGATACGCAAACTGGAGAATTCGAGCTTCCCCATCTCCTGCCCCGGACTCGCATATGTCGCACGATAGCGATCCATCGTCGCCTGCCATCCATGATGCTCGTTGGCGCCAGAGAAAAATGTCAGCTCCGGAGAATTCCAATAACCCGCCATGAAGCCCTCCAGGTCGTGCCGGTTCCACGCCTCCTGCTGCGTGCGCAAAACGTGCTCAACTTCAGCTCTCGCGTCGTCATTGGCGTTAGGCGTGAACTCCGCGCGAACCTCGGCCCTCAACGGGACGAATAGGATCGGAAAAAAGAAGAGGAAGGAATAGAAAACGCGCATGCAAGCCTCCGCCTCCGGCGAACCGGAGCGCAGCCAGTTTCGCATGCCGAGACAAGTTGACGGGGGAATTTCTGAAAACCGCCGAAGATGCTGAGAGCTAAGCGCGGCCCTTCTTGGCTGCAACGGCCTTTGCCGTAGCCCCCTTGCCGGCAACTTCCCAGGGACGCTTCGGACGATCCACGGGCGCTTTGTCGTCGTCCTTAAGCCGGTCATAGTGGTAAGAATCGCTCACCGTACCCAGCGACTCGTTATAAAGACTCGGCAAACCAAGCGCAACTTTCAGCTCTTCGGCGAAGTTTTGAAGAGCCTTCAGATGCTCCGCGCTCGCCGGAACTTCCGTCTTCGAAGTCTTCAAGAACTGCTGGTAGCCACGGTTGATCAGCTTCGAAATCTCGCTGCCAATCAGGTAGCCGGGATAGGCGAAAATCTTCACGCCGTCGTCATCAGTCTTCTGAATTGCCGCCGATACATTGTATTTCCTCAGGAACACCCGCCCGTTGGTCCCCGGCGCTTCCGTCACATTGAAACCGTGATCGCGCAACCAGGCCAGCGCATCCTCGTAAGTCCGTGCTTCTATTGCTTTCGGCATTTTCTAGTTTCCAATCTCGTCTTTAGATGCAGCGTGCTCACAAAATAGACGTTGCTTATTTACTGCTGCATCGGACTTGCAATCCGCATCATCTAAGGACACCATACTACATAGCGTGTTTAGCCGGTTCTTGCATAATTACGATAGTCACGGGTTACTAGTTCGACGATGAGTCACAGTTCAGCGAAATTGGCCGCAACATTCTCAGCTCACGAAGCTCCGGAAACCGCTTCGGTAGAGCCGGGGCAGACCTTGCTCGACCGCATCGGCAACACTCCACTGCTCCGCTTTGATCGTTTCACCGCGCATCTACCCGGCGTAACACTCTTGGGCAAGGCCGAATGGTACAACCCGGGCGGCTCCGTAAAAGATCGCGCCGCCGCCAACATCGTCGCCGAAGGCCGCCGCAGTGGAAGATTCACTCCCGGCAAAATCCTGCTCGACGCCACCAGCGGAAACACTGGCATTGCTTACGCCATGCTGGGCGCGTCTGAGAAATTTCCAGTCACACTGTGCATGCCCACGAATGTTTCTGCCGAGCGCAAAAAAATTCTGCAGGCCTACGGCGCCAACATTCTTTACACCGATCCCGGCGAAGGCTCCGACGGCGCCATCCGTATGGCTCGCGATCTCGCCGCCAAGCATCCGGATTTATATTTCTACGCCGATCAGTATTCGAACGACGCCAACTGGCAGGCCCACTATCATGGGACGGCGAATGAAATCTGGCAACAGACCGAAGGACGCATCACGCACTTTGTCGCCATGCTCGGAACCAGCGGTACTTTCATGGGCGCCACCAGGCGTCTCAAGGAATTGAATCCCGCAATCCACTGTATCTCGCTGCAACCCGATTCCTCCTTTCACGGCATCGAAGGCGCCAAACACATGGCGAGCGCCATTGTCCCGAGAATTTACGATCCAACTCTGGCGGATGACAATCTTGAAATTGCAACCGAAGACGCCTATGCCATGGCCCGCCGTCTGGCTCGCGATTACGGCCTGCTCGTAGGAATTTCCGCCGCCGCCGGCATTGCTGGGGGCTTAAGAATCGCCGAACAGCTCCAACTGAGAAGAGAGCAACATGCGGTCATCGTTACAATTCTCTGCGACTCCGGCGACAAGTATTTGAGTGA
>JBAWBG010000155.1:0-2731 GCA_049589695.1 Candidatus Sulfotelmatobacter sp. | reverse complement strand
ACATCCAGCCGCGCACTGCGCCGCCAATGAGTTCAAACGGCGGAGCAGTGCAAGCTTGGTTTTTCGAATCGCGCTGGCGCAACAAATCACGGACTGCCTGAGATTGCATCTCGAATTTCGAACGCTTCGAGGATTGTGGCAATCACGTCCTCAGCCAGGATTGAATTGGCAAAGCCACACAACTGAACTGCGCCGGAGACGATTTCGTTGAGTTGCGGTTTCGGCAGTGCTCCCAACCCTCCGGCGGATTCCTGGATCTGTTGCAGCAGCACTACCAACTGAGAAACCCTTTGATCCTTGAGATACAAGGACGCATCGGAATAAGCCTTGCCGAAAGCACGGTCCGGGTGTAAAGGTTCGGCGGACCAATGGGGAAACAGCTCGCCTATCTTATCCATCGCTGCCTCTCTGATCGGAGTTGAACGAATGCTCGACGCCCAGGTTCGCGGAGAAAATGCATTGAGCGTTCCTTAACTTGCTTTTTCATTCCGATGCCTCCAGGTATCAAGCCAGTGGCTAAAAAACGGTTTGGGCTGAGTTTTCGAGGGCTCTGGGCGGGAATGTTCGGATTCCGACGACCAAGCCGGCTGCTGGATTCTAAGGGTTAAGCCATTCCTTCGAGTGGATGCGCGAGGGTGCGCTACGAATTGTTCCTGGGAATTGCCGGGAAGAACTTCGCGGAGAGCCCAATCGATTCGACGCACACATTCCTCGACGACTTTCATTTGCGCTTTGCCTTCCGATCCTTGGGCTACGAACATCAGGGGCTGAAGGGCGTTCCGAATGTGGTGATTCGTGAGATCGATCAGGTGAAGCTGTTCGCTTAACCGCCGTGCTTTCTGGCGTTCGTAGAGGTGAAAGATGGATCCGGCAATCAAACCGCCAAGCAGATCGTCTACGATGCGGCGCGCTCCCTCAAGCCCAAAGTGTAGAGAGAGCTGATCGGCGGCGATCAGAAGAGCAGACACGATAACGAACAGAAGAGCTGGTTTCCAGAGCGCAGAGCGCCAGGATTGGTCAGACTTATTGAAATTCATGTGAATCACTCCTAAGGATCATTGGTTCGTGCAGGATCATTGGTTCGTGCAGACGGCAATCGGAAAGCCGATGCGGCGGCGATTGCGTCCACTCAGTGAAGTCGGGGAAAATGCTGCGCGCGCACAACGCAATTGCTATGGGAGGCGCCGTGATTCAGTCTCAGTGAGAGGGTTGGTTCAGATCAGGAGCGTACAGAGCAGATACTGGAGAGACCGGTGATGGCGCTGGCTGGGTGCGGTTGCGTGGTCAGGAGTGCGGGTGCTCAAGACACGGCCTGCGCTATATACCGGCAGCACCGGCAAAACAATGTTTGCATCGACTATGGGGACGACAAGCCGAATGCGAAGCTGCAGGGGAGGCGCCAGATTTACGGGCGCATCCGCTTCATTGAACCTGGTTTCGGGAAGATCAACTCGGGGGACAACAGATACGCAGACTGATGCTCCCAGGAGGAAGAAAACCAGCAACCAACGAAGTCGCTTCACGACACGCCTCCCAAGTAGCAAGAAAAATACTCCGGCGAGCATCCGTTGTCAATGAGGCTCTTCACCGAATGATGCGTCTGTCCAAGTGTACCGGAGGCGTCAATTGGAACGGGAAGGCGGTCGGTCTGCGACCGGTAGCCGAGGGCGGATCCGACAACGGAGCGAGAGTTTTAGGTGATGAGCTGTATTGAAGCGAACCGAAAGGCCCTGCTACGGTAAGGACTTGCGTGAGCTCGAGTGCGGAGTCTATATGAGAGTGGAGATGGCCTTATGAAGATGACCGTGACGGACGGCTTGCTGGTACTGGTGATGCAGGTTGCGATGGCAGGCGCGATTTTCGCGCAGAGTGGTGCTGCTCCGCTTTATCCGGAGAACCCACATCCGGCTCAGGCGCCGAATCCGAATCAGGACCAAGCGCCGCAGGAGATGAATCAGAACACGGGCCAGAACGATATGCCAGTGTTCCGGGTGACGGTGGTGGAGCGCACGACCAAGGCGGTGAACTACAGGAACCGTGGCGGGTCAACCGACGTGGATTTTCGTGGCACAGATCTGATGCCAGAGGTGACCGGGCACGCCAAGGTTGAGGGCAAAGGGGGACGGCTGACGATCAATGCGGAGTTTGCGCATTTACAGCCGGTGAGGATGTTTGGCGGGCAATACCTTACTTATGTGCTGTGGGCCATTACGCCGGAGGGGCGGGCGGTAAACCTGGGAGAAGTAGTGCCGGGCGACAATGGCAAGGACAAGATTGATGTAACTACGGATTTGCAGGCGTTTGGAATGATCGTTACGGCAGAACCCTATTATGCGGTGACGCACCCAAGCACTAAGGTGATTGCGGAAAATATTGTGAAGCGAGGGACGAAGGGGTTCGAAGAGCCGATAGATGCGAAATTTGATGTGCTTGAAGGGCAGCAATACGTCATCGATGTCCCGTCGGATCAGTTGCCATCGAGCCGGGCGAGCGAGAAAGTTCCGCTGGATCTGCTGGAGGCGCGGAATGCGGTGGTGATTGCGAAAGCGGCGGGAGCGCAGCAGTACGCTCCAGATAGCCTGGCGAAAGCGGAAGACATGCTGGAGCGGGCGGAAGATTATTACCAGCGGAAGCAAGGAAGAACTCCGATTGGGACGGCGGCGCGGGGAGCGACGCAGATGGCGGAAGATGCGCGCGTGCTGACGCTGCGGCGCATTGAGCAGGCGAAGGT
>JBAWBG010000154.1:0-10403 GCA_049589695.1 Candidatus Sulfotelmatobacter sp. | reverse complement strand
GTCCACAGCCGGGGACGACAGCGAACTCTGCGCCACCACAGAGCGCCCCTGAGAACAGCACTGCGGCTACCAAGCCGCAGGGTCAGGATGATAATGTTGCCGGCGACAAGCCTATTGAATCGGATTCGGCGGAGGACGCGGAGGCACCGCCATCCAAACCTGAATCGCACGTGCAGCCAGCGGAGGCGAAGTCTTCTGCGGCCCGCAGTTTGCGAGCGCGCAAGCCGGCTCCGGTAACGCCCATGGATACTACCGCCGAGGCACAACGATACATCTACGGCGATGGCGTGGCACAGGACTGCGATCGGGGATTACGCCTGCTGAAACCCGCAGCCGCACAGGCAAATCTCAAGGCTATGACTCTTATGGGGACGCTTTACGCGAGCGGCACTTGCACGCCCCGCGATTTGCCGACAGCTTATCGCTGGTTTGCTCTCTCTCTGCACAAGGAGCCTGATAATCAGACGTTGCAAGATGACCTGCAGAAACTCTGGAGCCAGATGACGCAACCAGAGCGGCAACTGGCGATTAAGCTGAGCCAGTAGGTTGGGTTAGATTTTCAAGTCAAATTCTTTAGCACAGGGCATGCACCGCTGAAGGGGCACTTGCCGTTACGGTCGAAAACCAAGCAGGGTCCGAAAAGCCGCTAACGCCCATCTTAACGATGGGCGCTGGCGAGTAAGACTTCCTTTCAGGAATTTCCTCTTAATTATTCGAGATTTTTATAGCCTTCTTGTCGAGCACATGTCCCTGGCGATATGCGCGAGCTACGTCGCCGAGAGGAATTTCGCGTTTATCGGAAGCAAACTCCCATAGCGGCTGCTCACCTTGGCCATAGCTATAGACGGATGACTCGAGCAGGCTGGATTCCTGCCCCATGGCGTGAGTGGCCGCGTGTTCTGGATGGCTGGGAACAACGATGGGTTGCGGATTGGCATACAGCACGCTGGCAGTTTGTCCGAAGGCTGCGGCGGCACATAGAAAACACAACGCAAAAATTGTGATCTTCATAAATGGTCCTAGTCTGGGGGACGCGCCGTATCGAATGGCGCCGTTTTTTGTGAAAGAGCCAAATTCTAAGTCTCGACGCTTGCGTCTAGAAGAGGGGCAATCGAGATACCAAAGCCGAGAGCGCACGATTCGAGTTAGAAGGCCCTTTGGCGGCTTATGAGAAAGATTTTGCACACATGTGGAAAAGCAGGAAAACGACGAATTCTGCGAGACTTGCAAGCCTCAGGGGACGGGTATATTGTTTCGGCGCCGGGAGGTTACGGACGAATGAGAGCACACATTGCTTTCAGACTAAAGATGCGCGGTGCGATTCCCTTCGCGCTTCTTGCGCTCCTCACGGTTGTCTCGTTGCTGCAAACCGGCTTGCAGGCACAGACCAATTGCGAAGATGGCAATGGACTACTGGATTTCGCTCCCCCAAAAACTGTAAGAGTGGAAGAGGTCATCCGGAAGTTTGGTGCGGCTGAAGCGGAAACCAAAACAGCGCGGTTGCACTATACCTACAGACAGGATGTGCTCGTACAGACGCTAAGCGGAACGAGCGTGACCGGCGAGTTCCACGAAGTCACAAATGTTTCTTACGATGCGAAGGGAAGGCGACTCGAGGCGGTGACTTACGCGGCGCAACCATCTTTGCGAGGCATTCAGCTCGAACAGAACGATATGGAGGACATTCGAGTTTTCATGCCGCTCATGATGACCAGCGATGATTTACCGCAGTACAACTTGACATATGCCGGGCAGCAGCATGTGGACGATCTGGACACGTACTTGTTCCACGTGGAACCGAAAAAAGAAGAAAACGGTAAGCGATACTTTACCGGACGGATCTGGGTGGACGCACAGGATTTTCAAATCGTGAAAGTGTGCGGCAAAAGCGGCCCGGAGAAAACTCGGGTAAAAAAACATGAGCAGCCGCATTTACAGCCTACGTTCGTGACGTATCGCCAGCAAGTGGACGGACGTTACTGGTTTCCAGCGTATACGCGGTCGGACGACACGCTTCGCTTTCCATCGCGGACTGCACATCTGCGAGAAATTATCAAATACACCGCCTACAAACGTACCGACAACACTGAACGCAGTGAAATCGGTTCGCCCCAATAGCGTTATTCCTAAATCGAATTTAAGAACACGAACACGGAAGTCAGAAGGACATTCGCGCACGCCTGATCTGTCTTTTGATTCCAGCGGCCGATCTCCCGTTGCCGTCTACAACTTTAACTAGTGACCTCGATCTCAGTCCTGCTGCCGTATTTCTTGAAGACGGATTCGCGAGAGACGACACCCTCGAGACGTTTGGAATCGGCACGATTGACGACCGGGATAAGAAGATAGTCATTCACATAGCGCAGCGCGGAATCCAGCGGGAGATCAGGATACAGACTCGGTAGAGATTGAGCGGGAAGGACAGACGCTAAAGTAAGTTCGCCCTTTCCCTCGCGATAAATGCGCTGGAGCTGTTCTCGCGTGATAGTGCTCCAGCCGCTGGGATGCATACGCACCAGAAAAGCGGCGTCGGGAGAATTCTGCACACGATGGAAGTTGGCATCGACATAATCCTGCGCGCTGAGAATGATGCTGGGAACCGGAAGCATGGCATCTTCGACGCGTAGAATCGTTTCCTCGCGTTCTTCTTCAAGAGAGGGAAGAATCAATCCGTCCTGACGAGTGAGCAGGTCGAAAATAGGTACGGGTTGCAGCCAACGGGAGACTACATACGCAAAGGTATTGGCCACGATCACAGGAACAATAATTTCATAATTGCCGCTGACTTCGAGAACCATGAAGACGGAGGTCATGGGCACACGCAGGAAACCAGCAAACAAAACTCCCATACCGACAAGAACGTAAGTTCCATTCGACGCGGTGAGGTGCGGGAAGTAGAAGCGTTCGAGGTCTCCGACGGCGCCCCCCAGCATGGCTCCCACGAAAAGCGTAGGGGCGAACATTCCGCCGGGAGTGCCGCTCACAAAGGAGATCGTGGTGGCGACGATCTTCAAAAGGGCAAGGATTGCCAGGATTTTCCATGCGTATTGCCCATGCATTGCCTGATCCATGGCATCGTAGCCAGCGCCCATGACTTGGGGAAAGCCGAGAAAACCGATGAGGCCGACAAGGAGCCCGGCGACGGCAGGCTGGAAGTAGTGAGTCCATCGCGGCAACGCTTTGAGCCGGGGACGGAGATAGCCAACGGATTTGGCGAAGGCGACTGACGCCAGTCCGCCCACCAGACCGAGCACAGCATAAGCAAGCAGCTCGCTAGGACGCTTGAAGGTGGTGAGAGGAATTCTGAACAGCGGTTCACTGCCGAGGAATGAGCGCACCACCACAACGCTGGCAACAGCGGAGAGGACAACCGAGCCAAGAATGCCAGCGCTCCAACGTCCGATGACTTCTTCGATCACGAAAAGCACGGCCGAGATAGGAGCGTTGAAAGCGGCCGCGAGGCCGGCGGCCGCGCCAACCGGAGCCATCAGCCGCAGTTTCTCGCGGGAGATTTCAAGTTGACGCCCGAGCGCCGATGCGATGCCGGCTCCGATCTGCAAAGAAGGATCTTCCGGGCCGAGTGACTGCCCGGATCCGATAGCGAGGCCGGCGCAGATAAATTTTCCCACCGCGGTGCGAAATGGAATGAATCCGTTAAAGATGTAGAGCGCGGACTTGGTCTGATTCACGCCGCTGCCGCGGATGCCCGGGAAAAGGTGCATCACCAGCACAGCCACCACCAATCCGGCGACGGCAGGAACTACGAACAAACGCCAGCTATGACTTTGCGGCAGTGGGCCAAGCAAGGCGAGGTGCGTCCAGTCGATGGCCAATCGAAAACACACAACCGCCAAGCCGGAGAAGATTCCAATAAACACACAAAGGATTAAAAAAAATACTTCTTCGTTAAAGACGCCTTCAACCGTATCGAACAAGCGGCGCGGAACCTTAACCCGGGCGGGCGCAGATATGGAAGGATCCACAATAGGGGCCAGATCGCTCATTGGCTGATAGCCTCGCGTTTTTTAGAGATCATCAAAAGGGCAAGGTCAAGGCCTTGTGGCGAGCCACAGGTGGTCGACGTCTGCTGTTCGATTTGAAAAACCACATCCATGATCGCATCGGGAAGATCCGTCTCAGCAGGAGAGCGGAGTAGTGCAAGATCTGGCTTGGCGAGTAGCCAGCGCGCCTGGAGTCCGACCAGGGGAGACGGGGAGGGATTATCCGTAGCTTTAAGATCGATACCGGCCTGCTGGGCGCACGAAGTAAGACGATCTTCGGCTTGATTGAATGCGGCGATGATACGACGGTTGCGTTCCGCGTCCGAAACGTGACTATGGAACGGGTTCGAACGGAGAACGAGGTCAGTGGACGCCAGCAGGTCGCGGGATTGCGTGTCGTTCGGATTGGCGCTCACTGCGCTGCGCAGATAATGTTGCGCGAGAATGTAATTCCCGGCGCGGTACGCGGTTTCCCCGGCCCCAGCGAGGGCAGCGGCGTTTCCGGGATCCAGGCGCAATACTTCTTCGTATTGGGCGAGCGCATCGTTGTAATCCTGGGCTTGCTCGAACAGTCGCGCTGCCTGGAGATGCGCCGCAGGATCGCGAGGCAAGGCTGCAGCCAGGGCGATGAGTTCGGAATCAGCCTGCGCGCGCGCGTTTTCCTTGAGCAGGAATTGGATCAACTCGATGCGAGCCCGGTTGCGGTTGCCATCGGGATCGGAATCCCAGACGCCGTACATCGCATTGTGGTAGTAACGGATGGCCTCTTCAATAGAAACACGGTGGGCGGCCACGCGCGCGAGGGCAAGATTGACGGAGGCATCCTGCGGAGCGCGCTGCCAGAGGGCGAGGAGATAAGATTCGGCTTCCTCAAGACGCTGAGGGTCGTTGCTGTCGCGCAGGACGCGGGCCAGGCTGAGCTGATATTGCGAGTTGCTGGGATCGCAGGTGAGGGCGGCACGGAACGCATTGATCGCCTGGTTGTAGTTGCCGGCGTTCGCATAGGTCAGCCCCAGCGCATAAAGTTTCCGTCCGCGCGCCTGCTGATTAAGGGTGTAACGCGTAACTAGATGGCTCACTGCGGCGAATCCGCTGGCGGCTGCGAGCGTAAGGACAAGCAGGATCATGGGGGCCGAACGCGGAATCAGTTTGGGAATCTTCCACGACATATCTCGTATCACGATACCATTTTGAGACAAGCGAGCGGGCAATCGGGACAAACGATCGGCATCAAAGTGGAATACCTGCGCCTGGCAGTTCAGGTAATATACTTCGTTCGCTGCCGTGCCGCGGAAACATGAATCGCGAATATCACAAGAGATATAGCCAGGAATTAAACCGGGACATGGAAATGCTGGTCTTCGGGCACGCGGGCACGCCGCTGCTGGTATTTCCTACTTCCATGGGAAAGTTCTTCGAGTATGAAGATCGTGGAATGATCGGCGTTCTGGCGCCACAAATTGACCGGGGCGAGTTGCAGCTTTTTTGCACGGACGCGGTCGATACCGAGAGCTGGTACAACAAGGGGGTGCATCCGAAGGTGCGTGTGATGCGGCATCTGCAATACGAGCGCTACGTGCTGCATGAGTTGCTGCCGTTTATGCGGTGGAAGAATCAAACTCCGCGGCTGGCGCTAACGGGCTGCAGTTTTGGCGCCTATCACGCAGTCAATTTCGCCTTGAAGCACCCCGATGTGGTGACGCACTGCGTAAGCATGAGCGGGGCGTTTGATATTCATCAATTTCTGGATGGATATTACGATGATGATTGTTACTTCAATTGTCCGACGGATTATCTGCCGAACCAGAATGATGACTGGTTTTTGAGCCGCTACCGGCAAATGAAGATTGTATTGGGGTCGGCGGATTGGGATATTTGTCTGGATCAGAATGTGAAGTTTTCGGCGATGCTGAATGGCAAGGCGGTTCCGCACTGGCTGGATGTATATGGAGACAATTCGAAGCACGATTGGCCGCTTTGGTTGAGGATGGCGGAGAAATATTTTTAGGGAGCGGGGCGCGGCTTTCGTTTCCGCAGGGAACGGCTCCGCACATGGGTAAGGGATTTGCAGAGGTGAGGTAGAGATCCTTCGACTGTATAAGTGCGTCGTTTCACGAGGCGCTTACTTCGCTCAGGATGACAAGGTTTGTTTGGAGATGAAATTGTGAAAAAGATTGGAATTTTATTTGGGATGGAGAATACGTTTCCACCAGCAGTGGTGGAGAAAATTAATGCGATGAAGGTTGACGATGTAACGGCGGAGTTTGTGCAGGTGGGCGGGGTTCGCATGGACGAGCCGCAGAAGTATGCCGTCATCATTGATCGCATCTCGCAGGATATTCCGTTCTATCGCGCTTACTTGAAGAATGCGGAGTTGCAGGGGACGATCGTGGTTAACAATCCGTTCTGGTGGACGGCGGATGATAAGTTTTTCAACTATGCCCTGGCGCACAAGCTGGGCGTGGCGATTCCGCCGACGGTGATTTTGCCGCATAACAAGCATCCCGAGGGAACCACGGATCGCTCGATGCGGAACCTGATGTATCCGCTGAACTGGCAGGAGATATTTGACTACGTGGGATTCCCTGCGTTTCTGAAGCCTTACTCGGGAGGCGGATGGAAGCATGTTTATCACGTGCATTCGCCGGAAGAATTCTTCCAGCATTACAACCAGACGGGCGATCTGTGCATGACGCTGCAGCACGGAGTTGTTTTTGAAGAGTATTACCGTTGCTATGTGGTGGGGCAGGAAAGAGTGCACATCATGAAATACGATCCGCGGATGCCGTTTCATGAGCGGTATGTGAAGGGGAACCCGTCGCCTTCCACGGAAGCTTTAAGGATCAGGATAGAGAAAGATGCGCTGACTTTGTGCCGCGTGTTGGGGTATGACCTGAATACGGTGGAGTTTGCCGTGGAGGGCGGTGTGCCTTATGCGATTGATTTCTTGAATCCGGCGCCGGATGCGGAGATCACGTCGGTGGGGCAGGAGAATTTTGATTGGATTGTGAATGCGGTAGCAGAGATGGCGGTGAAGATGGCGGTGACTGGAGAAGATCCGGCGCGTGAGATGCGGTGGGCGGCGTTTTTGGCGGGAAAGCCTCCGGCGGGAAAAACTGCGCGTAAGGGCGAGCCGGCTTGGGTGGCGGAGCGGAAGCGCGGGAAGGCGAAGGCGTAGGAGTCGTCCTCTGCGGTTGTTATACTGGTTCGACTTCCGCTTCGGCCTCGCGAAGCGAGGAGTGCTGAGGGCAAGCAGCGGGTTCCTCGATTTCGCTCGGAATGACAAAACCTTTTTGTATTGCCCGGAAACATAAGAATTTTTAGTACTGCAATGAAACCTACTTTCACCATCGGGATTGAAGAGGAATATCAGACCATAGATCCGGAGACGCGGGATCTGCGGTCGCATATCCAGGCTGAACTTCTCGAGAAAGGCAAGTTGCTTTTGCAGGAGCGCGTGAAGGCGGAGATGCATCAGTCCGTGGTGGAAGTCGGCACCGGAGTTTGCAACAACATCAAGGAAGCCAAAGCGGAAGTGAAGATGCTGCGGCGCGATATTATCCGGCTGGCGCGGGAGAATGGGTTGCGGTTGGCGTCGGTGGCGACACATCCGTTTTCCGATTGGCGGACGCAGGATATTAATCCCGACGATCGTTATAAGAATATCGTCGAGGACATGCAGCTTGTTGCGCGGGCGAATTTGATCTTTGGGTTGCACGTTCACATCGGAATCGATGACCGCGAGATCGCGATCCACATGATGAATCATGCGCGGTATTTTCTGCCGCACCTGCTTGCGCTCTCAACCAATTCACCGTTCTGGCTGGGAATGAACACCGGTTTGAAATCTTATCGCTGCAAGGTTTTCGACAAGTTTCCACGTACAAATATCCCCGACTACTTCCCCAGTTGGGGCGAGTATGAAAACTTCATCAAACTGCTGATCAAAACCAACTGCATCGATAATGCGAAGAAAATCTGGTGGGATATTCGACCGCATCCGTTTTTTAATACGATCGAGTTTCGGGTGTGCGACATTCCCATGCGCGCGGACGAAACGATCGCGATTGCGGCGCTAATACAGGCTACGGTTGCCAAACTGTATAAGCTGCATACAGCGAATCAGGGATTTCGACTTTACCGGCGGGCGCTGATAATGGAGAACAAGTGGCGTGCGTCGCGGTACGGCATGGATGGAAAGCTGATCGATTTTGGTAAGCAGATAGAAGTGCCGGCGCGGGATTTAATTCGCGAATATCTGGATTTCGTCGACGATGTGGTGGATGAACTGGATTCTCGCGAGGAGTTGAATTACATCCATACAATGCTGGAAGAGGGCAGCGGCGCGGACCGCCAGTTACGGGTTTACCAGGAGACTGGAGATTTGAAGAAAGTTGTCGATTACATCATTGACGAGACCGAAGCAGGCTTGGCGGAAGTTGAGACGACTTCGGCGAGAAAAGTAGGTTAATGAGCACTCCTCTGGAAGAAATCAAAATCGCCACCCCTTCGGCGGGGACAGGGCAGGCTCCCTCGCAAGGACGAGGGACCAGCAAGTTCGATCCTGAATATTCGATCGGCGCACGTAATGCGGTCGACGTATGTTTGCGCATTCAACCGCAGGAGAAAGTTTGCGTCATTACGGATGAGGCCACGGAGGAAATCGCGGCGGCCATCGTTGCGGAACTGGAGAAGATTGGCTCCCCGCATCGGGTGTGGGTGCTGGAGGATGTGGCGGAGCGGCCGCTGAAGGATTTGCCGGCGGAGATTGCCGCGGACCTTGAGACTAGCCAGGTTTCTATTTTTGCGGTGTGGGCTCAGCGGAATGAATTGCGTTCACGCATGCAGATGACCGATGTGGTGAATCGGAAAAAGATCCGGCACGCGCACATGGTGAACATCAACCGGCAGATCATGCTGGAGGGGATGCGGGCGGATTTTCAGAAGGTCGACCGGCTGAGCGCGAAGGTCGTTGCAATGGTCCGTAAGGCGCGTCGAGTGCGGGCTACAACCTCGGCGGGAACTGACCTCACGGCAGATTTGAATCCTAATTACCGCTGGCTAAAGACGAGTGGGATTATTTCCGCTGAAAAGTGGGGGAACTTACCCGGCGGCGAAATTTTTACGACTCCCGGCGAAGTGAATGGGACGTTTGTAATCGATGGCGTAGTTGGCGATTATCTATGCACGAAATTTGGAAATCTCCAGGAAATGCCGCTCACCGTGCGCATGAAGGGGAATCGGCTCACCGAGGCGCATTCGGAGAATCGCGAACTGGAAGACGATTTCTGGAAGTACACACATACGGATGAGAACAGCGATCGCGTGGGCGAGTTTGCCATTGGAACAAACATCGACCTGAAGGACGTGATTGGGCAGATTCTGCAGGACGAGAAGTATCCCGGAGTGCATATAGCGTTCGGAAACCCGTATGGGGCGCACACGGGAGCGGAGTGGGATTCGTCCACACACATTGACGTTGTGGGGCGGAAGTTTAACATCTGGGTGGATGACGAGCAGATCATGCGGGATGGGAAGTTTTTGGTGGAGGCATAGGGCCGGGCGTGCGAATAGAGATCCTTCGACTGCGCATTACGCCCACTTCGTGGACGTCACGCTTCGCTCAGGATGACAGGGCTTGGAATGCTCCGACAGCCAGCGGGACGCCGGCGTTACACGGTACTTCGGCGCTTCGATGATTCCTTCGTTCCGACAACAATTCAACGATAACTTTACTCCTGAAAAATATCAGCGCTTTCTGCGGCGAATCGATGAAGCTTGCGGAACGCGTGTGAAGTTCCGTCTATCGGAGACGCCTTGTTTTTTACCGGCGCAACTTTTGCAACAGATGGCTAAAGATGGCAAAGTCCTGATCCGACAACTGGTGGAAAGTCCGGAGTATCTGGCGCGATCGAACTCCTCCATTCCCGGGGAGTATAAAGTTCCGAATGAACCGCCGCATCCTATGTTTGTGCAGGTGGATTTCGGACTGGTGCGCGACGAGAACGGAGAGTTGCAGCCGAAATTAGTGGAACTGCAGGCCTTTCCTTCTCTGTATGCGTATCAAGTTACGCTGGCGCAAAACTACATTGATGTTTATGGGCTGCGGAATATGTCGGCTTCGGGCTTCCGGCCTCCGGCTTCTGAGTTGAAATATTTTTTGAGTGAGCTAAACGAAGCCTCCTACCGGGAGCTGTTGCGTACTGCAATCGTCGGCAACCACGATCCTGAAAACGTGATCCTGATGGAGCTTGATCCCGAAGCGCAAAAAACTCTGCCTGATTTTCTGATGACCGGGAAGATGCTCGGGGTTAGGACGGTTGATATTCAGGCCATCAAGAAGCACGGGACGCAGCTTTACTACGAGCGCGATGGCGGGCAGGTTCCGATCCGGCGAATTTA
>JBAWBG010000153.1:0-7157 GCA_049589695.1 Candidatus Sulfotelmatobacter sp. | reverse complement strand
AATTTGCGCTCGGGGTTTTGCTTTTTAGGTACTTAATTCTTTTTGCCCTGCTTCTTCTCCACCTTCGCCCAGGTATCCTTCAACGCCACGGTGCGGTTGAAGACGGGCTTGCCGGGCTTCGAATCCGGATCGGCGCAGAAATATCCCAGGCGTTCGAACTGATAGCGGGCACCGATGGGCGCGGTGGCCAGCGAAGGTTCAAGCTTGGCGGACGTGATTACTTCGAGCGAGTTCGGATTGAGGTTCGCGGTGAAATCCTGGCCTTCTTCCACGTCGCTGGGATCTTCTTTGGTGAACAGGTTCTCGTAGATTCGCACTTCGGCATCGACGGCGTGCGCGGCCGAGACCCAGTGAATCGTCGATTTCACTTTGCGTCCGTCGGGCGAATTGCCGCCGCGCGATGCGGGGTCGTAAGCGCAATGCACTTCGACTACTTCGCCGCGATCATTTTTCACTACGGTCTTAGCGGTGATGAAATATCCGTAGCGCAGGCGCACCTCGCGTCCCGGCGAGAGGCGGAAATATCCTTTCGGGGGAACTTCGCGGAAGTCCTCCTGTTCGATATAGAGCACGCGAGAAAATGGAACTTTGCGCGTTCCCGCATTCGCATCTTCGGGATTGTTCACCGCGTCCATTTGTTCGACCTGTAATTCAGGATAATTGTCGAGCACAACCTTCAAGGGATGCAGCACCGCCATCACGCGCGGGGCGCGCTTGTTTAAATCTTCGCGAACGAAGTGCTCGAGCATGGCCAGTTCGATTGAGCCATTAGTTTTGGAGACGCCAATGGCGCCACAGAAATTCCGCACCGCTTCGGGCGTATATCCGCGGCGGCGGATGCCGCCGAGCGTGGGCATTCGCGGATCGTCCCATCCGCTGACGCGGCCTTGCTGCACCAACTGCAGCAGCTTGCGCTTGCTCAGAAGTGTGTAAGTGAGGTTCAGGCGGTCGAACTCGATCTGCCGCGAGGGAAAAATTCCCAGCTGTTCGATGAACCAGTTATAAAGCGGGCGATGGTCTTCGAATTCGAGGGTGCAGAGAGAGTGCGTGACGCGCTCGATGGAATCCGACTGGCCATGCGCGAAATCGTACAGCGGATAGATGCACCATTTGTTGCCGGTGCGATGATGCTCGGCGTGCAGGATGCGGTACATCACCGGATCGCGGAAGTTAAGATTGGGCGACGCCATATCGATTTTCGCCCGCAACGTGCGCGAGCCGTCGGGAAATTCGCCGGCGCGCATGCGCCCAAGTAAATCAAGATTCTCTCCGACAGAGCGATTGCGATAGGGACTATCTTTCCCCGACTCGGTCAGCGTACCGCGGTATTGGCGAATCTCTTCAGCCGTCAGATCGTCGACGTAGGCCTTGCCATCCTTGATAAGGTTGATCGCCCATTCGTAGAGCTGGTCGAAATAATCGGAGGCGTAGAAAAGGCCGTCCCACTGAAAGCCGAGCCATTTCACATCTACTTTGATGGACTCGATGTATTCGGTTTCTTCCTTCTCGGGATTGGTGTCGTCGAAGCGAAGATTGGTGTGTCCGCCGAATTCGGAGGCCAGGCCGAAGTCGATGCAAATCGCTTTGGCGTGGCCAATGTGCAGGTAGCCGTTGGGCTCGGGAGGGAAGCGCGTCTGCACGCGGCCGTTGTGCTTCTTGGTCCGGAGGTCTTCGAGAATGATGTCGCGGATAAAGTTCGAAGGCGCAGACGACGGCGAGGCAGCCACAGCGTTTTCTCCAGCTTCAGTTGGCGGATGCGATGGATTCATTCACTTTAATCTTATCGCAAGCGGCGCGCGAAGATAGGTTTGCTCGTGGAGCGGCGGACGCCTTCGTCCGCCCGGGCAGCGGCATGGACCTGGCGAATACGACCGTGGCGCTGCCCCCCCGGACGGGGGCGTCCGGGGTTCCATTTTGCGAGTGAAAGATCTTTCCATGGGTCTAGGTATAACGGTTCGGTCGAACTGCAGTAAGGGAGCTGATTTCCAAACCGTAGAGGGGCGGACGCCTTCGTCCGCCCGGTCGGCGGCATGGACCTGGCGAATACGACCGTGGCGCTGCCCCCCGGACGAGGGCGTCCGGGGTTCCACGTGCCTTATTTTGGTGGGGAAAAGGGAGACTCTGCCGGAGATTTCCAAATCCACCTATATTCGCGCCAATCCAGGACTAATGCCTTCCGCACCGGGTTCTCCAAGATATAAGCGATCTTTGCATCCAGACTTTCGGAGGAGCGGACCACCCGGTCGAAGGACTCCTCTTGCCAGATTGGGCCATGATGTCTGGCGTGGCGATTGATCGCGTGCGCTGACGCCCCTTTAATAGCCTTCATGATGTCCACAAGAGACGTGATTGTGCGCCGGGTTTCGTCGATCGATGGCGTCAGAATCAGATGGACATGGTCGGGCATTACAACGGCCGCTTCCAGGCGATATCTTCTGCCGTGATCGTGAACGCAGCATCCCAGCACAATGTCCCGCGCCCAATCCGGCAGGATGCGCCGAAACTTGGTGCAAAACGTAATGAAGTGTGGCGTGTAGTCGCGCTGCATGTGGGGCAGGTTGCGACGATAGAACTGCATTGAAAGATCTTGCTACGGGATTAGGGATAGCCGCTCAGTCGAACTGCGAATAATGCGAAACTGATTCCCAAGTTAGAACAAACCTATGGAGGGGCGGACGCCTTCGTCCGCCCGGGCAGCGGCATGGACTTGCGCGCATACGGCTGTGGCGCTGCTCCCCGGACGAGGGCGTCCGGGGTTCCACTGGAACTAGGCGATCTTTTGCAGAGCTTGCTCGATTCTCTGAAGCGCGGTTTCCCGTCCCATAACTTCGAGGGTTTCAAATAGTGGCGGTGCGTTCTTACGACCGCAGACGGCGACGCGGATGGGCTGGAACATTTGTCCTGCCTTGATGCTGAGTTCCTGAGCGGCGGCGCGGAGAGCCTGATCCAGCGGATCGTGTTTGAACTCGACGTCGGCCAGAACGTCGCGCGCGCGTGTAAGCGCCTTCAGCGCCATCGCCATGTCGCCCTTTTGCGGGATAAGCTCGGCCGGGTCATAGGGCGGTAATTGATCGACGAAGAAGAAGTCAGCGGCGGTGAGCACATCGCGCAGCAGCTTGATGCGCTCGCGAATCAGCGGTGTAATGCGCAGCATTTTTTCCGGCGCGATTTTGTAGCCGGCATTGTGAACGATGGGCAGAAGATGTGCGCTTAAGTTTTCGACGGATAGGGCGCGAATGTGTTCGGCATTCAACCAGAGCGCTTTAGGATCGAAGGTTTCTTCGGAGGCGAAAAGCAGGTTTCTCCCCTGAGCTTCGCTCAAGGTTGGAATGACAGGGTTGGAGGCGATGCTCGATTCTTTGAAGTTCACTACTGCGTTTGAGCGGTTGATGCCTTCGAGCGAGAAGAGGTCGGTGAGCTCCGGCAGCGACATATTCTCGCGGTCGTTTTTTGGCGACCAGCCAAGCAGGCAGAGAAAGTTGATGAAGGCTGCGGAAAGAAATCCGGCATCGCGATAAGTGGTGACGCTAACCACCGGACCGTGGCGGCGCTTGGAGAGCTTGGTTCCATCGGGCGCGACCAGGAGCGGCAGATGCGCGAACTGCGGCGGCGCGAAACCGGCGGCCTCGAAGATCAGAACGTGCTTGTAGGTGTTCGAGAGGTGGTCCTGACCGCGGATGATGTGGGAGATACGCAGGTCGGCGTCATCGGCACACGAGGCGAGATGATACGTGGGCATTCCATCCGAGCGGAGCAGCGCAAAATCTTCGATGTCGGCGGCTGCTTTCACTTGTTCACCGTAGACTGCATCGGCAAACCGCACCAATTCGCCGCTCTCGCGCGGAACGCGGAAGCGCAAAGCGAACGGCTCTCCGGCGGCGGCGCGGCGATCGCTTTCGGCGCGGGACAGTTCGCGCGCGCCAGGATTGAATAGCCAGGTTCCCTGCACGCCGGACTTTTCCGCGTCTCCGGTGTGTGCGGGGGTGAAGTCGCGGTATGCGAGGCCTTTCTCGAAAATCGCCCAGGCCATTTTCCGGTGCAGCTCCAGACGCTCGGACTGTTTGTATTCTTCGTCCCAGCTCAAGTTCAACCATTTCAGTCCTTCGAAAATGGAGTCGACAGAGGCTTGGGTGTTGCGCTCTAGGTCAGTGTCGTCGAGGCGGAGAATCATGGTGCCCCCATTGTGGCGGGCGTAGAGCCAGTTGAAAATGAAGGTGCGGGCGCTGCCTACGTGGAGAAATCCGGTGGGCGACGGGGCGAAGCGGACGCGCGGCTTGATTAATGCGGGAGCGGCAATTTCGGGCATAAGTGGCTAGAGTTTGATGGTATGGGCAGGAGAAAAGTATCGTCAAGCCAATGAGATAGATGACTTTGTCTCAATATTAGACACGAGTGCCCGGGGATGGGCATTGTACTTAAATCTTGTTGTGTTCGTACCGTCGATGTGAAAACATTAATCACCGTCTTCTCCTGGCAACACCAAGGCAAATTCAACTGAAATCTTAGTCGGGCCCCATGAACAGTATTTCAACCAGCATCGTTATTATTCCTGGCGTTGTCGCCTTATTACTGTGCCTGCTTTTTTATTACCTCTATCAGCAGAGCCAGCAGGTTTATTTTCGCGCCTGGCAGATTGCCTGGGCCTGCTATTCCATCCATTACGCGCTCGATGCGGTTCGTTACTATCGGCCTCCCGCGCTCGCCGCGTTCTTTGCGAGTTCCTTATTCTCGGTAGCGATGGGAGTGAGCATCTTCGTCTCCACGCGGCTCACGCGGACAGCTTTCCGCTTTCGTTGGTACGATGGGGGGCTGGCTTTGACTGGAACGCTCTTCGCCTGCATTGATCTGCGCACACTTCTGAGATCCGGTCCGCTGCCGCCAGACCAGCGTCCCCTGAGCCTGACCGTTATTTTCTTGAGCGCGGTGCTGCTGTATTGTTCCGCGGTTTTTTATTTGCAAGCTCATCGCCGGGGATCCGCGGCTTTTAAAATCCTGGCCATTTCGCTGGCGCTCTGGGCGGTGCTGATGGCCGCCGTGCAGTCTGGCAGCCCCGGCCTGGAGATGTTCGGCAGCGTGGGGCATGTCCTGGGACCGATTCCGCAGATGCTCCTGGGCATCGCCATGGTGATGGTACTGTTCGAAAACGAACGGAATGCGGTGCAGGAAAATACCCTTGCTCTATCGACGCTGGGCGCCGATCCGCGGCGGCTTCTTTCTGCCGACGATTTGCTGCCCAGCATGCAGTCGGCGCTGGAACGGCTGGCCGGTGCGTTATCCGCCACGCGCGCGGTTATCTATGTCGCGGAGCGCTGGCGTGGTTTGTTGCCTTCGGTGCAGCGTGGATTTTCTCCCGAATTTCTTGAAGTCCTTACCAGCAGCGGCGCCGGAGAATACATCTGCGACCGGGCGCACCGCCAGGGAGGGCTCTTCACCGTCCGCGATATTAGCCACATGTCTGAGCCGTTGCCGGTGGGCTCGGTCGGAACATTCGCCGGCTTCAAGGATGCGCTGGAAAAGGCGCAGATCCGGAATCTGACTGCCGTCAGCCTGCAGACTCGGGAACACGCGTTCGGCGTGATTCTTTTTCCTCACGCCCAGCGCGAGGCGTTCGGTACATCCGGGCCGCGCCTTATGGTGGGCCTGGCCTTGCAACTCGGACTGACTCTGGAAAACTATCTGATCGCGCATGACGCTCACCGCAGAACCCAGGAATATGAACTGCTGACGGAGATCGGCCAGGCGATCAGTTCGCGGCTGGATCAGGATGAAGTGCTGCGAACCATTCACGCCGAGCTGGGACAGATTTTCAACAACAGCAATTTCTACATTGCCTTCCAGTCGGGAGATGAAATCTGCTTCGAGTTGGAGGTACAGGATGATCTCGTCCTGCCCAAGCGAAAGCGCAAATTGGATAACGCGTTCACCGAATATGTGATCCGAACCGGGCAGCCTTTGCTGATTCGTTCCGACGTGGAGAAGACGCGGGCGCGATTGGGCATCACGTTTCGTCCGGAGCAACCCGCCAAGTGTCTCTGCGCCGCACCCATTCTGCTGAGCGGCAAGCCGGCCGGAGTGATGTTCGCAATGAGCAAGATACGGGAATACGTTTTCGAGCAGCGCGATCTTGACGTGATGGTGACTGCGGCGGGGCAGGTATCGGTTGCCGTGGAAAATGCGCGCTTGTTCGCGGAAGAACAACGGCGGTCGCGGCAACTGGCATTTCTGAACAACATTTCGCGCACCGCGATTTCGAGCGACGATCCGGTGCATATGCTGGGCCAGATTGTGGGAGAAATCCAGAAGAATTTCAGCTTCGACCACATCGGCATCGGCCTTCTCGATTACGGAACGAAGGAGATCGAAATTAAGGCGGAAGCGGGCGCGACGGCACATGCTATGGGCAGACGGATTCCGCTGGGCATCGGCATTCTGGGGCGCGTAGCGCGGACGGGCGAGCGCGCGCTGGTGCAGAATGGCGTGGAAGGCCAGATGGGCGCGATTTTGCCGGAGTCGCGGTCAGTGCTGTGCATCCCGATTACCTATGGCGAAACTTTGTTGGGCGCGCTGAATATCGAAAGCCGCAAGGAGAGCGCTTTCTTTCCGCAGGACGTTCTGATTCTCAATACGCTGGCCGACTTGCTGGCCACGGCTCTGCACAATGCTTTTGTGTTTCAGAAGCTGCAACAACAATCGATTACCGATGGCCTGACGGGAATTAAGACTCGGCGCTTCTTCTGGGAAGCGTTATCGGCCGAGTGGAAGCGCGCTTCGCGTTCCGGTAGGGCGTTCTCGGTTGTGCTGATCGATCTGGATAAATTCAAGGAAGTGAATGACACGATGGGCCACTTCGAAGGCGATCTGGTGCTGGCCCGCGTGGGACGTTTGCTGGAACAAAAATCGCGCCAGTCGAACGTTGTGGCGCGTTATGGCGGCGATGAATTCATCATTCTGATGCCTGAAACCGGGCCGGAGCAGGCGGAAGTTTTGGCCGAGCGCTTGCGGCAGTGGATCACTACCGACCCCATGCTCAGCGAACATCACATCACGGGCAGCTTTGGCGTGGCCAGTTTTCCGATGCATGGGTTCTCCATTGAAGACATTATCCGCGTGGCCGACGCGGGCATGTATGTCTCGAAGCGTTCGGGGGGAAACCGGGT
>JBAWBG010000152.1:0-28303 GCA_049589695.1 Candidatus Sulfotelmatobacter sp. | reverse complement strand
ATCCCGGACGCTTCATCTGCACTGAAAATTCTACCGGTCAGCAAAAGATCGCGCGCCTGTTTCTCTCCTACTTGACGCAGCAGGAAAGTGGAAACGATGGCAGGGACGAATCCAATACGAACTTCTGTATAGCCGAACTTGGCCTCCGGCACGGCCAAAGTGAAGTCGCACAGCAAGGCCAGGCCGGTGCCTCCTGCAATGGCTGCACCGTTCACCGCCGCGATTGTGACCTTGGGAAATTCATAAAGGGAACGGAACAGATGGACCATGGTCTGAGAATCTTCAAGATTTTGCTCAGGTGACCGCCCCAACAATGCCTTTAAGTTTTCCAAGTCCATGCCGGAACAGAAAGCCTTGCCGGCGCCGGTAAGGATGAGCACAAGCGCGTCGGAGCTCTCTACCTCCTGCAGCGCGTGCAGCAGATCGTCAATCAATTCGAAGCTAATGGCGTTACGTTTGTCGGGACGGTTCAACGTGATGGTGGCGACGCCGGAGTCGTAAGTGACCTGGATTGTTTTGTAATCCATATTTATGGGCCGTTAATCGTCGCTCCTTTAATCGTCGCTCAGAGAATCAGCGTACCTTGCTCCGATTTCCGCGGTCGCGCGCAGCAACGCGTCCAGCGGCTTCAGAGCCGGCAACTCCGCGCCACGCTGCTTCAGAGCGTCAATCACTTTCTCGGTCGCGATGTTGCCGACCAGTGCATCCTGTGCAAACGGACAGCCTCCCAGGCCGCCGATCGCGGAATCAAAACGTCGACAGCCAGCGTCATACGCAGCAAGAATCTTCGCTTCAGCATTTTCGGGGCGGCTATGCAAGTGCACTCCGATCTCGAGGTAATCGTACTTCGCCATCACTGCGCCGACCAATTCGTTGACTTGTCCGGGCGTCGCCATCCCAACAGTGTCGGCCAGGGAAATCATGCGCAAGTTGTCAACCTCCATCAACGAGATAGCTTCGATCACTTCATCCACGTTCCACAAGTCGCCGTATGGATTGCCGAATGCCATCGAGATGTAAACCACCACGTCAAGCGCAGCGTCGTCGGCTTTGGTCTGAATCTTTTCCAGTTCTTCGAGCGCGTCCTCGGCGGACTGATTCTGATTCTTGCGGAGGAAGGTTTCGGAAATTGAGTAAGGGAATCCAAGGGTGTGCACAGCATGCGTGTCGATCGCTCGCTGGGCGCCTTTTTCGTTGACCACAATGCCGATGATCTCGACGTCGTCGGGCGGGTCGAGTTCCTTCAACACTTCTTCCGAATCGGCCATTTGCGGCACGGCTTTCGGGGAAACGAACGAGACTGCGTCGATGTGCTTGCATCCCGCGCTGATCAATGCCTGCAGATAGGCGCGCTTGATGTCGGGCGGAATCTGGCCTTTCAGCCCCTGCCAGGCATCGCGCGGACATTCGATAAGCTTGACGGTCTCGGCCATAGGAAATGTGCAACGGATCACCCGGATTCTGACGGATCAAACCCAGAAATGGAAGAGGCAGAATATCTTTCTTATCCGTATTGATCGGTGCAAATGTGTGCCAACTTTACGTTTGCAGTACTCCCACTTTGAACTCTGATACATCCGGATTCAAGGCTGCGGCCTCCAGAGCCTGGGTGATCGCGTCACGGGTTTCAATGGGATCAATGATCTTGTCAATCCACAACCGGGCTGCGCCATAGCGCGGATCGGTTTGCTCGTCATATGTTCGCTTCACTGATTCATACAACTCTTTCTTTTCTTCGTCACTTAGTTTCTTGCCTCCGCGCTCCAGTTGTTTCACTTTGATCTCAACCAAAGTTCCTGCCGCTGAATCACCGCTCATCACGGCGTAACGCGCGGTCGGCCAGGCAAAGACAAACCGCGGATCGAACGCTTTACCGCACATCGCATAATGCCCAGCGCCGAACGAACCGCCCACAATTATGGTGATTTTGGGCACAACTGAATTAGAGACCGCGTTCACCATTTTCGCGCCAGCTTTGATGATGCCGCTCCACTCGGCATCCCGTCCCACCATGAAGCCATTCACATCGTGAAAGAAAACCAGGGGGATCAAGTTCTGGTTGCAGTCCATGATGAAGCGCGCCGCTTTTTCTGCCGATTCGGTGTAAATGACGCCGCCAAACTCGGTACGTTTGTGGCCTTCATGGTCGGTGGCTTGCGCGTGCATCTTTTGGTTGGCGACAATGCCCACAGCAAATCCGCCGACGCGTCCGTAGCCGCAAATCAAAGTCTTGCCATATTCCGGTTTGTATTCGTCGAAACGGCTGCCATCGAGCACCCGCGCCAAAATTTCCTTCATGTCGTAGGGGCGGGCAGGCGAGCAATCGTAAATACCATAAATTTCTTCAGCAGCCAGCGCCGGTTCGACCGGTTTCCTGCGGTCCCAGCACGACTGGCGCCGGTATCCCCACTTTTCAACAATGGAGCGAATGCGCGCCAGACAGGCTGCGTCGTCCGCTTCGCGGAAGTCCACCGTGCCGCTGATCCCGGCGTGCATCGCCGCTCCACCCAAATCTTCGGCGGAAACTTTTTGTCCAATCGCCGCCTGCACCAACGCCGGTCCGGCCAAAAATAATCCACTGCCATCGGTCATCAGAACGTGATCGCACATGACCGGCAGGTAGCCGCCGCCCGCCACGCACATACCCATGATAGCTGCCGTCTGTGGGATTCCGAGTGCTGACATGACCGCATTGTTGCGAAAGACGCGACCAAAGTCGTCTGTGTCAGGGAATACATCTTCCTGCAGCGGCAGAAAAACTCCCGCCGAATCCACCAGATAGATAGTTGGAATCCGATTCTCGATGGCGATATTCTGAGCCCGTATCACTTTTTTCGACGTCATGGGAAAAAATGCCCCGGCTTTTACCGTAGCGTCGTTGGCGATAATCATCACCATGCGGGTGTGAATGCGGGCTAAACCGGTGATCACGCCCGCGGCCGGCGCTCCGCCCCACTCTTCATACATGCCGTGAGCCGCATAGAGGCCCAATTCGAAAAACGATTTAGGATCGGCCAACAGTTCAATGCGTTCGCGAGCGGTCAATCGTCCCTTAGCATGCTGATTTTCGATGGCCTTGCTGCCGCCACCTTCACAGATCGCCTCGCCTTCGTTGCGCACCTGCGACATGAGATCTGCCAGAAACCGCATGTTGGCCTCGAACCGAGCCGAGGTCGGATCGACTTTAGTTGCCAGGACGTTGGATGCCTGTGTAACGGAGGAGACGGAGATTTCACTGCGATCAGCCATGGATGGAAGAGAAGCGGACTGTTTACGGTATACCACCGGCGCAGCACTGCGCAACGCGTCCACCAGCCATAGAGACAAGATGATGGGGTTCGAAGCCCCGCCTGAAGCTTTGATTTGGAACGCACTGACTTTCTGATTCGCGCGCGAATCTAAGACTTTTTGTCCAGCCACTCCCCCAGCCGGCAGCCGTCTTCTTCCAGCAAGAAAGTTCCAGCGCCAAAGCACTCTCCAAAAATGCGATGCGATTCCACATCGCGAGCGGCGCGTGAAATCCACTGTTTGCCGACCTGATATTGCGAGGCGGTAAACCATTTTTGCGGCAGGACTTCTACTAACCCGCCTTGCAGATACAGCGCGAACAACGCAAATGCGGGATCGTCAATCGAAAGCGCTCTATAACTCGTGGGTATGATTAGCTCATCGATCGTGGCCAGCTCGCCGGGGACGTCAATTTTGTGCATACCTGGACCAAGCATAAGCGGCAGCTCGAATTCAGCAATCGGCGGCGTTCTGGAGTAGATACGATCAGAAGACTGCTTGAACCATCCCGCTATTTCTGCGAGGTCAAAAGTCTCCAGTTGATCTGGACTGAAACCGGCGAAGCGAATACTTCGCCCCTCCGGACACCAAATTCCAAGACAACCCGGAGAAACCGCAAAAGGGCGGCAGTACGTGTTGAGCGCCAGCCGAGGCTTATTCGGTTCGTGCTCCAGCGACAACGAGACCACATAACCAACCGGACCTTCACTGCCGTGATGCGTCCAAACGAATCGTTGCCCCGCAGCGGAACGAAATTCAGGGAACGTTTTCCAATACCATGGGGCCGGACCGACAGTACGTGCAAGTTGTTGCCGGATACTGGTCAAGTTTGCAATTGGCATGCGGTGATGAGTCGTTCGATGACAGAGTCGTTTGCGGATCGAAAACACAGGCGATTAAGGTCGAAAAATCACCCCAATTGCGAACCGATCAATCAACCTGCGGCTGGTACGCTTGCGCCCTTCACGTTCGCACGAATGAACTTCACGATGTTATCCATCGCTGCGCCGGGTTGAAAGATAGCGGCGACACCAAGCTCCTTGAGTGCGCCGATATCCTGATCAGGAATGATTCCGCCCAGCAGAACTAGAACATCATTCATCTCATTCTCTTTGAGCAAGTCCATTACCCGGGGGACGATTGCATTGTGGGCACCGGAGAGAATCGATAGTCCGATTACCTGTACATCTTCCTGCAACGCCGCGCTTACAATCATCTCCGGCGTCTGGCGCAGTCCGGTGTAAATCACTTCCATCCCTGCGTCGCGCAAAGCACGCGCGATTACTTTGGCGCCGCGGTCATGACCGTCGAGGCCCGGCTTCGCCACCAATACTCGAATCTTGAGATCAGCCATCGCATTCATTTAATCACAGTGGCTACATTCGAGCACAGAGGCGCAGCCTCTCGATTTTGGCTCAAAGCGTCTTTGTATCCAAACTCCGCCACAAATACCAACACGCCACACTGCGGTAAGGCTCCCAGCACTTCGCGATCTTTTCCATTTGCTGAGGGGTTGGCAGCTTGATCTTGCGTTTGCGGGTCTTCTTCGCCACCGCAGATTTCTTTCGGGCAGAACGGCGCCTCGCCGCTTTCGCGCGCTGCGCGTCCAGATAGTGTTTAAAGATTGCCATGCGCACGCCGAAATCGCCGGCCGGGAGCACATTCTCTCGCCTGAGTGTGAAAATCAGAAACATCTGGGCCGTCCAAACGCCAATGCCCTTGACCTGCGTGAGATGCTCAATCACTTGCTCATCGGAAAGTTTCGATAACCCCGAAAAATCGACGATTCCGGCAGCGGTCTTCGCCGCCAGATCTTTTAAATAGGCCGACTTCTGCTGCGACAATCCAACGCGGCGCATTTGTTCGTGGCTGAGATCGAGAATTCCTTTCGGCGTCAACGGTTCGCCGGCCAGGGCGGCAAAGCGCTTGAAGATCGTTTCCGCCGCTCTGCCGTTCAGTTGCTGATAAACGATAGCTTCGGCCAGGCTGTGAAATTCGGGTGGCCCAAACTGCATGCGGCATGGTCCAATGCGGGCAATGATCGCCCGCAAAACGGGGTCGGACTTTCTAAGATGGTTGAGCGCTTTTCGCACGGAGTTACTATCCCTGAACGTTGCATTATCTTTATCATAAAATTAGTTGTGCAAGCGAATAAAAATCGAATACCGCGATTAGGAAAACTACTGAATTTTCAAGTCTCCATGCACCTATCCCCGCATCAGCCTTTACCCTTGCCAGCAGGGAGCTGGAATCCAATACGTTTTCGCGGCGGATCTTCAGGCCTCATCAATTCCTTGATCGCTTCGATCAGGTCCTGAATCGTGGAATCGTGGGTGTCCAACCGGCTCTCCAGTTCATCAATCTTCCCGGCAAGCTTGCGATTGTTGGCCAGCATCTCGCGTAGCCGTACAAACGCGCGCACCACAAATACGCTCATCTCGACTGCACGTTCGGAGTTAAGCACGGTTGCCGCCATAATTGCGCCGTGCTCGGTAAATGCATATGGAAGATATCGCCGCCCGCCGCGTGTCTCTTTTGAGGTCACAAATTGTGACCTCAAAGCTGCGTATTCTTTGGCTCTGAGTTGGAAGACAAAGTCGAGCGGAAAACGTTTCTGATTGCGCTTGATTTGCTGGTTAAGAACTTTTACTGGAACACCGTAGAGTTCGGCGATGTCAACGTCAAGAATTACCCTCTGATGGCGAAGCAGTAAGATACGCGATTCCACAGCATAAGGTGAGGTAAGCCGGCGTTTCGGCATTTTGAGCAGTGTCGCACTTATTCTTTTTTTCATTTGAGGTCACAGAATGTGACCTCAATCATATTCCGGAAGCAGCGCGTTATCGCCTTTGATTGGCAGCCAGCGGACAAAGTTCGTCCTTATTTGGGAGAGTCCTTCAGCCTCCCCCTAAGATTCGCCCTCCACCAGCCAGTCCATCGCTGCCTCCTGCGTATTGAATACTGGGAAGTCACGCTGCGAAAAGTTCTTGAAGTGCTCGTAGAACACATGTGGCATGCTCTCGGTCCCAACCCATGCCGACTTCTTTACGTACGGACGATCCAGCGCAAGAACTTCCTTCATTCGCGTAGCCACAGCTTTGTCGATCTGCGCTTCAGTGAAGTCGGCCAGAGTCAGCAACGATCCAGGCGCGTGGCGTGCAATATCGGCGCGAACCAGATCGAGCAGCAATAAAATCTCTTTCGCAGCACAGTGCGAGAAATCGATGATGTAAATTACCTGGCCCTTATGTTTTACAATGCGCAGGCGCTCATCGATAGGAGGTCCGCTCGTGCTCATGCCAGCAGCGACTCCACCACTCTGTAGGAGTCATCCAATGCGGCATCCAGCGCAGCCGCGTCTTTTCCTCCGGCCTCGGCCAGGTCGGGACGGCCGCCACCTTTACCGCCCACTTTCTGTGCCACCGGTCCAATGACTTTCCCTGCCTGCACCCGGCTGGTGAGATCCTTGGTGACGCCCACGATCACGGACACGTTGCCGTTCGAAGCCGATCCCAGCACTACCACGCCGGAGCCGATCTTGTCGCGCAGTTGATCGACCAGCGTCCGCAGTTGCGCCCGCTCAAGATTGTCCGCGCGATGCGCGAGAACCTTCACGCCCTTAACTTCTTTGATCTGATCAGCTATGTTCGCCGTGCCGATCGACGCCGACGCCGACTTCATTCGTGCCTGATCGAGTTCCCGGGTGAGACGCTTGATCTCGGCATCTTTCTTGTCGAGCTCCAGCTTCAAGGCGTCAGCGGGAGAGGTGGAGTCGGAATGCGCTGCCATGCTTGCCACATAATTCTCCAATGCGTGGTCCTTGCGAAAGTGCGCCAGCGATCCCTCGCCCGTGACTGCTTCCACTCGCCGCACGCCCGACGAAACGCTGCCTTCCTTCAGAATCTTGATCAGCCCAATCTCGCCGGTTGCGCCCGTGTGCGTGCCACCGCAAAGCTCGGTCGAAAAATCGCCGATCCGCACTACGCGCACTTTGTCGCCGTATTTTTCCCCGAACAGCGCCATCGCGTGATATGTGTTGATCGCTTCGTCGATCGGCACGTCGGCAATGGTCTCGACAATCTGGTTGCGCAAAACTTCCTTGTTGATGATGTCTTCAATGTCCTTCAACTCTTCGTCTTCCACCGCCGTGAAGTGCGAAAAATCAAAGCGCAAATGATTCGGCGCTACAAGCGATCCTGCCTGCTTCACATGCTTCCCCAAAACTTCGCGCAGCCCGGCATGCAACAAATGCGTAGCTGTATGATTTCTCATGGTCGACCGGCGAACATCGGCGTTCACCACCGCATCTACTTTGTCGCCGACGCGGATCGCTTGCTTCACGACAACTTGATGCGCGCGTACTCCCTGAATCGGCGCGTAGCATCCCGTTACTTCAGCAATGATAGTGTTGTGATCGTCCGAATAAAACCATCCCTTGTCGCCAACCTGTCCGCCGGAATCGGCATAGAACGGCGTGTGATCGAGAATAACTTCGGCGGATTCGCCAGGTTTGAGTTCGCGTGCGCCCTGACCATTGTGGATGATAGCTAGCACTTCGCAGCCGTCAGAGTGAGTCTGTCGATAGCCTTCGAAGATTGATTTCGGAAGCTGCTGGTATGTGGGATTGGCGGTTTGCTTGGCAGCGCCTTTCCAGGAAGCACGAGCGCGTTCGCGCTGCTGATTCATTGCGTGCTCAAACCCTAGGTGATCGAACTCGAGGCCTCGATCTCGAGTAGCGTCGATCATGAAATCTAGCGGCAGGCCAAAAGTGTCGTAAAGCTTGAACGCATTCGCGCCGTTGTAGCCGGGGCCAAGCGCCAATTCATTCTTAAGCATCGGGATATCATCAGGATTCTCTCCAGCAGCTTTTGCTTTTTTCGGGTCTGCGACGATCTCCTTCAATCTCTCGTAAGCCTGCTGGGCATCAAGCAAGTCTTGTTCAAGCTTTTGTAACCCTAGTCCGAGCGTGTGTGCAAAGCGCGTCTCCTCCGCCAGAATTGTCCTCGCAACCCGCTCCGCCGCCTCGCCCAGCTCTGGATACGCATCTTGCATAAGATCGCGAACCGCAAACACCATCTCATGCAGAAAAGGTTTCGTTTGTCCTAGCAACCGTCCATGGGTGATCGCCCGCCGAACTATCTTGCGGAGTACATATCCGCGGCCTTCGTTCGACGGCAGCACTCCATCCGAAATCAGAAAAGTCGCAGCCCGGGAGTGGTCGGCGATTACTCTGAGGGATGCGGCCGACTTGTGGCCGGGCGAGCTTGCCGAGCTTTGCTCGGCAGGACGGACGAGGGCGTCCGTCCCTCCATGGCTCGTGGAGCGGCGGACGCCTTCGTCCGCCCAACCCGTTAGCTCTGCCGCTCTCTTAATCAGCGGCGTAAACAAATCCGTATCGTAATTCGAAATCACTCCCTGCAGCACCGCCGTGACCCGCTCCAGCCCCATCCCCGTATCAATCGACGGCTTGGGCAGCGGATTCAGCTTGCCACTCGCATCGCGGTCGAACTGCATGAACACCAGATTCCAAATTTCGACATAACGCCCGCAATCGCACGGAAAATGGCAGTCCACATGATTTTGTTCCGAGGCCGTCGGCCCCATGTCGTGGTGAATCTCGCTGCAAGGACCGCAAGGCCCGGTATCGCCCATCTGCCAGAAATTATCTTTCAGCCCCATCTCAAAGATTCGATCTTTAGGGACGCCCTGCGCCGCCCACAGGTCATATGCCTCGACGTCGCGCTCCACGCCGGCTTCGCCTTTGAAGATGGTGGTATAGAGCTTGTTTTTATCGATTCCGAACCACTCCGGCGAAGTGATCAGCTCCCACGCGTAAGCAATCGCATCCCTTTTGAAGTAGTCGCCAAAAGAAAAATTTCCCAACATCTCGAAGAACGTGTGATGCCGGTTGGTGAAACCCACATTCTCCAGGTCGTTATGCTTGCCGCCGGCGCGCACGCATTTTTGCGAAGAAGTGGCCCTGGTGTAGTCGCGTTTCTCCAGTCCCAGAAAAACATCTTTGAACTGGTTCATGCCCGCGTTAGTGAATAGCAGCGTAGGATCGTTCGCCGGCACCAGCGACGACGAATGCACCTCCTTGTGCCCCTTCTGCACAAAATAGTCGAGAAACCTGCGCCGAATTTCAGATCCTGTCAGCATTTTCAGTGAGCCTTAATTTTAGCATTGGGAAATATAACCGCTGAGGGCGCAGAGAGCATGGCGGAACTCATACGGCAGTTCTGCCGTGATCACTGCGCCCTCATGGTTTCGCAAGTTGCTAGGTTATTTCACCGCGTCTTCGGTCTTCTCGCCAACTTTCTTTACTTCATGTCCGGTGGCCATCGTGCCCTTCTTTACGCCGCTGCCAGTCTTCCTGGCGGCGACGTCCGTGTCTTTCGCGGCGTCTTTGGCCACCACTTTGGTTTCGTGACCAGTCTTGTCGGCGGCCTTTTCGGTGTCTTTGCCTGTAGCCTTGGCTACCTTCTTAGTGGTGTGTCCAGTCTTGGTGGCGGTCGTCTTGGTTGCATCGCCAGTTTTGTCGGCGGCTTTTTCAGTGGCGTGTCCGGTCTTCGTGGCTGCTTTCTTTGTATCGGTGCCTGTGTCCTTTGCCGTTGTCTTTACGTCCGAACTGACGTCCTGGGCCAAGGCAAGTGGAACTGCGCTGAGGAGCACGGCTGCGAGAATTGGTTTCCAACTAAGTTTCATGGTGCCTCCTTAGGAGCGGAGATTGGGAACGGCAGGAGTATGCAACATCGGGGCGGCATTTGCCAAGCGCGGTCAGTCAGGCTATTTCGGTTTCCAACGAGCCCAAGGTCTCTTCGTCGACATCCCAACTTTTCAAGATCGCGAAAATCGTTTTTGTCCTGAACCCGGCTCGAGCCAGTTGCCGAAAAATTCGCGCCGTTGCCTTCTGATCTTTCGGTTTCGCGATGCGCTTGCGGCGCAGATATTCGCGAGCCTGTTTTTCCTCGCTAACGCCGTCGAAAGCCGCATCCACCGCCTTTTCAATAATCTCGCCGTGCACGCCCTTTATTTTCAGGTCGGTAATTACGCGCCGCCGTCCAAACTTTTGATTGTCGCGGCGCAGCGAAGAAAAGTAAGCCGCATACTGAGAATCGTTGAGGTAGCCCCGATCCTTTAGCCTGCGGATCACCAACTCAATCAGCGTCTGCCCATATTCCAATTCGGCGTCTTCCACCCGCGCGCGGAATAAGCGCTTCAATTCCGCGACGGTACGCATGCGCCGCGCCAACGCCCCCACGGCATATTCGTAGAGCTCATCTTCGGAATACGACCGCTTCTTCGGTCGTGAGAATGCCATGCGCTAACGATAAACCAAGCAGGATAGGAAGGTGAAGAGAATCGAATTCAGAACCCGGCTGCCGGCTTCCGAAAGCCGGAAGACGGAAACTAAGTCTACCGACCGCCGAACCCGGCCGACTGCATGGACTGCCGCGAAATGTCGGCGGTCGACGCAATACCTTGCATCCGCAGTTTGAAGTCGTCGGCGTTGGATGCGTTTTCCAGCGCGGTTTCGTAGGCGACCAAACCTGCCTGGAATAAATCCCATAGCGACTGATCAAAGGTCTGCATGCCGTATTGCGATGTGCCTGCCGCAATCGCGTCACGAATCGACCGCGTCTTTTCCGGGACGAGTACGCACTCACGAATGAAGGCGGTATTGATCATCACCTCAACCGCGGGCACGCGCCCGTCGGAATCGCAACGCCGCACCAGTCGCTGGCTGACGATGGCGCGAAGCACGGCCGCCAGTTGCAGCCGAATCTGTTTCTGCTCAGGCGGAGGAAAAATTGAAATGATACGGTTCACGGTTTCCACCGCGTCCAACGTGTGCAGAGTCGAGAAAACCATGTGGCCGGTTTCCGCAGCATGCAGTGCGGTCGAAATCGTTTCCAGATCTCGCATTTCGCCGACCAGGATCACGTCGGGATCTTGACGCAGAGATGCGCGCAAGGCCGCGCTGAACGACGGTGTATCCACGCCGATTTCGCGCTGGTTTACGTATCCCTTTTTATCCCGATGCAGAAATTCGATCGGGTCTTCAATCGTAATGATGTGTTCGGCGCGGCTCGAATTTACTCGATCCACCATCGCAGCCAGCGTCGTAGACTTACCGGAGCCCGTAACGCCAGTCACCAGCACAAGCCCTCGCGGCATCTCGCAGATCTGCTCGACGACTTTTGGGAGAAATAATTCGTCCAGCGCGCGAATCTTGGTGGGAATGACGCGCAGGACGAGCCCGACGTTGCCGCGCTGCTGAAAAATGTTGACACGGAAGCGTCCCAACCCGGCGACGCCGTAGGCCATATCGATTTCCGTAGTCTCTTTGAATTTCTGTTTCTGCCGCGCCGACATCATGCTGAACGCCATGGTAAGCATGTCTTCAGCACTCACGCGCGGCTGGTCGGTCAATGGCACCAATTCGCCATCAATGCGCAGGTGAGGATAGTTTCCCACCTTCAAATGCAAATCGGAAGCTTTGCGCTCGGTCGCAATCCGCAGCAGATCGTCAATATTCATCGAAAGGTTTCCCGGGAGGCGGTTTTTGCCTCACAAGCTTGCCTATCATGAACCGAATCGTCACCTTCCCCAAGATGACCTAGGTAATGAGTCTATTTCTTAGGCGGGCACAGCCTTCAGTGCAGATTTAGAAGACGTTTGGGACAGCTACATCCGGGCAATCGGATTCGCGCCAGAAGGCGAGTGCATGCCCTCGCCTTGCCATTTTCGAGACAGCTCCTCGAGTTGATGCAGCACTTTCTCGATATCTTTCATGCGGTCGGTTATCCCGTAAGTAACGGCGGGAGGGATGGTCGGTTCGTAATGGCGGAAAATAAATCGGGCGTCTTCCAGAGTGCGCAACCTTTCAGTCAGTACCCGTGAAGAGATGCCCTCCACCTGCCGCCGGAGCACGCCGAACCGCATCGGGCCGTTGTTACTCAACGCCCAGAGGATGTGCATCGTCCAGGGACGCGAGAGCAACTCCAGCAAGCCGCCGATTGCGCAAGGTGACGGTAACTTTGCAGACTTCCGCGCATAGGCCATCTTGTTACTAGGTTACTTTAAAGTGCCTGCTATGTAAAGCACCAACGGTTATTTATTGTAACCTTAATCACGATGCCGACATCGAAGCACTGAGAGTCGGAGGTGATGATGAAATTGCTTCGCTATTGACTCCAGCGCGGCGGAATTCTATTTCGCGTCAGCTGACAAAAAGTTTGTTGAAACCTGGGAAAAGCAAAACCCTGAAGGAGAGGTCGTCGCCCGCGAGCCGCCTGAAGAGTTCCGCTCTACTCGGCATCTGAAAATTCATCACGAATGGAGAAAAACAATGTCGACTGCTGTTTTAAATTCCTCCCCGCGATCCCAAGTCTCGAATGCGCCGTCAGGCGCAATGGGACCGATCGTACTTTTAGGCCGCTTGCTCTTCGTCCTCATCTTTCTGATGGCAGGGCCGCGCCATTTTCTCAGTGCGACCGCCGCTTTTGCCGCGTCGCAGGGAGTACCATTAGCTTCGGTTGTAGTGCCCCTCTCGGGAGTTCTGGCGATCGCCGGCGGTCTCTCTATTCTGCTCGGTTATCGCGCCAGGCTAGGCGCCTGGATGATCATTGTTTTCCTCGTCTGCGTCACGCCGATGATGCACAACTTCTGGGCGGTACGTGATCCTATGATGCATCAAATGCAACTCGTCATGTTCATGAAGAACTTGTCGATGCTGGGCGGTGCCCTGATCATTTCGCAACTGGGTTCCGGACCATGGAGTCTGGATTCGCGTCGGAAGTAACTGCCATAATTTTTTTAGTATTTCAAACTTGAACAAATCGAAAAGGAGAATACCGAATGTCGGATCCAAGCATTAAAGTTCTGCCCAAAGGTCCCTACCTGGTAGAAGGAAAGATCAACCTCCTCGATGCCAGCGGCAACAAAATTCAGGCTGGAGACAAAATAGCGCTTTGCCGTTGCGGCGCTTCCACGAACAAGCCTTTTTGCGACGGAACGCACAGCAAGATCGGATTCGACGCGGCTGCGGCGGCGGTTCCCGGCAGCGCCGAGTAAGCATAGGAATTTCTCAATTCGCCATTGACTTAGTCCACGAACTTAGTCTAGTCTTGGCTTGATGGAAGTGAATATCCATCAGGCTAAGACTCATCTTTCACGCTTGCTGCAGCGCGTGGCGGCTGGGGAGGAAGTCACGATCGCGCGTGCCGGTGTACCCGTTGCCCGCTTGGTGGCGGTAGTGCCGAAGGCAAAGCGTCCCCTCGGATTTGCGCAAGGCGAGGTCTGGGTCGCCGACGATTTCGATGCGCCCCTGCCCGACGATTTGCTGGCCGAATTTTACGGAGGCGAAATACCTGAAATCCGCCTCGAGCATCCTCTTAAGTCCAAAAAGAAGCGCAGCCGGGTTCGAAAGTGAAGTATCTGATCGACACAGTGATCTGGCTGTGGAGCATCGATTCCGTCGATAAAATGAACAATGCTTGCCGCCGGATTCTAGAGGATGGGATTGAAGAGATCTACTTTTCGGCCGCGACAGCCTGGGAGCTAAGCATTAAGGCTCGCTTGGGCAAGCTGCATCTTCCTGGATCACCAGCGCAATGCATTCCGGCATATGTGGCTAAGCAAGGCTTGCGTCCACTTCCTGTAACGCACCTTCACGCAGTCGCGGTTTATGACCTGCCGCCCCATCATCGCGATCCTTTTGATCGCCTAATCATCGCACAGGCGATGGTTGAAGAACTCACCGTGTTGACCTCGGATCGTGCATTCCAAAAGTATTCCGTCGACGTACTGTGGTGCGGAAAATAAGATGGGACGCGACGAATCGCGTCCCAGGAACTTACAGCAGCAAGCCTTACACGCCGACGGGTTGCTTGCTGCCCACGGGCACTGGAGTCAGCCATCCGTGGCGATCGTCCTTTTCCCCGCGGATGATCGCATAAAATTCTTTCTGGATCGCCTTGGTGATCGGGCCCATTACTCCCTTGCCCACTTTGATTTTGTCGACCGACCGGATCGGCGTGACCTCGGCCGCCGTGCCCGTGAAGAAGGCTTCGTCGGCAATGTAAAGCATTTCGCGCGGAATCATTTGTTCGACAATAGGAATGTTGAGGTCACGAGCGATCTGCAATACTGAATCGCGCGTGATGCCGGGGAGCACAGAATTGCCGAGTGGCGCGGTCACCAGTTTGTCGCGATGAACCAGAAACACATTCTCGCCCGAACCCTCGCTCACATAGCCGTTCACATCGAGCGCAATTCCCTCCGCATACCCGTTCACAATGGCTTCCATCTTGATGAGCTGCGAATTCATGTAATTCGCGCCCGCCTTGGCCATTGCCGGCAGTGTGTTCGGAGCCAGTCGCGTCCACGACGAAACACACGCATCGCAGCCTTCGCTCTCTCCGCCCAGATATTTCCCCCACGGATAATTGATAATGTAAACCTCGGTCGGGGAGTTGAACGGATTCACTCCCGCCTCGCCGTAGCCGCGGAGCACAATGGGCCGAACGTAGCAAGGCCACGCTCCGTTGCTGCCGACGGTTTCAAGCATCGCCTTCACTAGTTGGTCGCGGGTGTAATCCACGTCGATACGATAGACCTTGGCGGAATCGAGCAGGCGCTGAATATGTTCATTGGCGCGGAAAATGGCCGGCCGCGAGTGCGGCGCGTAGCAGCGGATTCCCTCGAATACCGAGGAACCGTAGTGGACCACATGCGACATCACGTGAATCGTCGCTTCATCCCAGGGAATGAGTTTCCCATTGTGCCAGATATTTTCTGACTTCTCGATCGCCATGTGGAACTCCTTCAGCCGCCGTTTTCATCCTGCATAACGAGGCTGAATTCCTCCTCTGGCACCGCAGGGGAACGAGGCTCAACCCAACCAGCGTTACAGAACATTATAGCTGACAAGCGATCCGCTACCGGAGGCCGAATCTCACGCAAAGCGCTACTTTGAGACCACCCCACAGGCGATACGGTCGCCCGAGTTGCCGGAAGGATCGGTCTTCATATCATCGGCTTTCGCATGGATGATGATGGTGGTGCCGCCATTGCTGAAGAGCGAGTGCGAGCCTTCGCCAAGCGTTACGTCTTTGTCTTCAAGGCCGGCGTTCGCCTTACCTTTCACATCGACGGTAAAGTTCAGCATGTCGCCGGCGTGGTGGCCTTCGGGATTCTCCAGCCCGTGCTTCTTGGCATCGGGGTTGAAATGTGGCCCAGCCGATTTGAAGTCTGGCGGATCGCACTTGGGATTCTGATGGAAGTGGATGGCATGCTCTCCAGGCGGCAGATCGTGAAGATTAAGTTTAAGGCCGACGCCGGGTCCCATTTGCGACAGGATGATCGTGCCGACTGCCTTCCCTTGGGCGTCTTTGATTTCGACTTTGGTTTTGGCCGCACTGGGAAGAACGAACAAGATCACAGCAAGAGCCACTGCTAGCATGGGGAGGATTCTGTGTTTCATGCCGGGAAGTATACCCGGAGTCGCACGGAGAAAGCGAGATCGGCACCTCTGGGCCATGCTCCATCCACAGCGGGGAGGAGTATACTTCGGGAAAGTTTGAAATTCCTCTCGGGGAAAAGTGCAATCATGGCGCTAAACGCGGCGGAACAGGTGACAGAACAGGCTCCGGCGGACAGTTTTCAGGTGCTGGAAGAGAAAATTTTCCGTACGATCGAGATGTACAAAGGCGCACGGCAGGCTCAGGCTGCGGCGGAACGCGATGCCCAGCGCGCCCGGCAGCAACTGGAAGAACGCGAAGAACAGCTGGTTGCGCTGCGGCGCGAGACAGTGCAGTTGCGCAAAGAGCGCGAAGAGATTCGCGGACGCGTGGAAAAGATGTTGCAGCAGATCGATTCAATTGCCGAGGAGCGCGCAAGTTAGCATCGCGAGGATTACCGACTATGGCTACAGCGGCTAAGGATTCGACACTGAAAGACGCGCAAAACGGTAGCGTGCGCGTGGAGATTTTCGATCAGGCCTACAATCTGCGCGGGTCTGATCCGGAATACATTCTCAAGCTCGCCGAGTACGTCGATTCCAAAATGCGAGCCGTCGCCGAGGCGACGAACACAATCGATACGGTGCGCCTGGCCGTACTAGCGGCTTTGAATATTGCGGATGAATATCATTTGCTGAAGCGCAAGCAGGACTCCGGGACGACCGATTACCAGAAGCGCGCGCATCTACTGGCCAGCGCTCTCGATGAAGTGCTCGGCGAGAACCGCAAGGCAGGCTAGCCTGACGCGGGCTGGAATCCATCTCATTTTGTTTTCGCTGCTGACGGGCAGTGCGCTCTGCCAAGAAACAACTCTCCATACTCAGTCGAATGTAGTGGTGATTCCTGCGCTGGTGAAAAGCGTGCAGGGCGAAGTTGTGTATGGGTTGGAGGCAAAGGACTTTGTGGTTGAGGACGATGGGGTGGAACAGGCAGTGCGTCTGGATGAAGCTGTGGAGGGACAGCCGGTGTCGATGGTGATTGCGATTCAGCGCGGGCGGAGGGCGGATTATGAGTTTCCCCGGATGCGCGGGTTGAGTGCGATGCTGGATCCGCTAGTAGCTGAGGGACACGGCGCAGTGGCGGTTGTGGAGTTCGACAGCCATGTGCAGACGGCGCAGGAGTTCACCGGCAGCTCCGAAAAGATTGCATGGACGCTGAGCGAATTGCAGCCAGGGGACGGCGGAGCGGCGATTCTGGATGCAGTGGATTATTCGGTGAGAATGCTGGAACAGGTTCCGAAGGAGCGGCAGCGCGTGCTGCTGCTGATCAGCGAGACTCGTGACCACGGTAGCCAGGCCAAGGTGGAGGATGTGGTGGCTGAGATTGGGCAGAGCAGCACCGCAGTATATGCGCTGGCCTTTTCGCCGTCGCGGTCAAACATTTTGGATACGATGCGGGGGGATAGTATGAGCGAGATGCATCCCTCGCCGGATTTGTTGGCACCGTTAGTCATGGCGGCCGAGGCGATGAAAAAGAATATGCCGAAGACGGTAGCGTCGATGACGGGTGGTGAATACGAGATGTTTGCCACGAGGAAAAACTTTGATTCGCGGATGATCGACTTCGGCAATCATTTGCACAGCCGTTATTTGTTGAGCATCGAACCGAAGAGTCCTCACGCGGGGTTGCATCAGTTACGGGTACGGTTGCGGGATCAGGGAGATAAGACGGTGCTCGCGAGGAGCAGTTATTGGGCGGCCGGGGCGAAGTAAATAAAGTACGCAGGGGCGAATGGCCGATTCATCCAGGAACGTTAATCGCGGCGATGAAAGCTCTGCTCCGCTCTGAATTGCAAGCCGTAACTTCGACGGCCCGATTACTTTGGTTGCAACTGTTCTGCCAACTATTTACACGTTCCCTATTGCTAATTCACGGGGAGTTCTCCTAGCATCCAGAGTGAAAGCCGGCCTGCGGGGTTGGTGATGGCGGTAACCGATTTTTGAACCAATGCTGAATGAACGGGGACTCGACTCGAACTAGGATCCGGTGTGCAACGCTCCGCCATGCGGAGATGCCTAAAGGGTCTCGGAGGGTTCCCAACGTCTACCTGACGGTTCATTCTCGGCCCGTCACACGGCACAGTGGGTCGGCTTGATTATTATTATTTTTGATTGTTAATTGAAAAGCTTGTGCGCACGATCTTAATAGACAATCAGCAATCAGAAATCAGCAACATGCAAGCCGCATCCCCTTCACGATCATTCCTGCTAGACTGAATCTGGTACAAATTCCGAACTTCCTGCATCCAACGTATTGTGTATCCGCAATTAGTTCATTTCGGGCGATTCTTTCTGCCGACCTACGGTTTCCTGGTTTCTTTGGGGGTTCTGCTCGGCCTGTGGATCAGCGTACGTAACTCCGAGCGCCTCGGCATTGACGGCGAGAAAGCGTGGAACCTTGGGATTTTGGTGGTCCTGTGTGGAATCATCGGCGCCAAGATTCTCTACGTAATCAATGAATGGGGTTACTACAAGGCACATCCTGGCGAAATTTTCAGCGTCACCACGCTACAGGCGGGTGGAGTTTTTTCCGGCGGTCTGATTGCCGCGTTCATCGCTGCCTGGTGGTACGTGCGCCGGCACAACATGCCCGCTCTGGGAACCTGCGACGCTTTTGCGCCGGGACTTGCCTTAGGCCACGCCATCGGACGCCTGGGATGTTTTGCCGCGGGGTGCTGCTACGGCAAAGAGACGCACCACTTCTGGGGTGTAGTGTTCCGTAATCCGCTGGCAAATCAGATCACAGGCACTCCGCTCAACGTACCGCTCGAGCCCACGCAGCTTTTCGAAGCGGCAGTCGAGCTGGCGAATTTCTTCTTCCTGATGTGGTTGCTGAAGCGCAGAAAATTCGACGGCCAGGTTTTTGGCGCGTTTCTATTCATCTACGGCGTGGCGCGGTTCTTTCTGGAATTCCTGCGCGACGATCCCGGCCGAGGCTCGGTTTTTGGTGGAGCGATGTCCGGCACGCAGCTAATCGCAATCGGTCTGGTAATCGGCGGCGGACTGATCTGGTGGCTGCGTCCGGGAATGAAAAAGAACATTGCAGCGCAGACGGCCACGGCGACGCGCTAGGTCTCATCCATCCGTCTATCGCGTGTTACGCCTCTCGGTTGTTGCTTGCCTTTTAGCAATCGAAATTAGCAATTTCTACCGGGCGTAGTGGTAACCTTGAGCGCATGAAAAAAATCACACGTCGACGGTTCGGCGAAACCTTGGCTGGAACTGCTGCGGCTGCGCTCGCCGCCTCAACTCTTCCACGCTTTGCGTGGGCGCAGAATCCGACGTTGCTGCAATTCCCGGCCAACTTCATGTGGGGCTGCGCCACCGCGTCTTATCAGATTGAAGGCGCGGTCAACGAAGACGGCCGCAAGCCTTCCGTTTGGGATACTTTTTCCCACACGCCGGGTAAGACTTTTCAGGGTGAGACCGGCGACGTCGCCGACGACTCCTACCATCTCTACAAAGAAGATGTCCGGCTGCTCAAGAACTTGGGCGCCAAATGTTATCGCTTTTCGATTGCGTGGTCTCGCATTTTTCCCGATGGCACGGGACAGCCGAACCCAAAAGGTCTTGATTATTACGAACGGGTAGTCGACGAATTGCTGAAGAACAATATCGCGCCGTACATCACGTTGTTTCACTGGGATCTGCCACAGGCTTTGCCCGGTGGCTGGCAGTCACGCGACACATCGAAGGCCTTCGCCGATTATGCTGCCTACGTCTCGAAACATTTGTCCGACCGCGTCAGTCACTTTTTCACCACCAACGAACTCGTCTGCTTCACCGACCTTGGCTACAAGAACGGGCAGTTCGCGCCGGGACTGAAGTTGCCCGATGCGGAGGTGAATCAAGTCCGCCACCACGGCGTGCTGGCGCACGGCATGGCGGTACAAGCAATCCGAGCCAACGCCAAGAGCGGCACGCAAATCGGGCTTGCCGAAAATGCCACTGTATATGTGCCGGTGATTGAGAACGCGGAGCAGATTGAAGCCGCGCATCGCGCGACGCGTGAAGGAAATGCGCAGTTTCTGACCGCAATCATGGAAGGCAACTACACCGACGGATATATGCAGCGCGAAGGCGCGAACGCTCCCAAAGTCGAAGCCGGCGACATGAAGATCATCAGCAGCCCGCTCGATTTCGTCGGCCTGAATGTTTATACCCCGGATTATGTTCGCGCCGACTCCTCGCCCGCAGGTTACGTCATCGAAAAGCGCCAGGCTTCCTATCCGCATATGGCTTCGCCTTGGCTCTATATTGGACCCGAAGTCACTTACTGGGCTGTGCGCAACGTCAGTGACATCTGGAAGCCGCGCGCTCTATACATCACCGAGAATGGCTGCTCAGCCGATGACGTGGTCACGAGCGATGGACGCGTCGAAGATACCGACCGCGTCATGTATCTGCGTAATCATCTTTCGCAGCTCCATCGCGCTGCCTCCGAGGGCTATCCGATCAAAGGATATTTTCTTTGGAGTTTGATGGATAACTACGAGTGGGCCGATGGGTACAGCAAGCGTTTCGGCATCCACTATGTGGATTTCAAAACCCAGACGCGCACGCCGAAGCTGAGTGCGGAGTGGTACCGCCAAGTGGTTGCGACAAACGCAGTGGAGTAAAACGTCGAGCGCACGGTTTGGAGCTGAGTTCTATAGTAGCCGGGCTTCTATAGCTTCTTTCGAAGAAATTCGAAAAGCATGTAACCGATGAATGCCGCGATGAGGGCGATTGCGAAATTGGCTGTTGTAAAGACATCGCGCAACGCCCAGGCGAGACCCCTTCTTGACCCCATGCCCGAGCGCTCGAATTCTCCCATCAAAAGATTGGAATAGAACAGGAAGACGATAAAGCAAACTTCGATCGCTGCTCTCCAGATATTCTTCTTCATGGCAAATATCGGCTCCTTACGCGCTATTGGCACAGGGTTACGCGGTTAAACGATCTCATAGCATAGCCTGTAGTATCCTTCGCAGCGAATGCCGGAAACATTTCCTATTCTTATCTCGGTCAGCCCAGAAGATGCGGGCCGGCGCCTCGACCAATTTCTCACGACGCAACTAGACGGCGTGAGCCGCGCGCGGGTGCAGGAACTAATCGCCGAAGGCAAAGTGCTAGTGAACGACGCTGCCGCAAAAGCTTCACTCAAGCTGCGCGGAGGCGAGTACTTGACTGTCCTGAGGGATGCGCAGCGGGCGCCACTCAAGGCTCTGCCGGAAGATATTCCGCTTGACATTATTTATGAAGATGACGACCTCGCAGTGATCAACAAACCCGCCGGAATGATGGTACACGCTGGCGCTGGTGCCACCGATGACGCTCGCAAACGTGGAACCCTGGTGAATGCACTGCTCCATCACATGCGGAGTTTATCTGCCGTGGGCGGAGACTTGCGGCCCGGCATTGTGCATCGTCTTGATAAAGAGACCAGTGGATTGATCCTAGTTGCGAAAAATGATGAAGCGCATCTCAAGCTCAGCGCCCAGTTTGCGGCCCGTGAAGTGAAAAAGAAATATGTAGCGCTCGTCCATGGCTGGGTAAAGAAAGACTCCGGCACTATTACCAAGAATATAAGCCGCGATCGCATCCGCCGTATGCGCATGACCACGCGGCTGGAAGGCGGACGCACCGCCGTTACGCATTACAGCGTCACACGGCGTCTGGATACGAGGTTTGGGAAATTTACTTTGCTCGATGTAAAGATCGATACCGGACGCACTCATCAGATTCGCGTACACATGGCGGCACTGGGACATCCGGTGGTGGGCGACACCGTGTATGGTGCGCCGAAACAAGCTCGCGGGCACTCTGCCGCAATCAGCCTACAGCGAAATTTCTTGCACTCTTCATGGGTCGAGTTCACACACCCCCGCAACAGGAGGGCGATTGCGCTTCATGTCGACTTGCCGGAGGAATTGCGCGAGTTTTTAGAAAAGTTAGAAGAAGCAAAAACGGCAGAGACTTAGTTGCGAGAAGAGAGATTGACCTGAGCATCCGAAACCATCGGGACTGCAGCGGACACTAAGGTGAGCACAGCTTAACGGGCCACAAATTTCCAGGCTACAACCGCTACAAAGATTACCATCCCGGCCAGATATGCCCAGCCCCGTCCCTTCTGGAGCGTTTCGTGATCAATCATCGAAGCACCTCTCAGGCCTATTGTACGATGTTGCGGCCGGCCCGAAGTCCTCTGCCCAAAGCCGCGGTTACGGATATAATAGACAGCAAATTGGGGTACATCTTTACGAGACACATTTTCCAAAAAATCTTCATTGCAGGGTGTGCAACGAGTCTTGCGCTTCTAATTGGATTGCTGACCGTCGGCAAGGCACAAGCTTCGCCCCCACAGTCGTCTCAGGCTTCCGCTCAAACGTCATCACGGCCGCCGGCGGCAGGAACGGCCCAAGCTCCGCAAAACTTAGCTGAGAAGAATGCCAATGACTCTGCTGCCAGCAATGCGGAGATCCCTAAAATTCGCGTGGGCACCAATGAAGTGAATGTCGTGTTCACGGTGACGGACAAGCACGGCAAACGAGTGACCGATCTGAAGCAGGCCGATTTTCGCATTGTGGATGACAGCAAGCCGGTGACAGAGATACGCAGCTTCCACGCGGAAACGAATTTGCCGCTGCAAGTGGGCCTGTTAATCGATGCCAGCGCCTCGGTACGCGACCGCTTCAAGTTCGAGCAGGAGTCGGCAATCGAATTCCTGAATCAGACCGTGCGCAAGCGTTATGACCAGGCCTTCGTCGTGGGTTTTGACGTCACGCCCGAGCTTACGCAGGATTTCACCGACGACACGGAGAAGCTGGGGCATGGAGTCCGGGAACTGCGGCCCGGCGGCGGCACCGCGATGTACGACGCGCTCTATTACGCTTGCCGCGATAAGTTGTTGAAGCAGCCGCACGGCGGGCCCACCCGGCGCGCGATCATTCTGTTGAGCGATGGCGAAGACAATCAGAGTCATGTAACCCGCGAAGAAGCGATTGAAATGGCGCAGCGGGCCGATGCCATCATCTACACCATCAGCACCAACGTCAGCGGCACCAAGGGAGCGGGCGATAGAGTGCTCGAGCGCATCGCCGATGCCACCGGAGGGCGCGCATTTTTCCCCTTCCAGATTCGTGATGTCACCAACGCTTTCGCCGAGATCCAAGAGGAGCTGCGCAGCCAGTACGATGTTTCCTATAAGCCGATAGATTTCAAGTCCGACGGGCACTTTCGCACTATTGAGATTGTGGCTAATGACCGCAAGAATTTCCGGGTGAGAGCACGCCGCGGATACTACGCGCCAGTGGCGCAGTAGAAGCGCTTTCAGCTTCTGCGGAAGGACAAATTAGGCTATCCGGAATGGAAGGAGAAGTAACAGCAGCCAAAGCAGTATGCATCTAACGTGGGTGGCTAAGAACCGCATACTGCTTGTGGACGACAACGCTATGGTGCGCGCGTTCGTGCGCAAGCTGTTTGATTCCGAGCGGAACTTTGAGCTTTCGGATGAAGCAGATAACGGTCGTGATGCCCTCGAAAAGGCTAGAAATCTAAAGCCAGACATGAAGGTCACGAAGTTGAGCGGCTAGCGCGTGACCGTAAACAGAATAATCTTCACTTTCGGCACTACCTGTCTCACCTTGGATGCGGCGTCTAGCCCAGCCGCGGGAATCCACGCAGTAGTATCGAAATATCAGGCAGCGGAAAAACTTGTCTCCGAAAAGCTCGCAGGTTGCTGGGGTCAATCAAAGACCTGCCAACGTTCGCGATGCTGGCTGAGGAGTTCGCTGTTTCTTGGCGCGTCAAGAATGGCCTTAACGATGACTCCAGAGCTTTCCCCACGAAGGGCAACATGCCAGTGGTCATCCCGTACAGCACTGCCCCGAAAGAAAATTCGCGGGCTTGTTGTCGCGGTGAACGATGCCAGCTGCGTGAGCCACATCCAGCGCCTCGGCGATGTCGATGGCAAGCGAGAAATCAGTTCGGTTTCCAGCGGACGTCCGGCAATGCGGTGCTTCAGCGTCATCCGATCACCGCCGTAGTGCAGAATGTTTTATCGCATCTGCAGGAGGTTGCAGAATACAGGACTGCTGCTGTGATTTTGGCCTACAGCTCGGTCATTCCCCGGAAGGCCTAGTTCACGTTTTGTGTGATCGGCGGTGAAGTGCTGGTCGAATTCATCGTGTCGCCGCCGTAGGTCGCGGTCAGCTGATCTGCCCCGACTGGCAGTAGTTTTGTAGTCAGCGTCGCTATGCGGCTGCTATTCAAAGCGGTGGTTCCCACCGTTGTGGTTCCATTCCGAAAAGTTACCGATCCAGTTGGGGAGGATGGTCCAGTGGTTGTTATTTGGGCAGTTAAGGTTACCGCTTGTCCTGAGCTGGAAGGATTCGGAGTTGAACTGAGCACCGTGGCCGTTGCGTATTTGCTGACTGGCAGTGTAATGGTGGCGGACAAGCTAGGGGCAAAATTCGCATCGCCCGGATAGGCCGCCAGGAGCACATGGTTCGCGGCTACCAAGCTGGAGGTGGTAAATGTGGCTTTACCACTACTCAGAGTTCCGGTTCCAATTGCTACGCCGCCACTCTTGAAGGTCACGATTTCGCCGTTTGAAGGCGTGCCAAAAGTAGACGACACTGTAGCTGTAAGGGTCACTGTTTGCCCCACGTAAATGGACGATGCGGAACTTGTGAGCTTGGTGGTGGTGGTCGCTGGAAGAGGATGTACGATCTCTGTCAGCACTGGCGATTTACTGGAGACAAAATCGGTGCCTACTGAGGGCGAGTACGAGGCAGTCATCAGATAGGCGCCTTTGGCAGAATAGGTTGTTGAGTAGGTGGCTTGGCCTGTTTTCAAGGGTACCGTCGCGATTGCAGTGGATCCTTGGTAGAAAGTAGCCGAACCTATCGGCGTACCAGTGGACGCCGTCACTGTCGCGGTATAGGTCACGGTCTGAGTTGCATAGGCGGGATTCAGCGTTGATGCAAGAGCGGTCGCGGTACTGACAGACGGGTTCACGTTTTGTGTGATCGGCGGCGAAGCGCTGGTCAAATTCATCGTGTCGCCGCCGTAGGTCGCAGTCAGCTGGTCTGCCCCGAGTGGCAGTAGTTTTGTAGTCAGCGTTGCGATGCGGCTGCTATTCAAAGCGGTGGTTCCCACCGTTGTGGTTCCGTTTCTGAAGGTGACGGATCCGGTAAGAGCTGATGATGAGGAGGTGACCTTGGCCGTAAGGGTTACCGCTTGTCCTGAGCTGGAAGGATTCGGAGTTGAACTGAGCACCGTGGCCGTTGCGTATTTGCTGACTGGCAGTGTAATGGTGGCGGACAAGCTAGAGGCAAAATTCGCATCGCCCGGATATGCCGCCAAGAGCACATGGTTCGCGGCTACCAAGCTGGAGGTGGTAAATGTGGCTTTACCACCACTCAGAGTTCCGGTTCCAATGGCTACGCCGCCACTCTTGAAGGTCACGACTTCGCCGTTTGAAGGCGTGCCAAAGGTAGACGAGACTGTAGCTGTCAGGGTCACCGTTTGCCCCACGTAAATGGACGATGCGGAAGACGCGAGCTTGGTCACAGTAAGTGCGGGAAGAGAGTGTATAACTTCCGGCAATACCGGCGAAGTGCTGGTCACAAAATTAGTTCCCGCCGTTCCGATGAAAGTTGCAGTTATCCGGAACGCGCCGGGTGCGGAGTAGGTAGTAGAGTAGTTCGCCTGGCCGTCACTTAAGGGCACGGTTGCCAGCTTGGAGGTTCCCTGGTAGAAAGTGGCCGAACCGGTCGGCGTGGTGCTCTGGGAAGTGACGATGGCTGTGTAGGTGACATTCTGCGTCAGATACGCAGGATTCACGCTCGAGGTCACGGTGGTTGCCGTGGGGGCTATTAGTCCGTAAGCACTGACTTGGAATTGACCGCCCACATAGACTTTGCCATTGGCTATAACCGGAGCTGTGAACTTGACGGCGCCGCCGGGAACATCGCGTTTTCCGGCCGCCTCGTTGCTATTGTAAAGCATGCTCGAGAGGTTCGTAGCATCAAAGGCATAAAGCGCCTGGCAACATGTCGCATGGAAGGTACTGTTATCCAATAGCCACACGATTCCATCCTCGTTGCCGTTCGCGGATACCACGGGTGTGCCGGTCCCGAAATTAAAAGTGTTGTTGCTCTGCGAGGTAGGTCCAGTGGAAAGCAAGCCGGAGTTGTCTGCGTTGAAAGAGAAGGCCATTAAGTTGGAAGGCATATTCGTAGTAGTGCCGTTGGAGTTGCTGCTCCAATAGACATTGCCATTCCAGTATGCCGGCGAGCCCCAGATTCCGATGCTGGCGTTGTTGATTTCCTGCACGATCTGAGTATCGATATTGACACAGGTCGAGCAATATCCGCCCATCGCTGCGCGGTCAACTAAATAGATTGTTCCCTCTTTTCCCATTTGCACCAGCAGGTGCTGATGCGGTACTCCGGCAGGGAGGTCCGGTAGCAGCAAGACTCCTCCGGACCCAACATCAGAGTCCTCGCCACTCAAGCTGTTTTGATTCCAAGGCGTAAATGAATCGAGCACTGGCAGAGTGCCGCTACTGGCAGAACCTAGACGCAAGATGCTGTCTCCGTAGTTATTGGAGGTCGAACCGCTGTAGCTGCCATTTCCGGAAGCAAGATAATAGTTTCCGTTAGCGTCGGCAGCGATGCCATCGCCCGACATCCACACTCCGGCATCTGTACCGTTCGGAGAGAGGTTCAAGGCAGCTTCCTGAGCGAGAGTCGAGGCGCTGTAGGACATCACCCATCCGTGATACGGCGGGTTATCGCAGTACGAGGCCCAACCCATAACGATGTGGCCATTTTCCAAAAGCAGGCCGGGGCGGTTGTGCTCCGTGAGCGAATTGAAGGTGACGGTTTCTCCATGGTCTCCGGTTCCATTCACAGTCGCGGCGATCGGGACGGGGCCGCCAAATTTTTCCGCACCGCCGGTTACGTCAATGGCGTGCAGACGCTGGAAGAATTGCCCGTTTTCATTGGTCTTGACGAGGAGATAAATCGTGCCTGATGAGGGATCGATGACCGGAGTGCTGGTGATGGCGCTCTCCGGAAGGATGTCAGTGCAGTCAACATTGTTGGGCGAGACCGTATTTATACCGGCTGCGGGATTGATGAAGCTTTTTTGCCATAGAATCGCGCCGGTGTCGGCATCGATAGCAAACAAGCTAGCGTGTTGCGTCACGACGTATAAAACGTTATGAGTTCCACCAGCAATGTTTTGTACGCCGGCCAAGTACAAAGGCTGCGCAAATACGTAACCGTCCACGGAAATTGTGAAGAGTTTGCCGAACTCAGTTGAGTTTACGTTCGCCGGTGTGAGGACGGTCTCCTTGGTATTCTGCCCCGTGCGTGCGTTGTCGTAATGAAATGTCGTGACATTGACCTGCGACCATACCGCGGTCGACAAGCTTTGCAGAAACACTAATACAAGGACACAAAAGAACTCTCGAGATTGAAAGCGTGGAATGGTATGTCCCTCCGGGCGGTTGCCCACTCGAAACCAAGCGCGAAAGACTTAAAGGGGGAGACACAGATGACGCAACTTGCGTCAGCGCAGGTAGACTGTTACATGCTTACGAGGCGCCCGTCAATATGAAAATTATTGCACACACGAGAGAAATAACACCGCCAAATCTTCGACGGAATGGAAGAGAGGAACAACGGAGACTCTCGGCCAGTGAAGCCCAGAGTCCACAACACGCGTACCAGCCCCACAGCCCTGGCTTGAGAATCGGCTTAGCCGAGAAATGAAGCCGTGTGGACGGTTTCCCGGCGACTCGGAAGCAATTCCAGATTGGGAGCATGCAGATCGATAGCGAGAGAGGGATGAGCAGGTCCCTCGGATAGAAGCGCTAAGACCATGACCAGAGATGATAAGCATGGCGCGACTACCTTCCTGGACGTAATGCAGACGAACGCAACAAAGTTAATTACTGCGCGAGTTTTTCCTAACATGCTGCTAAGCCTCCATCCGGATTGCATGATGACGCACACGCTCTGCCCCTACAAGCGAGTATTCGATCCTTCCTCTCCAAGAAACAATTGGATTCGCCAAGCGAAGGGTCGTTTTCCCAATCTGCACCGCTATTGGGATCACTATTGCATTAGCGAAATTCGGAGCCACACACAGCTGACGGCAGCGCGCTAGGAACGCCTTTCTGTGCAAAGCCCCGGACACGTCCTGCTAGCCGGTGCTTCGCCGCAGCCCACAGCGAAGTCGAATTGATCACATCCCGCGAAATTTATGCACGCATCCAACTTTGCATAGCCGCAGCCTGGCGGAAACCGCATCTAACGCCAGTGCCGGACCGTCCTTGGGCTCGGTCTTAGGTCTGGACTCGCGAAGACGAACAGTGTCAGCGGGATCGGCGGAGGGTATATAGGCGTCGACGTTCAGATTTTTACTGTTTCTCTGAATCGAGCCCACATTCTATCTACGCCGATCCATGAGTCCAGCCTGCGGAATACTGACATGCGT
>JBAWBG010000151.1:0-14061 GCA_049589695.1 Candidatus Sulfotelmatobacter sp. | reverse complement strand
GAGACATCTGCCAATTTGGGCGTCCTTTCGTAAGAAGATAATCGAAGATGCCATGACTCGAAATATTTTGCAAGAAGAAAATCGCAAGTTGTCGAATAAATTGTCCCATCATCCGAATCATGATGGAGTTAAGTGGGGTAATCCATAAGACATGGTTGCGCGGGCAGGATTTGCACCTGCGTTTAGAGGTTATGAGCCTCTCGTATTGTCCTACGCTACTACCGCGCCACAAATCCCTTAGCGCAAGATCAATGGTCCGGGTGGCAGGAGTTGAACCTGCGTGGACATGTGCCCAAGACATGTGGGTGGCCGCTACCCTACACCGGGATCTGAAGAGAGGGCTTTGCAGCCCTCTCCTGCCTACCCCTTCACGCAGACCACCTGGCGCAACGTGTGTACCACGTCCACCAGATCGCGCTGCGCTTCCATCACGGCATCAATGGACTTGTACGCCATCGGTGTTTCGTCGATGACATCCGCGTCCTTACGGCACTCGACGCCCGCCGTCGCCTTGGCGTGGTCGTCCAGCGAGAAGCGGCGCTTTGCTTCCGTACGCGACATGGCACGTCCGGCTCCATGACTACAGCTCATGAAGCTTTCCGGATTGCCCTTGCCGCGCACGATGTACGAACGCGCTCCCATGCTGCCGGGAATAATTCCCATGTCGCCTTCACGCGCACGTACTGCGCCCTTGCGCGTGATGAGCACGTTCTCGCCATAGTGGTGCTCCCAGGTCACGTAGTTGTGATGGCAGCTCACGACCTCCACATTGGCTTCGAACGCCGGGACTTCTCCCGAGCCCTTAACCGCCGCGATCATGTTCTGCATCATCAAGTCGCGGTTGGCCATCGCGTAGTCCTGCGCCCAGTGCACTGCGCGGACGTAGTCCTCGAAGTGCTCTGTCCCCTGGGGCAAGTAAGCGAGGTCCTGGTCCGGCAGGTTGATCATCCACTGACGCATATCGTTCTTCGCCAGTTCGATGAAAAACGTCCCGAAACGATTGCCTACGCCACGCGATCCCGAGTGCAACAGGAACCAGACATTCTCGCTTTCATCGAGGCAGACCTCGATGAAGTGGTTCCCGGTGCCGAGTGTTCCCAGGTGATTCACGCGCTGCTTGTGATCCAGCTTGGGATACTTATCGACGATCGCCTTGTACGCCGGCTCCATCTTCGCCCACACCTCCGCGTGATGCGCCGGAGCGTCCGACCACGCACCGCGGTCGTTCGCGCGTCCGTTATCGGTACGCCCGTGCGGCACCGCCTTCTCAATCGCCGTTCGGATACCGTGCAGATTGTCCGGCAGATGGTTGGCGTGCAGAGAAGTCTGCACGGCCATCATGCCGCAGCCAATATCCACACCGACCGCCGCGGGAATGATTGCGCCGCGCGTTGGAATTACACTGCCAACGGTCGCGCCGATGCCCCAATGCACGTCCGGCATGGCCGCCACCCACTTGTAGATGAATGGGAACTGCGCGACGTTCAAAAGCTGCTGGCGTGCGGCGTCCTCAAGCGGGACGCCCTTGGTCCAGGCCTTGATGGGAACGCCGTTGTCTGGCTTCATCACGTTGTAAGCTGCATCTGTCATCGTCTTTCCTTTCTTGCAGTCAACACCCGCCTTTACGAATCTGGTGGCTCGGCACGGAATTGAACCGTATCCACTGGCTTTTCAGACCAGCACTCTGCCGTCGAGTTCCCGAGCCAAACTTGGTGGACGGTGCGAGACTCGAACTCGCATTTCACGGTTGCAGGCCGTGGGTAATTCCCTTATACGAACCGCCCTCATTGGGGTGACCGGTCGGAGTCGAACTGACTAAAACGTGTTCCACAGACACGCCCCGCACCGTTTGGGTTCGGCCACACTATGGAGCTGGTCGAGTGAATCGAACACTCGTCGGAGAGGTACAAGCTCTCTGCACTTCCACTGTGCTAGACCAGCAAACTCTGGAGCTGGCACGCAGCCTCGAACTGCGGTCGGGCGCTTACCGTGCACCTGCTCTTCCCGTTGAGCTATACCAGCGGAGCTGGCGCGGCGATTCGAACGCCGATCACGGACTTACGAGGCCCGCGCTCTTCCCACCGAGCTACACCAGCACATAACTTCTTCTCGACAATCTGGAGGCGGTGGGGAGAATTGCACTCCTGCTTGTCTGCTTTGCAGGCAGATGCCTTGCTGTCTTGCTACACCGCCTCAAACTCACTTACTAAATCTGGAGCGGAAGGCGGGACTCGAACCCGCGCTCTCGACGTTGGCAACGTCGCGTCTTGGCCACTAGACGACTTCCGCCCTGGAGCGAGCAGCGAGAGTTGAACTCGCGTCATCGGGTTGGAGGCCCGAGGCACCAGCCGCTATACCATGCTCGCCTATCAAACTTGGCAGGGGTGACAGGATTCGAACCTGCTTGAACTCGTTTTGGAGACGAGCGCCCTTCCCGTCGGGTCATCACCCCTGTGGCGGTCGCAACGGGAGTTGAACCCGTCCCTCCTGATAGACGGTCAGGCATCCTGCCGCTAGACTCTGCGACCACTTTCTAAACTTGGCTGCGAGGGCACGATTCGAACGTGCATGAACCGGGTCAGAGCCGGTTGTCCTTGCCAATTGAATGACCTCGCAACTTTGAGGAGGGAACCTGCGGACACGGTATGTTTCTTTCCAAGAGAAGTAACCGTAGCCTTCACCACTCCTCGAATTCCTCTCCATTGCTCGTCAATGAGTTTCCTCCTTTGCTGACTTTTGAAACTGGCTGCCGGGGAGCGATTCGAACGCCCGTACCCGGATTCAAAGTCCAGAGTCCTGCCACTAGACGACCCGGCATCACGCTTTCAGGGGTATTGCTTTCATGCACCGTACGCACAGCACGGCTGATTCATCGACGTTGTGGCCAAGTCTTCTGCGATCCGTACGTGCACGGTCAACCAATTCGCGATGATCTCCGCCGCGATCGCAGTAGAGTTCCGATGCAAGTTCTATCTCAAAACCTTCGAGTTCAATCACTTGTGTGCTCATCACTTGGTAGCAGCGAGGAGAATCGAACTCCCATCTCAGCCTTGAAAGGGCCGCATCCTGGCCGTTAGACGACGCCGCCTCCTGTCTGCGCATTGGCGAAATGTGCCGTAAAAACCAAAAGCCCCCGATTTGTATCGGAGGCTCAGAAAAACTACGCGCTATGGATCGCCCCCGTTACATGAACGTACCTTCCCCCGCTCCTTGCCACGCAAACGTGGCCGGTGTCGGGAAGCAATCGGTATGGGGCTTGCGCATCATTGCTTGTAGCTCATTTTCAACTGTTACATCATTCCTGCAATTCGTCAATACCCAAAAGTGGTGGCCAACCTCCAACTTAGCAACTAATCCTCTCGGCGCGGTGATGAGTGTGGGTCTGGATGTCCCAGTCCAGTGGCCCACCAACCGCTGGATCTCAGAATTTATAATTGTTCACAAAGTGTTAGACGGTTCCCGCTGCCGGGAGGTGCAATTTGAATTTGCTAGACGGGAAGGACCTAGGGCGCCTGAACAATCACGAACTCCGGTCCATCGTGAACGCCCTGCTTACGGCGGAAGCAGGGCGTTGGCACATTCCATTAGGCGATTTAGATCTGAGTACGCGGGAAACGGATCCCGACGCCGGGATTGATGCTCGTGTCAAGTGGCCCATGAATGGTCACGACATCCTGAAAAACGGTGAAAACGTAATTCAGTACAAGTCAGGAAAGCTCAGCCTTAAAGAGCTTCGAACTGAGTTCCGGAAGCCCGGAGTACAGGCTGCACTGAAGAACGGCGGGGTATACCTCATCCTGGTTAGCCAGGACTACGTACGGAAGGACGTGATCCGTCTGCGCGAGAAGGAACTGCGCCGACTCTGCGTCAGGAAGAAGATTCCGTCCCATCGGGCTACGATCCTATTCGGAACCGCAATAGCCAGATGGATCTCTCGGTTTCCGGCAGTGGTCGCACGCCCGGAACTCCGACAAAACATTCATGAATTCATAACTGTTCGCAGGTGGAGGGAAGGAAACACCCAGATGTCGAACCCTTTCAAAGCGGATCTGGAGCGGAGCGAAACACTTAAACGCATCCGCGATTTTCTAGATTCGAGTAACGGAGAGGCCACTTTAAGGCTAGAAGGGCCAACCGGAGTGGGTAAGACACGGCTGGCACTAGAAGCAGTCTCGGATCCCCGGTACGAATCACGCACCCTCTACGCTCATAATGCCGATAACGCAGAAGTGCAGCCATTTCTGAGCTGGATCTACGCCGACGCAGAAAAATCTGCGATCGCCGTGGTAGACGAGTGTGATGCTACGCGACAGGCCGTTACGCAAGCTTGCAAGTGGTGATTACGTCGACATGAAAGTGTTCGAACCTGCAATGCGTCATCTCCTGGACACATATATCAAGGCTGACGAAAGTACGAAGCTGTCCACCTTCGATGACATGACGCTTGTCCAGTTGGTGGTGGAGCAAGGTGAGCGTGCCATCGAAAAAATGCCGGATGGGCTGCGCAAAGATCCTGAGGCGATGGCGGAAGCGATCGAGAACAACGTACGGAGGCTTATCATAGACGAGTCGCCGGTCAATCCGAAGCATTTCGAGAAGATGTCGGAGCTGTTGGAAGCACTGATCAGGGAAAGGAAAGAACAGGCCCTGCACTATACCGAATACCTGGCGAGAATCGTGTCCCTTGCCAAAAAAGTCCAGAAGCCAGAGAGTGCAGCTTCATATCCGTCCGCAGTCAATACGCGAGCACTTCGAGCCCTCTACGACAACCTCGACAAAGATGAAGAGCTTGCGATCCGTGTGGATGCAGCAATCAGGGCGGTTAAGAAGGATGGATGGCGCGGGAATCGATTCAAGGAACGCGAGGTTCGAGGCGCCATAAAATCTGCTCTCGATGGCAATGACGGCATTCTCAACAAGGTTTTCGAAATTGCGAAGGCACAGCGTGAGTACTGAAACACAACGCATCGAGATCCGCGGACTCCAGGTCGAAATTGTTCGAAAGGACATCAGGAATCTGCACGTAGGAGTCTATCCACCGCTTGGCCGGGTGCGCGTCGCGGCGCCCAGTCGTCTAAGCAACGATGCAGTTCGGCTGGCTGTGATCAGTCGGCTCGGCTGGGTCCGCCAGCAACAGGCGAAGTTTCAGCATCAGGAGCGCCAGTCGCAAAGAGAGATGGTCAGCGGCGAAACGCATTTCGTCCAGGGCAGGCGCTATCGACTTGCCGTCATTAAGAAGGACGATGCTGCCAAAGTGGTCCGGCGTACGATGCGCCGGCTGGAGCTCTTCGTGCGGCCAGGAGATGGACGAGAGCGCAGACAACGAGTGCTCGATAGCTGGTATCGGGAGTTGCTTCGTCAGCAAATCGCCGAACTTTTGGCGAAATGGGAGCCGCGGATCGGCGTCCAGGTAAGGGAGTGGGGAATTCGAAAGATGAAGACCCGATGGGGGACATGTAACCGAGAAGCAGGGCGGATCTGGGTAAATTTGGAATTAGCCAAGAAACCGCCGTCCTGTTTGGAGTTTATTGTGGTACACGAGCTGGTCCACCTAATCGAACGACGCCACAATGACCGCTTCAGACAAATGATGGACCAGGCATTGCCAGCCTGGAGAGAATTTCGGGAGGTATTGAACCGCGCTCCGCTGAGCCATCAGAGCTGGCGGTACTGACGAGGCTGGAAGAAGTCTGAGGCTATCAGATTCGAAGGATCAAACCCTCCAGACGACCGCTCGCAGCGTGTTGGCGTCGAATCACAGCCATTGCGAGACAGCGAGCGGCAGGTAAGGGTGAACCACAGTATTGAAAACAAAGGTCGAAACATCTTTGTAATGCTGGACGGTTTCATCCAGCAAATTGTTCACCATTACATCTGGTCGCTGGAACAATCCTAAGTCGCCGGTAACTTCAAGCACGGTTCCGGTCGCCGTCTGTTTCGGCGTTAATACGAGCTTTTTGATGCGTTTCTGGATTTCCCTTTTGGCCGTTTCGGCGTCACCCACCAGCACCTTGCAGAAATCCTGACTTTCTTTGTGAAGAAATTCTCTGATTTGGTCATCTGAGAAAGTCGGCAATGTCGACACCGGCTTGGCGGTCAGCAGGCGCTCGATTTCGGCCAGTCGAGCTTCTAGCGTCGAAAGTTGTGACGAGAGAAGAGAGGAAATCCCGTGCTGTTCGATTGCTTCGACTAGGTGACCGGCCCGTATCTGCAACTCGGAACGTTCCTCTTTCAGTTGCGAGGTATTCGAGGCAACTTCACGAGCTAACTTTTCTTCACGCTCAATCCGGGCTTTCAACTGCGAAGTGAATTCACGCACACGTTCCTCTTCCAAACGCTCGTCCAAAAGATTTCTTGAGAGAGCAGCGATAAGCTGCTGCTCTAGCCGTGTGCGCAGAATGGAAACCTTGTTGGTACACGTGTCACGAAAGCGGTAATTCGGACAGCCATACCGAACGTTCGGTGCTTTTCCGCCAACGACCGTGAAATTCCCACCACACGTTCCGCAGGCCATGATGCTGCTAAACAAATATGTGCGACTCGCAGCCGTACGGTTCATTCCGCCGAGACGGGTGGCGTAGTATTTGTCACGTCCCCGCCGATTAACCGCCTGGACGCTTTCCCAGAGTTCGTCTGGAATGATTCGCAGTTCTGCCACTTCTTTTCGTATCCATTCTGCAGCCGGCCGCTTTCTTGTAGATTCCTTACCTTCTGCAAAATTGAAAACATTCTGCACACGGTTCCAAATCCGCACGCCACGGTACAGTTCGTTGTTCGTGATTTGTTTAATGGTGGATGCGTACCACGCAGGAATTCCGGCCTTATTGGAATTACCTGGAGGCTGAATCCTCTCTGCGTTCAGCGTCCGGGCAATTCTTCCGAAGCTCAGACCGCTCGCTCGCATCTTCATAATCCGTGTGACGACTTCCGCCCGTGCCGGTAGAATTTCCTGCTTTACGCCGATGATTGCGTGCTGGCCATAAATGCCCCTACGGGTGTCATCCGTGATTGGCACGTTCTTGTACCCGTAGCACCGACTTCCGTGGATAAATCCATTAAGGACACGACCCTCTTGACCCCGATGAACCTTCTTACCATGGTCTCTGACGAAGCGCTCATCGCCGTAACCCTTTACCATGTGGACGAGACGTGAGTTTTCGTCACGTGTATCCAACCCGTCGCTGACAAAATAGATAAAGACCCCGTAATAGATGAGTCGGTCGCATTCCCGCAGGACATCCGGCAAATAGCGACCCAATCGAGACGTATCATCGATGAGGATGCAATCGAAGGGCTTCGGGCGCTGCTCAGCAAGCCGGATTAAGTCAGCGATGCCTTTTCGGCCGACAAGGGTGCGTCCGGTGAGTTCTTCGTCAAATCGAATAAATTCGTCGAGCACAATCCAATCGTTTTTCTCGGCGGCGGCACGGCATGTGCGAATCTGGTCTTCCGTTGACGTCTTGCGCTGCTGCTCTGAAGAGTATCGAGCGTAAACCGCACACCTTACCGTTGGAGCGTTATCAGCAGCAGCAGCCTTTCGTTTCTGTTCCATGTTTACTTGAGCACGAGCACATCTCGTGCCTCCCTATCTAAGGGCGCGGTATTGTGGTTCTCTCATTCATTAGCATTCACTGGCTGTGTCCATCGGGACTATTCGCCGCGCGTACTTCGACCGATAACAGACGAATGCCGAACGCCCGCAGCTTGCAGCGCATTTCGAGGTAGTGCGGTAGAGACTTTGACAAGCGGTCAACGCTGACGACCAGAACGAATCCAAATGGCCGCTACCCTGATGCGGCCCGCAATTAGCTGGTTCAGCGCAGGATGGTCTTTTGATAGTCCAGAAACCCCAGAATCGACATAAATGTCTTCGTTCAATACTTCCCAACCACGCCGGGCAGCAAATTCTCGACAGCGAGCGATTTGCTCATAGACTGAGCCATTCTCCTGATGTGCAGTGGCACTCCGTGCATAGATGGCGCAGCGATTAGCACGTGCGTTGTTTTCGCAAGGCATTTCTTTTGACATATTGTTCAGATCTCCTTAATAAGGAGGACGGTAACTGGTCTTTTTCGAAAACTGGCGATCACTCAGACTTACCGCGGTGCTGCGAGCGCGGCTGAATCCCCTGTTCTCGCAGAAACTTTTCGACGAGTGCTGGGACTAACCATTCCCGGGTAACTGCTCGCAGGCCGTCGAGATCCGGTTCACCCGCCGGCAACTCAAGTCCGGTTTGCGACGGCCTGGAAGTGACATGCGTCGCGTCCTGGGAGAAGCCCCCATCGCGGGCGAGCGCGGTGGCTCTCGCTGTCTTCTTTGGCTGACCCATAGAACTGATCCCTCCACAATCACAAACGGCCGCCGTCAACAATTTAAGAATTAGCCATCCGACAGACCGAATGCCCTTTCCGAAAGACACAACGAATTGTTGGAACCCACAATGAACTAGATGCTCTGAAATGGAAGAAACAATACCAGCGTCGTTGCGGATGCAGTGAGCTGCAGCTTCTTCATCATAGCGTCTGTGAAATCCTGACTTTCGATCCAAATGCCACTCGCGTCTACGGCATGAAGCTTTACCAGCGACATTTCCTCTGACTCCAGTGCCGGTACGCGAACGATAATCATTTCCCCAACCATGCTTTTCAGCGATTGCATGAGCTTTCCTCAATATCGTTCATGACTGAGCGTCTCGATCCGGTGTGGACGGAAAACAGAAGCACCAAAACAGCGCGTGGACATGAAAGAGATGTTTCGCGAAATCCAAGTCTTCCGTGGCGATCGCGTCTTCATTCATGAAGTCGGAGAAATCTCCATTCTCCAGAACGACTATGCCCAAGGGGCGGAAATTGTTTTCCTGAGCGTACTGCATCAGTCCCAGCGACCGTGAAGGGAACAATTGGATGCCTCCGTCGCTCTCCTCGCATTGCCCGGGCGTCAACCAGTGGAGTTCGCTATCGGCCATTTCGATTCGACGCTCACGCAAAGCGTCGGACAACTTGCGGACTAGCAACACCGCTACGCGCTTCGCGATGCCTTCAGTTTCGCTCTGGCTCATTCCCTCACTTGCCATCACTTGCTCGTCTTGCCGCATCTGATCTCGCCTCGTCGCATCCCGACATGTCCATCCAGATCCCGCCTGGTCTGGTCAAGAAAGCATTTGGTCAAGAACTGCAGACGCATAGTAAGTAGTCTTGTGTCGTCAAGTCACGCCCAACCAAACCACGACCTGCCGCTTCCTGTCATGTCCAGTCAAGCAAACCGAAATATCCGATGGAAACATCTTCCCTCGCAACTATGCGGCCCTGGACGTGCTTGTCCTGGCTTCTTTCAGCGAAAGCAACCTGAACCGTCCCCAAATTCCCCGATTTTCCGGCCTGAACGAGCCAAGCCCAATGAAATTTCCCGCGGTTTCCAAGAACTCCTCTAGCACGTCTTTCGTGACCGTTTCGTCCAAGACCGCAAAACACACTTCCCCTTCCCATTCCTCAATGACCGGAAAACACTTCATCACCCGCTTCGCTCCGCCGGCCATGCCATCCGAAGGTACGAAGCGCCACTCGCCCCTGACTTGCTGCTTCTTCACCGGCAGCACAAGCGCATTTTCGACCATCACACCCGACTGAACGTGTTTGGTATACGTGGCATTACGCCTCCCGGGAATCTTCTTGCCCTGATACTTAGCAGCCGAATCCAGTGCACCCTTGAAAGCGAAAAGCGGAATCAACACATTGCCCTTGGCATTGCTGTGAAGACGTTCGCGCCAGGTCCGCTCCTCGTAATCCGCGTCGGATTCGCCGTTCAACTTGGGCGTGCCATGGAAGCGGCTGAAAGAAATCGTAGACGTACTTTTCAACTTGGCAATGTATCTTTTCATCGCTCGGCTATTTCCCTTCTCGCTTTAACCGCATCAATTCCGTCCACGACATTGGAGTAGGTCGAATCCTGCTAGCTGGCAGCCTGGTGCTTCTGACCGGCGGAACAGGAATGATCCGTTCAAGAGCTTCAGCCGGCCGGATGTTTCGTCGCCTCGCGGACGTAAAGACCTGGACTTCTACTGAGTGCGGGGCAGGCACAAGTCGCCGCGGCATTGGAACCTTCTGTTGGACAGCCCGACTCGACCTTTCCACTAGCTCCCACAGGTCGGATGGCGGTTCCGTGCTGGGCGTCAATTCGCTTAATAGGGCGAAATACTTTTCCACATCAGCATTACTCCGAAAATGAGGGATGAGCGCCATGCTACGCGGCTTCCCGAAGTTTCTTCCCACGCTCGAACTTGTTCACCCGGGGGACTGGCAATCTGTAGAGCAGCTTTGTAAATGCGATGGGATCTGCGCCCTGTTTCTTGGCGTCCGAGCTGATGTGGAAAATCAGCGCACCAATGTCCGGCATTAGCTTGTATGCGCTACGGTGACGTGCAAAGCGTGTCTGCAGTTGCCAGCACGGACACAAGAAGGCATGGCGATTTGTGTGCTCGACATGCATGTAGAAGTGAAGGTGAGAACGCACAATAAGGTCCGCTGAGACAGCCTGCCCTTTGCTGCTTGTGATCTGGCACCATAGCGCCTCGGCATCAAGGCTTCCGGAGCGAGTGAATCCTGAACCTCCTCCAACATGATGGGCAAAATTCAGCACCGTACCTCCCATGTCCAGATCCAGCACTTCTTTGCAATACCGACCGCTGAAATTGGAATTGATGTTGGCGCCCTGAACCCGGGCGGCTATAGATTCCAGTTCCTCAGCGCCACGACCCTCGTGGTATTCGGTTCCCTGGATGAAAAAAAATGGCACTTGCCTGCCGGTATTCTTTTCGATCCAGTTCCGTAAATCGCGCATGAGAAAGACGGCAGCGGACTCCTGGTCATTGGGGGCGACGAGGGTTAGCTCTGAGGCCCTTTGCTTTGGTTGTTTGCCCTCGATCAGATCCCCGTTCACTACGACGGAATCGATCAAGAACTTGGCTGCTTTTGTCTTCATGTCCTGCCAACAATCCCACAGGTATTTCTGACCGGCGTTTTGAGGTTTCTCCGCACCATCTGAGCTGACAAAATCCGGCGGCAGCATGCCGTAAATCGAGCCGACGTGTAGGTCGCCGATAACCAAGATGTTTCGGATGTCCGCAATGACGGCCTTGTTTCTCACCAACGCTCTCTGGCTTTTGATCCGCATTGGTGTTTTCTCTTTGTGCTGATTCGATAGCGCCCGGGAACGCGATTGCGGAAGAAGGGGGAGTTTCTTCGCCAATCGAGTGCTCCTTACCACGCTCGCAATCCGGCCTTGCGTGCCGCACGAAGAGTGCGGTGCGAGACACGATAAGGAAGGCGGACCGTGTGGCCGTTCGCGTTCTTGTACCCACGGTGCATCCGATAGAGGAAGTTGCGCAGGGTGTGGTAAAGGTCGCCTGTCGGGCTATCCTTGTCTACTCGCTTGATGGCGTGACCGATTTGCGCAATGCTCTTTCCTGAACCCCACATTTGCGCAACTTTCTGATAGGGGAACTTCTTGTACTGGCGCTTGCTTACTGTCTTGCGATGCGACTTGGACGTGCGAACAACTTGTACATGAACCATTTGTGCCCTCTCTCTGCCTGTTTCACAGGCAACTCATAATGAGCTATTATGAGCCATTAGGGAGCGGGTTGTCAAGCCTAATCTGCTGCGCGAAGAGCAGTGGCTTAACTGGTCAGTTTTTCTTGATCTTACGGACAGCCTCGGCACGCTCTTTTACGGACTTGGCGACGAAAGTGCTAATGCTTTCTCCTACCTCTTCGGCTGCCTTTGCGACTAGCTCATACGTTGGGCCGTCCAGGTAGCCGGCAACGCGGTTGGGGAAACCTTTTTTGGGCCGACGACGTTTGCTGCGATCGCCCTTCTCAGGCATACGCGAATTTTACTCGTGGCCAAGCTGATGCTTGGATAACCCACCCACAGCGCACCACGTTAGTACACTCCCGCCGCCCGGATCTGGCGCTCGAAAATTTAACAAGAATTTCGTGATTTGATCGCACCGCCAGAGACATGACTTCGAACGAAGCGCGCTTGGCGTCACCATCCCATAGCGGAAACCGACGCCCTTTCTGCTCCCTGGTAGACAAAAGCCCTGGCCGTCATTCAAAAGGGGATCGGATCAGACAGTTCTCGTGCCGTTTGTGCCCTTTGAAGCATCTAATGCTACAGCAGCTGAGTACTGGGTTGATGAGCCCCGGCCACGGGGCGACTGATATCTGGGCAGGCCGCTAACCAACATGACCCGGCGACGTTTTCAAAACGTCCCCGGAGGCGTCAGATCCCAGAGTTCCGAGCGCGAGCAGCGGGTCGCTGTTCTGCCAGTGGGCTAATGGAGAGCAATCCGGTGGGGCCGCAACAGTCCTGCCGCTAAGAAGATTGCAAGCCGTTCCACCGGAGGGAGGGCCGAATAGCCCTTGGACACGTAGACGTAGGACGCATACGTGTCCCCAAAACGGGCTTTCGGGAAATCTTCGTCTCAGCTGACTCGTGATGCGTGCACTCCGCGCAGTGGGGATCGCTCGGCCGAAGCTCTTGCATTCTCGCTCAACCTTCCGGAACCGCTTCCCTCCAGCTTGCAAATTGTAGCCCGTCCCAGTAACTTCTCCGCAGCGACGCCCATGAAGCGGAGGGGGAAGAGCATGTCCCGCCGCAGAGGGCAGAATGGCTCAATTGAAAGGAGTGGTAAGTGGCACGTCGTCAGATGGTGGATGGATGTTCCAGGGCAGGAGGAAAGGGTTCTCAAACGAGCAAAGGTTTGCCCGATCTCAGGCCTGGGAAGTCTGTCCGAATCTGAACGCACACGACGCGGCCGTGAAATCGTCGCTGCAAGCGGTGCCGACACGGTCGAATACTTCAACAAGGTGGTCAAGCAACAGCCGACTGCTGTGCTCACGTTCAGTGAGCAAGCGGACCGCTGGCTTGAACATCTGCGAACCCGTAAACGTAAACCTGTTGCAGAGGGCACGATTGAAGACTGGGAGCGCACACTGAAAAACTGGATCAATCCTCATATCGGCGATACTCCCGTTTCAGGAGTCAATAACGGCGTGTTGAAACGACTCGTCGCCATAATGTCGAAGGCGGGCCTGTCCGCGAAGAGCATCGAGAACTACATCCAGGTTCCCAAGATGGTCGTCGCGTCGGTCCTCGACGAGGATGGCAACCAGGTGTATCCGCGCAAGTGGAACCATGAGTTCATCGACATGCCGATCGTCGAGGAATCGGAGCAAAACCGCCCATCGTTCTCCTCCGAGATCATGACTGCTCTTGCGAAGTACCACCGGCCGCGGGAACAGATGGTCTTCATCATCTCTGCCGCAGGCGGCCTCCGTATAGGGGAGACGCTTGGGATCGAAATCGACAAGCACCTCTCTGCTGACTACTCGACGATCAGCATCGAGCAGAAGGCACGGCGTGGCCGCGTCGAGAATCGTGTCAAGACACGGAGTGCCAAGCGGCAGGTTGATCTTGATACCGAGGTCGCGAAACTGCTGAAGGGCTTCATTGGGACGCGGACCAGCGGATTTCTGTTCCAAACCAAGAACGGGACCCCGTTGTCACTGACCAACGTTCTTCGTCGCCACCTGCATCCGGCGCTCAAGAAACTAGGGTACGTCAACTCGCACACGGGCGATCATAAGGCGGGAACCCACGCCTTCCGGCGCTACCGTAATACGTACCTGAAGAACGAGACCTCGTGTCCCAAAGGACTACGTGACTACTGGTTGGGACACGCGGGAAATTCGATGGACGATCTGTACGACATGGTGAAAGACAACGCGGCGCTTCGGAAGCAGAGGGCCTCGGAGTACGGAATCGGCTTCGAATTGCCGCTTTCGGTCTCAATTGTACCGAATGTACCGAAAAACACAGTTAAAACGAAGAGCAAGAAAGCTGCGTAAGCAATTGAACAGGCGAGAGAAAGATTGGTCGGGGAGAGAGGATTTGAACCTCCGACCCCCTGGTCCCGAACCAGGTGCTCTACCAGGCTGAGCCACTCCCCGACGAGGCTGCGAATGCACAGAAACCTTATCATCCGCGCTCTTACTTCTCG
>JBAWBG010000150.1:0-8645 GCA_049589695.1 Candidatus Sulfotelmatobacter sp. | reverse complement strand
CCTGTGCCCCCCGTGTTAAAAGTATTGTTTGTTTTTTAGTTCGTTCTCCCAGAACGGATGACTCCCCACCGCCATCCCTGTAAACTGTTCCCCTCGCCCACATGCCGACCTTTGCCGCCGTAGATATCGGTTCAAATTCCGTTCGACTCAAGATCGCGCGGCTCACGCGTGGCCATCTTCGCGAAATCCATGAAGACCGCGAAGTCACTCGTCTTGGCGAAGGCGTCTTCCGCTCCGGCTTTCTCACTCCAGAGTCAATGGCCGAAACCGTCAAAGTCCTCCGCCGCTTCCATCGCGCCACGCAACAAGTCGTCACCGATCCAGTCCGCGTCGTCGCCACCAGCGCCCTCCGCGACGCACGCAATTCCCAAGCCTTTCTCGAATGGGTTCGGTCCGCCACCGGCTGGACGGTCGAAATCATCTCCGGCCTCGAAGAAGCCCGCCTGATTCACCTCGGCCTCGTCTCCAACCTACACGTCGATAGCGCTCCCACGCTCATGCTCGATCTCGGCGGCGGAAGCTGCGAACTCACTGTCTCCACTCGCGGCCAAATTCGCGAAACCGTTAGTCTTCCCTTGGGCGCAGTCCGTCTCACCGACGAATTCCTGCGCCACGATCCGCCGCGCAAGGGCGAACTGAAACGCCTGCAAGGTTTCATCGCTCGCGAAGTCAACCGCGTCGCCGCGCGCATCGTCGCCGCCAAAGTCAAAAACGTTATCGCCACCTCCGGAACCGCCGACGCCCTCGCCGCCGCCGCCAGCAATATTCGTAAGAACGGAACTCGACAGCGCCTCATCGTCTCCCGCGCGGAAATGACTCGCCTCGCCAAGCGCCTCGCCCGCCTGCCCCTTGACGAGCGCCGGAAGATTCAAGGCATTGGTCTCCGCCGCGCCGAGATCGTCGTCGCCGGAGCCATGGTCTACCACGAACTTCTCGACCGGTTACACCTCAAAGGTTTTCGTTATTCCCCGCTCGGCTTGCGCGATGGCCTTCTCGCGCAAATGGCCGCCGAACACGATCGCAGCACTCGCTCCGGCAGGCAGATCGAGTCCGAGCGCTGGGAATCCATCACCAGGGCCGTAACTCACTACCGCGTAGACATGAAGCATGCCCTCGACGTCCGTGACTCCGCCATGTTTTTATTTTCTGCGCTGCGTTCAGTGCATGGCCTCGCGCCCGAATTCCGCGAGTGGCTCTCTGCCGCTGCCATGCTTTATGAGGTGGGAGACTATGTCAACCGCAACGGCCATCATCGTCACACGTACTACATCATTTCCAATTCGGAGATTCTCGGCTACACGCCGCAGCAGCGCCGCTTGATCGCGGCCATCGCCCGCTATTTAGGAAAGTCGCGCCCCGCACTGGACGAAGCTCCCATCAAGGCTCTCGACCCCGCCGACCGTCCCGGCGTTCAAAAAGCAATTCTGCTTCTAAGATTGGCCCGTGCCCTGAATCTTGGCCGCACCCGCGCCGTACAAAAAGTTCGAGTCACTCAGAAGGATGCGGGGGTGCACCTGACTCTCGTCCCCCGCCGCCGCATGGGCGTGGATTTAGAACTCTGGGCTATCGAGAAAGACGCCCCTTATTTTCGCGAAGTGTTCGGCCGCGCACTTTCCACCGCCGCCGTGTAAAGGGCGCGCAGCGCTTTCGGCGTTAAGCACCACTGCAGCGTCCCCGAACTCCGCCGCATATCAACTCGTGCAACAGCGCCTTTTTTCAACTCCACGGAAGCTTCGCATCCAGACTCACTGATCACGGTTCCCAAAAACTGGCTCAGGTTGGGATTATGTCCAACTACCATGATCGATTCCTGCTTCGCATACTTTTCCAGCAGCTTGCGGAAGTCCGCAAAGCTCGCCGCCGGTCGCAAGCCCGGATCGATCTGCAACTTGCCTTCATACCCCATCTCATTCCCAACCAGCGACGCCGTCTGCGTCGCCCGTTTCAGAGAGCTGGAAATAATCACATCGACCTGCGCGTCCAACGCTGCCAGAGCGCGCCCCACATATCCACACTGCTCAATCCCTTCCTTATCGAGCGCGCGCTTTTCATCCTTTTTCGGATTTACGAAATGTTCCCCGGCGCTGGCGTGCCTTAAAAAATAAATAATCATCGCGATTTAATCGTTGTCTAGGTTGCGGATCTAATTCTTGCGGTTAGATTGGAGTGTGATCGAATCTGTTTTCGATCCAATTTAAACCCGATAATATCAAACGAAGCCCCGAATGTGAACCTGTCCTCGGCGTGCTCCGCGGAGGTCTCAGCGCTCTCCGCGCTTTCAAGCTATTGGTTTCAAGCCATTGTGTGATGACTCACCGAGCGGCAGATCGCGCAACCCTACGCTTTTTCCCCGGAACCGGCGGTGGAACCGAACTCAATTGTTTCCCCTCCGCCACGCTGATCAGATAATCCTGCGCGCTAAACGCCGCCGCGCCCGTTGGCGGCCTGCGATTCCGTTTCCCTCGAACCGGCTGCCACGCCCGAATATAAGTCCCATCACGTAATAGAATCCGCGCCTTGCGGTTATCCGCCAGTAAAGAATCCAGAATCTCCCGCCGCACCCGCTCGCGAATGAATTCGTCGCGCAACGGCACCAGCACTTCCACCCGCTCATACAGATTGCGCGGCATCCAGTCGGCGCTGCCAATATAAATTTCTTCCTCGCCTGCATTGCCGAAATAATAAATTCTGCTGTGCTCCAGAAACCGTCCCACGATGCTCCGCACTTTGATCCGGTCGCTCAGTCCGCGCACTCCCGGCCGCAACGCGCAAATCCCGCGCACGATCAAATCAATGTCCACTCCCGCCTGCGAGGCCCGGTACAAAGCCTGAATCACGTTTTTATCCAGCAGCGCATTCATCTTGGCGATGATCCGTCCCGGCACTCCCTGTCGCGCATGATCCGCCTCGCGATCGATCAGCGCAATCGTCTTCTCCGCCAGATCGAGCGGCGCCACCAGCAGCGGATCGTAACTGGGATTCTCCGCATACGCCGTCAGAAAACTGAAAACATCGTGCACCGCCCGCGTGATCTCCGGATTCGCCGTGAATAAACTCAGGTCGGTATAAATCTTGGCTGTGGTTGCGTTGTAATTTCCCGTCCCAATGTGCGCGTAGCTCCGCGGCACTCCATCCGGATCGCGCCGCACCAGCAGAGAAAGCTTGCAATGCGTCTTCAACCCCACCAGCCCATGAAATACCTGCACTCCCGCATCTTCGAGATCACGCGCCCAGCGAATGTTGTGCGCTTCGTCAAACCGCGCCTTCAACTCCACCACCGCTGTCACTTCTTTTCGCGAGGCCGCATCAATCAGTGAGGGAACGATCAGCGAATGCTCATTCGTCCGGTACAGCGTCTGCTTGATCGAAAGCACCTGATCGTCTTCCGCCGCCGACTCGATGAACGCCACCACCGCATCATAGGAATCGTAAGGATGATGCAATAGCACATCGTGCCGCCGTAACTCCTCAAACAGATTTTGCGATTTCGCCGTCAGCCGCAACTCCCGCGGCGCAAATGGACGATATTTCAAATCCAGCCTCCCCGTTTGGTCATACACGTTGAATAACCGCGAAAGATTCACCGGACCATTCACCGGAAACACCTGCCATGGATCCAGTTCAAACACGGTTCGCAATCGATCGATCATTTCTGGATCGGCGTCTGCGTCGATTTCCATGCGCACCGCGTCGCCCTTGCGTCGGTTGTGCAACTCCGCCCGCACCGACTCCAATAGATTCCGCGCCTCTTCTTCCTGCAGATAAAGATTGCTGTTCCGCGTCACCCGAAAGGGCGCCGCCGCCACAATGTCGTAGCCGTGATACATGTTCTGCGCATGGTGCGCCACCAGGTCTGCCAGGAAAATAAAGTCAGTCGTGTTCTCTGACGGCAATCGCACCAACCGCGGCAAACTGCGCGGTACTGAAACTACTCCTGTGTAAGTCAGGGCTGAGCGCCGCCGCCTGCGCAACAGCAGTCCCAGGCATAGCGCCTTATTGATCACCCGGGGAAAAGGATGCGCCGGATCCACTGTCACCGGCGTCAGCAGCGGATCTAATTCCTTCTCGCAATACTCGTCCACGAACCGCCGCGCTTCCGCGTCCAGTTCATGCATCCCGAGCACCCGGATCCCGTTTTCCGCCAGCGCCGGCCGCAGCGTGTTCCAGCACTCATACTGTTCATCCACAAACTTGTGGGTAAGCCGCGCCAGAACCTCGCGCTTTTCCGTAAGCGTCAGCCCGTCCGGCCCTGCTTCGTTGTAGCCGTCTTCGATCTGCTGCATCATGGCGGCCACGCGAATTTCAAAGAATTCGTCCAGATTGCTGGCCGAGATGGCAAGAAACTTCAGCCGTTCTAGCAGCGGATTTCCCGCATCCTCAGCCTCCTCGAGCACACGCTCGTTGAACGCAAGCCACGAGGTATCGCGGTTGAGGTAGTACTCAGGATTTTCCAGCGAAAGGCGAGCCATGTGCAGGGTCTTACACTAAGTTCAATTTTTTCTTGTCGACTGCGAGGTCGACTGCTAGCCGCAAACGATCCAAACGGGGGGTATTTCTACCAGCTAAAAGTAGTATAAAACATCCTCGCCGCCACCGCACTCGGAGGGATCAGAGGTTAGTCCTTCACCTCGATTTATTTCCTTCATGACTTCCGTTATCCATGACTTCCGTCATCCCGAAACGCGGCGTACTTCAGCCGCGTGAGGGATCTCCCACTTAACCGGCGCAACGCGTAAGCCAAACTCCGCCACTACCGATCAAATCAGCAATTCCCGCAACTCGATCAAAAAACTTCCGGCGCGTCGCAATAGCAAACTCCGCCATGCAACGCGCCGGTAAAAGCAACTTCCACAATCCCATCTATGGCAGGTAATAGCGGAAGGACGTAAACACCATGTTGTCCAGTCCAGTCGGCGAGACGCCAATTCCCGGCGTAAAGCCACTTCCATGCCATGTATCGCGGGCTACATAGGAGTACTGAATGCCGTACTGTAGCCTGCCCTTGGGACCGGTATATATGCGGTACCAGTAGCCAGCCGTACCCTCGAGCACCACCCGTGTATCGGCAGTGCAATTCGAGAGACTTCCCGGAATGAAGCCCGTACCAACTCCCGGCGCGGTTTCAGTGTAGCAACCCTTGTTCGAGAAATTCGGAGAACCGTATCCAATGAATTTGTTTTCAATCGGATCGTATCCTGCCGCTCTCCCCGCATATTCCGCGCCACCGTTGAAATACACATCCCACTTCTTGCTGTGCCATTCCAGCGTGGCCAGGCCTTGATAGGAGCGAATCAGATTGAGGCCGCCGTTGGCATAAACCGCCGCGTCAGGCAAGCCGGCCGTACCGTAGCGCCCAATGCCTCGTCCCGTCAACCCATGCAAACCGAAGTCCACATGTTTGTCCGCAAACGACCAGCGCGCGTTCGCGCCCACGCCGCCGCCGTTGTTCGAGACGTTGGTCGCTCCCAGAGCGTTCGGACCCGCCGTTGTGCTGCCGCCGCATAGCGTCGTCGACGAAGCTACTTCGCCGCACGGAAATACCCGGTCGCGGAATCGGCTATAAATACCGAACACTTCATAGTGTCCGAATCCAGGCTCAAACGCCGCCTTGGCGATGATGTCAGGGGATGGGTTGAAAGAATAGTTGGCAATCGGGCTGCAAGTTGTGACTGGCGCGCCGCTGCTATTAAGACTGGTGCTGCAAGTGGAAATGGCAGCATTGTAAAGGCCGCCAGCGGCTCCCGCGGAACCTACAACAAAATTGTCCGCGTTGTTGTGGCTCGTTACCGTTGCCTGCGGATTCTCGATTGAGGCGGCAAGCCATACCTTGTTGCCAAAGTTCTGGCTGACCCGAAGCCCGTACTGCCGCGCCCAACTGAAGCCAACCGTATACTGTGGATCGATCGTCATCGGCAGCGCCTCAGTCCGATTATCCACGCCGTGCTTCGTCTCGGTCGCCAGGCTCCACATCTGTCCACCCGTGACCGTGAAACCACTGTCCAGTGCCGCCTGCCCCCATACTTGCCGTTGCCGCAGCGAGTAGCTGTTGCTCTCGTTATTGTTCGAGGTCACAGCTGCCGAGAGAAAGTCTGTCTCCACATAGCCTGACAGCTTAGCGCTCGCCAATCGTCCCTCGGCCAAAGCCGAAATTCTTGACTGACGGCCAGAACCAAAGAATTCCGATATCGCGCTCTGGCTCGCCCCCGGCATCGTGAGTGAGTTGAAAGGCGTATTGATATCGGATCCCAGCGCCCGCGACCGCCTCACAAATTCAGCCGCCGCGAAGCCGCCCGGCGTAATCGTGATCCCTTTGTAGTGAAGCGCAATCGGGCTCTCGATCTCCGACTTCACATTCTTCTGCGTCTCCTGCAGCGATAGCGCCGTGTTGTTCACGTTGGTCTTCAGATCGGTCACGTCACCCTTTAGCTCCGTTACGGTCGCCTGCTGCTGGCTTGCCGTGGCCTGAGCTGCATCGGCTTTGGCCGCTGCATCGGCGGCGGTCGCCTGCACCTGGTTCACCGCCTGATCCTTGTGATGCAATTCATCGCGTAGTTGCTGAATTTCCTGCTGCTGCGCCGCCAACGCCGCCTGCTGCGCCGCCACTGCCTCCTTCAACGCCTGCACTTCCGCAGCCGTTGCAGTGCTTCTAGCTTTCTTGGGTTTGGGTGGCGTACTGGTTTGCGCCACCACGCTTGTAGCCAGACACAGAATCGCGCACCACTTCCCTGCAGAATTCATCACGCTCTCCTTAGTTTTTTGTACGATGACTGAAAATCCCTGAAATCTATTTAACCTGTTTGATCGCTTCCTTCTCTTTTGCCACAACGCCTTCCGGCAGGGGCGCATACGAAAGTGCGCCCGTCATCTTCTGCCCATCCGTGACCATCCAGTTCAGAAAATCCGCCAGAATTTTCCCTTTTGCTGCATCTTTCGATTGCGCAGGAATCAGCAGCCAGGTGAAACTCGAAATCGGATACGCGTCCTTGCCCGGCGCATTCGTGATCGAGACCCGAAAGTCCGCCGGCATTTTCGGTGACGAGGCCGCCGCAGCCGTCACGCTCTCCAGAGACGCCTTCACAAAATTCCCCGCTGCATTCTTCACGCTGCCGTAGGGAATATTGTTTTGCACCGCGTAGATCAGCTCCACGTATCCAATCGACCCCTGCAATTGCCGGATCGAGCCCGCCACTCCTTCGTTCCCTTTTCCGCCCAACCCAATCGGCCACTTCACCGACGTTCCTTTTCCCACCTGGCTCTGCCACTCTGAGCTGATCTTCGATAGATAGTCCGTCCAGATATAGGTTGTCCCGCTCCCATCAGAGCGGTGTACCACAATGATGTCTCTATCCGGCAAACTCACTCCCGGATTTACACTCGTAAGCGCCTTGTCGTTCCATTTTGTGATCTTCCCCAAAAAGATCCCCGCCAGCGCATCCGGAGTAAATTTCAATTCCGCATTCACTCCCGGAATGTTGTAAGCAGGAACATCCGCTCCCAGCACCGTGGGCATGTGAAGAATTTTCGTCTTCGCTTCCTTCAACATCTCGTCCGTCATCGGACCATCGCTCGCGCCGAAATCCACCGTGCCATTAATCACTTGCCGGATTCCCCCGCCGCTGCCAATCGATTGGTAATTAATCTGAATATCCGGATGCAGCTTGTGATATTCGCTGAACCATTTTGAGTACATCGGATAAGGAAACGTGGCGCCCGCGCCGTTCAGCGTGGTCTGAGCGATCGCCGGCACAGCCAGAAACGCACACACCAACAGCAGCACAGTTCTCCGCATCAATAATTTTCTCCTTGAAAATATCCTCTAGTTTCTAACGGTCCTGTGTTAAAGGACCGTTACAAACCAATGAATTTCTGATGAATGGAATCGGTTCTCGAGGAAGAATCTTGAGGAAGGTTTCGGGTGGCGCAGCGCTTCAGTGCTGCGGTATAAACATGCTTCTTGATCAGGGGTTTAGCCCCCGCCTAACGCGCGCTCTCCAACCGCGCAATCTCCCGCGGGAAAAGCGTATTCCCCGGGAACTGCGCCTCCAGCGACGCCAGCATCGCCAGAGCACGCGCCTTATCCTTCTCCCGTACATACGCGATCGCCAGCAGAATCCGCGCAAACGGCGCCAGATACTTTCCACGTTGCGCCGTCAACTGCAGGTCAGAGATCCCGCCTTGTTTATCGGCCGGCACTCCGTCCATTCTCATCAGCCAGCGTACCGGCGCCCCCATGCTGCCAATAATGTACTTGCTGAACCCCGTGGCCAGCTGTGCGTCGTAGCAGTTCGAACAGACCGCCAGCAGTTGCTGCGCCCACGCGGACGCCTCTTTCGTGTAATGCAACGACGCCAGATTTCTCTTTTCGATCAGCGCCGCATAGTCGGCCTGTAATCCCGACGACAGCGTCAGGGCAAACAAGGCATTTTGATCCTTGGGGTTTTCGCTTAGGCTGGCATGCGCCAGCCACTCCGAGCGGTTGATGGCAGCCTCAAACCGTTCATGCAGCACCGGATCCGGCGTCAGTTTCGATCGCGCCGTAAAGGAATGGTCGTTCTCGTAAAACTGCCCTTCCAAAACACCCAGCCGGTTGAACTCCGAGAACAGATATCCCGCCGCTTCGCTCACCTGCCCTACCGGATCATCCG
>JBAWBG010000149.1:0-5218 GCA_049589695.1 Candidatus Sulfotelmatobacter sp. | reverse complement strand
CCCAAACTCTAAGCGAAAATAACGATCAATTCGGCGTACGCGTGGATCAGTATCTTTCTCGTGCAGACACGTTGAATTTCCGCTACATGTTCAGCACTGGACCAACCACGGATCCTCTTTCGCCGGTGGGGGCGAATGTCCCCGGCTTTCCAGTGGGCGAGTATGACCGCGCACAGAACTTCGTCGCTCAGGAGACGCACATCTTTTCCCCAACCACCATCGGGGTCGCGCGCTTTTCGTATCTCCGCAATACCTTCCTGCTTGATCAGCACCTGAATCATGAGTCGCCGTCGGACCTAGGTTTTCAGTACGATCCCACACTTCCCTCTGCCGCCGGCCCGCCGTTTATACAGGTGGGAGGCTACGCCTCAGTGGGCGACCCCATCACGGGCCCGCGCAACACCTTTCAGAATACCTTTGACTTCTCCGGCTCTCTGAGTTGGATCCACGGCCGCCACGAATTCAAATTCGGCGGTGGTTACCGGCGAGACCAGATCAATGCATTGCAAGGCATCGCCACCAACGGATTCTTTGTATTCGCCGGCATTCCGTCCTTCGAGAACTTCCTCTACAACGACGGTTTTGCCAACTATCTGTCGGGAAATCCGGTGGTCTTCCTGCAAGGCGGCGGCAACTTTGCCCGCGAAATTCGTGATCGAGCTCTGGATGCTTATGGGCAGGATACCTATAAGGTCAATTCTCGCTTGACGTTGAACCTGGGTCTTCGTTACGAACTGCCCTTTCCCTCCACCGAGAACAATAACGAGGTTAATCTCTTCGTTCCCGGAGCGCAGTCGAAGGTCATTCCCAACGCCCCGGCGGGACTGCTCTATCCGGGCGATCCTGGCGTACCGGCTGGCTTGATCTCAACCCAGAAAACAGCTTTCGCTCCGCGCATTGGCCTTGCGTGGGATCCCAGCGAAGACGCTAAGACCGTGGTCAGCGCAGCCTACGGAATCTTCTACGAGCCGTACTACACCGGCGAAGGTGGCCCGCTGCAGGATCCGGTCAGCGCCCCTCCCTACCTCAAGACTCTGCAGCTAGGATTTCCCGTCAACTCATTCGCCAATCCGTTTTATGCTCCGGATCCTTTCGGAGTACCTTTCCCCGAGCCCATGACGTTGCTGGTGGTTTCACGCAATCTGCATCTACCCTATGCGCAGGATTGGAATCTGAATATTCAACGTTCGTTCGGCGAGGACTGGCTGCTTCAGGTCGGGTACGTCGGCACAACCGGTGTCCGACTGCCACGATTCATTGAAGGCAATCCAGCCGTGTATGTTCCGGGCGTCGACGGAAGTGGGAATCCCATATCGACCGAAAATAACGTAAACCAGCGGCGTCTGTATTCGGGATGCACGCTGGCCCAGCCGAACAATTGCGTTTACGGCTCGGTCGGCGAGATCGCGAGTATCTCAAACTCCAGTTATAACGCCCTGGAAGCCAGCCTGCGCAAGCGCTTCAGCCACGGCCTATCGTTCCTCGCGTCTTATACGTGGTCGCACTCCATCGACGACGTTTCTTCTTTTAACATCGCGGGGTCGGCTTCGCAGCCCGTGGCAGGTGAGAACGATCTGGCGCAGAATCCGTTTGATCTCGCTGCCGAGCGTGGCCCGTCCATGTTCGATGCTCGCAATCGCCTGGTGCTGAGTTACCAGTGGAGTCTTCCTTTCTTACAGCATTCTGCGAATTGGTACGGCAAGGTTCTCGGCAACTGGCAGTTGAACGGGATTTTCACCGCAATGAGTGGCACTCCGTTCACCGTATTCGACTCCAACGATGTTTCGCTACAAGGGCAGGCGCCGGAGATTTCAGGATTCTCGAGCAATCGCCCCAACGTCGTCGGGAATCCAAATTCCGGGCCGCGTACGGCCACGGAGTGGTTCGATGTGAGCGCCTTTCAACAAATTATCCAAGATCCGAATTCCCCGGTCGAGCAGTTTGGGAACGAAGGCCGCAATGCGGTCTTGGGCCCAAGATACGTCAACTGGGACGTATCGGCCTTCAAAAACATTCGATTGACGGAATCGAAAGAACTTCAATTCCGTGGTGAATTATTCAATGTTTTGAACCACACCAACTTCCGTTTGCCGGTCAGCGACATTGAATCGCAAACCTTCGGGCAAATCCAGTCGGATGTAAGCCCAAGGGTCATTCAAGTGGCGCTGAAGTTTCTGTTTTAGCGATTTTGTGGAGGTCAACGTCATGGCTCACATCAAAGTTCCCGAGAATTTGCCCGGCATTCTGGGGCCGATGGCTTTCAGTCCGGAGACGGCAAAGCCGCTCAACGCCCTCGCAGAAGTGCTCCTCCGCGGCCCGAACACTCTGACTCCCGCAGACCGCGAACTGATCGCAACCTATGTCTCCTCGCAGAACGATTGCCATTTCTGCCAGAATGCCCACGGGGCTGTGGCCGCTTACCGACTGGGTGGAAATGAAAATCTCGTGAATGACGTAAAGTTGAACTTCGAGTCAGCCGCGATTTCCGACAAAATGAAGGCTTTGCTTGCCATCGCGGGCAAAGCGCAAAAGGGCGGCAAACAGGTGACAACTTCTGACGTCGACCGTGCCCGGCAGCACGGCGCCACCGACAAGGAAATCCACGACACCGTGCTGATTGCCGCTGCCTTCTGCATGTACAACCGCTACGTTGACGGCCTGGCAACCTGGGCTCCGGGCGACGCAAATATGTATCGCGAGAATGGCCGGCGGCTCGCTGAAGTGGGCTACGTCGAGTCAACCGCGCAGTTACCTACGGTCGAGAAAAAATATGCCTAGTCGTCGTTGGCGTCTGAGTCCGTTCGCCCGCAGGCTGCTGCTCAGCCTATTGTTCGTTCCGACGATTGCTTACCTGTCATTTGGAACCTTTGTCTGGTGGGCGATGCATCAGCCTCCCGAAACTTTTGGGCGGGTGATGGCCAGAATGCCTGGGCCCGTGCCTTTTTTGCTTTTTCCGTTTGAGACTGCGTGGCTCCACGCTCGCGCCGGAACGCTTCACCCCGGCGATCCCGCGCCAGACTTCTCTCTGCTCAAGGTGGACAAGAGTGAGCGAGTTCAACTCTCCCTGCTAAACTAAGGGCAACCGGTGGTCTTGGTATTCGGCAGCTACACGTGACCTCCGTTCCGGCGGGAGGTTCCTGCCCTGAATAAGCTCTACGAGCAGTATCACGAGCGGGTTGCTTTCCTGGTTGTTTACATCACCGAGGCGCATCCCAGCGACGTCTGGCAGATGGAGAGCAATATCAAAGACAGGGTTGTTTTTGCCAGCCCGAAAACTGAAGAAGATCGCGCGTTCATTGCCGGGGCCTGCGTTCGAAAACTTGGCATAGAGTTTCCGGCGGTGCTCGACGAGTTTGGCAATTCGACCGAACAAGCCTACACGGGTTGGCCTGATCGCATTTACTTGGTCGACTCGCAAGGCCGCATTGCATTCAAAAGCAAACCTGGCCCGTTTGGATTCAAGCCTGACCAATTGGCGGCGGCACTGGTTCAGACACTAGGGCCGCGGGCAAACAAGTAAGAACAGGGTGCCCTCAACACGATCATCGAGAATCAAAAGGAGATTCTTGCCCGAGCGAATAGGCGATTCGCGCACAAGCATTGGCTCATCACTTTGCCAAAGAAGCGGGCGTCGAAGACTGCGGGGAGAGGGTCTTGGAAAACACAATGGGCCGGGCTGAAATAACACCTCTTCCTTCTTTCACCGTAATGAACTGATTGGGCTTGATGTCTTGGACTGTATCCTTGTGGCCGCTGGGCCAGACAATCTCCAGGCTCACGGTCATGCCAGCTTCCGGTTTGCCCAAGCCGAAGGTTAGTGGCAGCTCGCTTTGCGATAAATAGCTTGAACCTGTCTTGACCATGCCGAACTGGCGCGCCCCTTTGTTGGTCTTGAGCGTGACCTTAGCTCCTATGCCGTCGCGATTCGATCGCGTACCCACGGTTTTCACACGGAGCATGTCGTTCTGGTTTCCGTTGTCATTGCGCAGCAGCCGCGCTGGTCCATTATTGGCGGTGATCAATAAATCCAAATCGCCGTCATTGTCGAAATCTCCGTAGGCCGCGCCACGGCCCACGATCGGCCTTTGCAGCGCGGAGCCAAGCTTCGTCGTCACCTCTTCGAATCTGTTCTTGGCCAGATTGCGGAAAAGATGAGGCGGTTGCGCATACCTGACATTTGGCTGCACCACGCTGATGTCGTCGGAGACGTGGCCGTTGACGGCAAGAATATCCGGCAGGCCATCGAGATCATAATCAAAAAAGAAAGCGCCGAAAGTGAGCGACTTGATCGACGCTCTCGCGATACCGGTGGCAGGCGCTTCATCCGTAAATAAACCCGAGCCGTCGTTGTGGTAGAGCGCCATGCCCTCGTCGGTGAAGTTGCCGATCACCAGGCTCTGCCAGCCAGAATTGTCGTAATCGGCGGCATCCGCACCCATTCCGGCGCGCACTGTGCCCGCTTCACTGTAAGCCACGCCAGCAGTGACTGCGACATCCGTGAAAGTGCCGTTATGGTTGTTGTGGTAAAGCTTGTTGGGTTCGGTGTCGTTGGAAACAAAAAGGTCCATCCAGCCATCGTTGTCGTAATCCAACAAGGCGATCCCGAGCGACTTGCTGGTGGGGTCGTAGAGGCCAGCCTTCCGCGTGCCATTTTCAAACGTTCCATCGCCCTTGTTGTGGAAGAGTGTCGAACTCTGGCCTTTGTACCTCTGCGGAGTGCAGTAAGACTTGTGCCTATTGTCGAGCGAACAATATTGATCCGTCGCAATGGACCAATCGATGTAATGGGCGACGAAAAGATCGAGCTTGCCGTCGTTGTCGTAATCAAACCATACGGCGCTGCTGGAAAACCCGGCGTCGGCTACGCCCGCTTTGGCGGTCACATCAGCGAACTTGCCGTTGCCCAGATTGCGGAAAAGATGGTTGGAACCGACGGTCGTAACGTAAATGTCGTCATAGCCATCGTTGTCATAATCGCCGACGGCGCAACCGAGTCCGTACATTTCCACCGCGAGGCCAGCCTGCCGCGTCACATCGGTGAACGTGCCGTCGCGGTTGTTGTGATAGAGAGCGGGGAAGGATTTGCCGGACCTATGTCCCGGCCAATCCATGGAATTGACCAGAAAAATGTCCTGCCATCCGTCGTTGTCGTAGTCTAGAAAGCAAACGCCGCTGCCCATGGTTTCCGGAAGATATTTTTTTCCGAAGGCGCCGCTGT
>JBAWBG010000148.1:0-3720 GCA_049589695.1 Candidatus Sulfotelmatobacter sp. | reverse complement strand
GGTATATACGATAGCGCTGAAGAGATGTCATCGGACGATCCTGTGGCGTTCCAATAAGCAGTCGGCGACGTGCTGGCGGGATCGCCGAAAAATTCGGTTCCACCCATGCCAGTCACCTCCGGAATGGCAGCGGGGACATCGACTGCCAGCCCATGCGTAGCGGAGGTAACTGCGCCGTCGCAATCGGCAGCACCATCGTCACCGGAGGCTGCCATAATCGTCTGCCCTTGACTGTTCGCCTGCTGCGCCCAGCCTTGAACAGTGTCCACGAAAGACTGGCCCAGGCCCGATTCGCAAAAACCATAGCTCGTGCTGATGAGAGGCGCCAACTTCTGATCTACGGCATATTGAAGGGCATTCCAGACGCTGTTCGAGCGACTATTGCAAGTGTCACCCGGCCCCAGACCAGCGTATACAAAAATAATATTGGCACTGTTAGCGACTCCGCCAGACCACTCAAGGTCAAGGTCTGACTCACCCTCATCCCCAGAGCATCGCGTGGCGGTTGACGTGGAAGGATAGAGAATGTACTGCGGCACCTTTGCGGTAAGCCCGGCAGCGCTGCGGAAATTGCTGAGGTCTGTCGCACTAACCGTCGATTGGCCAATGATCGCAATGTTGTGTCCAGCGCCGTCCATTCCGGCGCTATATAGAGGGCCAAGATGGTAAATTGTGGCGAAATCTCCCGGTGTCAGGAAATGCTCTCCGGAGATATGAGAAGTAAAATGCGAATCCACTCCGCTGGAATTTATTTTATGAACGATCGCTCTTGGCTTAGGGTTAAAGTTATGAAGATGGCCGATCGACAAGACGGATGTTGCCAGCGCGGCAGGCACTGAGGGGTCGGTCGCGTTCGCGAAATGGATCACATCGTCCACAAGATAGTTGTGAATCTCCGTAGCGAACACCAATTCGATCTGTGCCACGGTCCCGTCGAAAGAAATCTGATTGCGGCTGTTCGCAACTGAAGTCACGGTAAAACCCTGAGATTCCAACCAGGAGACCGCTTGGCTTATGTCGCTTTTGCTCATGCCGAAACGGTCGGCGAATTGCCCTGGGTTCAGCCATTTGTGGTAGTTCGGGGACGAACGATCTTGCTGTTGTGCGAGTAGTCTATTGAGGTCGTTTTGTTGTGCGGCGGACGGATGAAATACCAAAGTCACTCCGCTCATCACTTGACTTCCATCGGCGCGGCCAAGATCAAAGCGAGACTGTGCCAGGCCGTGAACATTGCCTTTCAGTGCCACCATCTGGCTGGAATCTATTGGTCCGGTAATGCGGTCGGGCTGGGCGGCGAAGCACAGGGATGAGGCCAGAAGTGGCAGAAGGAACTTCCAGGATCGCATTAAATCTCCGTCAGCAATGATTGGATTGTTGGGTTGATGTATTTTAGCTTATACGGCTTACTTGCACTCTGATCAAGTCTCGCACCGACAAGGTTGTATCTGTACAAGCAATTTACAAACCCGGCCCGCGGAAAATAGTGGCGCCATTAGCGACGTAATTTACATGCCCAGCAGATTGGGATGAAGCTTGGCGTAGCCGTGGTCTTGCGCCCAGAGATCGAGTGGGACCGAGGCGAGTTCGTCAACTAGAGGATCGGCCAGGCCGTTTTTGCTCAAGTCAATGGACTTGATATAAGTGCGGCAAGCATCACAGCATTCGACCCGGATATAGGGAAACTCTTCGGCGGTATAAACAGGCAGTTTGGGGTGGTCTTTTTCGTCGCAGCCAGGGCAGACGATACGGCGGAATTCCCACTCACACAGGCAGAATCCACACAGCAGATTGCGGCGCGCTCCATCGCCCAGCGGACGAAGTACGCCCATCACCGGCTTCCGGCTGCAAAAAGGACACAACGCATGAGTATAGTTTCTCAGTTGCAGCTGAACCCGGCCGCGAACGAATTCGGCATAAGGCTGAAGAAAGGCCAGAGCAAGAAACTCGCTGGGATCCGGACCCTGTTCCGAAATCTGATTCGGCGCAGACCAACAATTATTCAATAATTCAGACCACAATTCTAGCGGCGCATGGCCAAGATCATACGCAATGTGTGCCAGGCGCTCCGGCGCCTGTTTTTCGACCAACGAGAGAAATGCAGGAAAGCCGGCTAGGAGCTGCGGCAATTCCGGAGGGCCGTGATTCGCAGCGCCGGCATTCTGCTGGCCCAAATGCGAGGTCCCGCTGACTGGGGCGCGCTCGATTCGCTGGTAGAGTTCCTGCTGGAATCGTGCTACCTGAATGTAGAACGCCAGGATTTGGCTCGCGAAGGGATGTTTCGTCGCCAGATGTTCGGCGCGCCGGATGCGCTGCTGCCACAGGGTTTCAGCCACGCCGCGATTATGCCGCTTCAGGTTGACGACAAGCAAATGCATCACAAGATTGCCGGTCTTCTCCCTGGGATTGACTGAGACGCAGCGATGAGCATATAGTTTTCGAAATTAGGGGCGCAACCCGGCTGCGGCTCATTTCGGCGGTCGACACATTAATCAGCTTCAGTAAATCAGGTTCAAGGGTTTTCCGAAGTCTGAGTTTAGAAGTCTGGCGGTTTTCGATTCGGATCTTCTTGTCCGAGCAAAGCAGTCGGAGGATGCGCAATGGAACTCTCCCGCAGGACCTTCCTCAAAGGCACGCTCGCCGGTGGTACGGGTGTCTCTCTCCTGGGTTTCGATCTGACTCCCGCTTACGCGCAAACCCAAACCCTCAAGATTTCCCGCGCCACGGAAACGCGCAGCACCTGCCCGTATTGCGCGGTGAGCTGCGGCGTCATCATTTACACGCTGGGCGACAAGGCGAAAAATGCGATCCCGCAGGTGGTGCACGTGGAGGGCGATCCCGACCATCCGATTAATCGTGGAACACTTTGCCCGAAGGGATCGTCGCTGGAGCAGGACATCCTGAACGATCGCCGCTTACTGAAGCCACAGGTGCGAAGGCCGGGTGGCACCGATTGGGAAGATATCTCGTGGGAGCAGGCTTACGCCGAGATCGCGCAAAGGGTGAAGAAAACGCGCGACGATACCTTCCTCGAAAAAGATGCGGCCGGAAAAACCGTGAACCGCTGCGAAGGCATCGCGTTCACCGGCGGATGCACCGACACCAATGAATTTAATTATCTGGTTGTAAAGACCATGCGCAGCCTGGGGGTCTGCTACCTGGAAAACCAGGCCCGGGTTTGACACGGCCCTACGGTCTCCAGTTTGGGGCCAACATTCGGACGCGGGGCAATGACCAATGGCTGGATCGACATCAAGAACACCGACATGATGTTGATCATGGGTGGAAACCCTGCCGAGAACCACCCCTGCGGCTTCAAGTGGGCAATTGAAGCGAAGATTCACCGCAACGCGAAGACCATCGTGGTCGATCCGCGCCTCACGCGGACGGCCGCGAATGCGGATATGTATGTACAGATTCGCGCCGGAAGCGATATCGCTTTTCTCGGCGGCGTGATCAACTACGCTATTCAGAACAACCGCATCGCCCACGAGTACCTCGTCAGCTACACCAACGCGGCGTTCATTATCAAAGATGGATTCAAGTTGCCCGAGGATGGGCTCTACTCGGGCTTCGACGCGGAGAAGGGGACCTACGACAAATCCACCTGGAATTATGAAGAAGGTGGAGATTTAGCCGGTAAGCCGGTAGTGCCGACGCCAGCGGCGCAAAATGCGGCTCCGGCCGGGCACGCCGCGCAAGTCAGCGATACAGGGGAGGGCC
>JBAWBG010000147.1:0-1700 GCA_049589695.1 Candidatus Sulfotelmatobacter sp. | reverse complement strand
CGGCCACGCAGGAATTTACGACGTCAGCCCGGACGCGCGCGCTGTGATGGGTCGGGTGCCAGGAGTCGAGCGCCTGTTCGTCGCAGCGGGCTTCAGTGGAACGGGCTTCAAGACCGCGCCAGCAGTTGGCGCGTCGATGGCGGAGCTGATTCTCACCGGCACGAGCGCGACGTTGGATCTGACGCCGTTCGGCTTCGATCGAATCCTGAGCGGGCGAATGATCGAAAGCCCAAATGAATACGAGATGGGCGCGGGCTTCGGACACAAACTCTGACGCCGTCGAAAGAAATCACGCGACACTGGAAATGCCTTTTGTTACGATCCCGTTGAATCGAATCTTCAAGCTCAAGCAAGGAGACGAAGCCATGCCTACTATCACGACCAAAGACGGCGTCGAGATCTTCTACAAAGACTGGGGCAAGGGCCAGCCCATCGTGTTCAGCCATGGGTGGCCGCTGTCGGCCGATGACTGGGACGCGCAAATGATGTTCTTCCTGAATCACGGCTATCGCGTCATAGCCCATGACCGGCGCGGCCACGGCCGGTCCACGCAAACGGGCGACGGTCACGACATGGATCATTACGCTGACGATCTTGCGGCGCTTACCGCGCATCTCAACCTGAAGGATGCCGTGCATGTTGGTCACTCGACCGGCGGCGGCGAAGTGGCGCACTACCTGGGACGGCATGGCGAAAAAGGAGTGGCCAAGGCGGCGCTCATCAGTGCGGTGCCGCCGCTGATGTTGAAGACGGCGGCCAATCCGCTCGGCCTTCCCAAGGAAGTGTTCGACGGGGTGCAAGCGCAGCTCGCGGCTAATCGCTCGCAATTCTATCGCGACGTGCCAGCGGGGCCCTTCTATGGCTTCAACCGACCGGGCGCGAAAGCCTCAGAGGCAATCATTCAGAACTGGTGGCGTCAGGGAATGATGGGCGGCGCCAAGGCGCATTACGATGGCATCGTGGCCTTTTCCCAAACCGATTTCACGGAAGACCTCAAGAAGATCACCGTCCCGGTGTTGGTCATGCATAGCGAAGATGACCAGATCGTGCCCTATGTCGCCGCCGGGCCGCTGTCCGCCAAGCTACTGAAGAACGGAACCCTGAAAACCTACAAGAGCTTCCCGCACGGCATGCCCACTACAGAAGCGGAGACGATCAATTCCGACCTGCTCGCGTTTCTCAAGGGCTGATTGAGGTCTAATGTTTCGGGCTTGAGAAATCCGCGCTGACAAGGGCTGGCGGTATCGCTAGCCCTTGTTGGCGATGCGATCGGGAGTCGGCGGATGATGCTCGCTGACTTTGTCTTCGAGGCAATCCTGGCGCTCTTCGATTTCTTCCATTCGCACGCCCATTCGGTTGAGCTTCTCGATCAAATTGCCCATCGCGCGCGCGACCGGGTCGGGCAGCTTGGCGTGATCGAGTTCCATCACGTCGTGGCGAGCGTTGTCGCCCTCGATCACCTTGCCCGGGATTCCTACGACCGTCGACCACGGCGGACACGATGACACGACCACTGCGCCCGCGCCGATTCTGCTGCCCTCGCCGATCCGCACTGGCCCGATCACCGACGCGCCGGCGCTGACCATCACGTGATCCTCGAGCGTCGGATGCCGCTTTTCCTTCTTGAGGCTGGTGCCGCCTAGCGTCACGCCCTGGTAGAGGAGGACGTCGTCGCCGATTTCGGTGGTCTCGCCCATCAC
>JBAWBG010000146.1:0-20277 GCA_049589695.1 Candidatus Sulfotelmatobacter sp. | reverse complement strand
GCCCCCAGACTGCTCAATACGTAAAGATGATCCAGCAGTCCCTCCGCCAACTCGCGCGGGAACAGGCGCCTTTTGAGAAGATTCAGTGATCCCTGCTGCAGCGTCCAGAGGGAAGCGATCAAATTGCCGTTGTCCACACTGGAAACGACGGCCGGATTGAGCGGCGCCAGCGTACGCGTGTCATACCAGTTCAGCAAGTGCCCACGATGTCTCTGCAATCGCAAAACTGTATCCAGCGTGCGAAGAGTCTGTTGTGCGAATTCCGGCACCGTGAGATAGCCGAAGTCGCAAGCTACCTGCCGGGAATTAAGCAGAAGGCCCAGGTTTGTAGTCGAAATGCGAGCCGCAATTTTGGTGTTTTCTTCGTGAACATTATCCGGAACCAGCCAGTGGTGTTCTTCGGTGCTGAACTCATCGAAGTAGCGCCAGGTGCGGAGCGCGGCCTCATGCAGCAGCCAGTGGTCGCGATCGGACGTCTCTTTGCGCGGAGCACGAGGCGGACGGTTCAGCCACACTGACATCGGTTTGCTGATCGCCCATAGCAGAAGAATTGGCAATGCAGCTGGAAGCGCTCCTCGCCGCACCAGCCAGACCAGCAAAAACACTCCCAGAGCCAGCGCGGGCGTCAAGTTCAAATAAATATCCAGAGTCGTGCGCTTGTCTCCGGCAAGCTCCGCCTCAGCAGCCGTCTCCCACTGCAACAATCTCTGTCGCGTGATCAGTCGGCGAACCATCGTTCGTACCACTGCATCCAGTGATAACAATGCCTGATGCGCGAGGAACGTAATCGTTAACACGTTTGCAATGCTGGCATTTAGAAGTGAGTTGAACGCGTCCCGGACGGTCGCATTTTTACCCAACGTCGTAGCCTTCACGAACTCAAACGCGAATTGACATAGCGCTGGCAAAAACAAAATGGTAACGGTCGCCGTAGTCCATGCCCCTGCTTTGCCCGGAAGACACAACCACCCTAATAGGAAGAGAGCAAAGGTGGCAGGTTCCACCAAACTTCGCCGCAGATTATCCAGGATCTTCCATCTCGAAACCACTGACAGAGGGTTAGGTACCCGCCGACCGGATTCTTCCGGGACCAGTGGAAGCAGCCATCCCGCGATCTGCCAATCGCCCCGCATCCAGCGATGCTTGCGGCGGTTGTGCGCGCTGTAATGCGAAGGATAATCCTCGATTACTTCGATATCGCTGACCAGACCTGCGCGGGCATAAGCGCCCTCGACCAAGTCATGGCTAAGCAAAGCATTGCGGGGGAACCGTCGAGCAAGGACCTTCTGCAGCGTATCCACTTCGTAGATGCCTTTACCGACAAAAATGCCTTCGCCGTAGAGATCCTGGTACACATCTGAGGTAGCATGCGTATAAATATCAAACCCCGTTTGTCCCGAATAAATGCCGGCTAGCCTTGACCGCGCCGAACTCTGTACGCTCACTCCCACTCGCGGCTGCAGAATTCCGTACCCCGCAACCACGATGCCTTTATCCGGATCGATGATCGCCTGATTCAATGGATGCGCCAGCGTCCCTGCCATCCGCGCCGCTGATCCACGGGGAAGTTCAGTATCGGAATCCAGCGTGATAACAAAACGAATCTTCGGCAGCGTTGAGAGATTTCCCACCTTCACCGGGAAGCTGTCAAACTTGCCGCGCAGCAGATTATTCAAGTCCATCAATTTGCCGCGCTTGCGCTCCCAGCCCATCCACAGCCGTTCGCGCGGGTTATATACACGATGACGATGGAATAAAAAGAAAGAGCCCATGCCCTCGGCGGCGTATTTTTCGTTCAACCTGAGTACCAGGTTCGCGGCCAAATCCACTAGGATGTTATCTTCCCGTGGCTCAAACGGAGAGTCGGGAAGATCGGAGAGCAGCGCATAATGAATATTGGTATCCTGATTTCCCAGATACCGAACCTCCAGATCGTCCACCAGCCTGCGTACCTGTTTCTCATTCATCAGCACTGTGGGAATCGCCACCAGGGTTACGCAATCGTTCGGAATTCCCTCCGAGAAATCCAGCTTGGGCAGAGTTTGCGCCGGTAGCAGCAGCGTGGCCACATAGTTCATGATCTGCACCGCGCTCTGTGAACCCGGTAACAAAACGGCGAGAATCGCCAGCAAGACCAACCATAGAGAAGTAGTGGGTGGCGTCAACAGTAGGACAACGCCGGAAACGATCGCGAAAGTAAGAGCGGCAATTCCGGGCAGATAAAGCTCATCCGGATGTTGAAGCAAGAAAGTTCGCAAGCGCTGGCCCAGGGGAGGATGGAATCCCGCTCTTTCACTGAGAACTCCCATGCCCTCCGCTACCAGATACGATCCCACGTGCGAATCGCGCAAAGTAACCCGCGGATCCGAATTCGGGTGGGCTTGTGCCTCGCGTGCTAAGGCGAGCGCTTCGCTGGCAACTCGCATCTCCGAGCAATCGCTGCGGTCGGCAATCTTCACCACCTGTTTGCGGTATTGCTCTCGCGTCTCGTAGTCCATGCGCGCGTAAGCTGCTGCGGGATCGTCGCGCAGAACGCGGTCAAACAGGATCAGCGGTTCGGTCACATCTTTCCAAGGAGTTTGTTTAATCTCCTGCAATCCGCGGATCGCATCGCGGATGGCATACGATCCCAAGGGATCCTCCAGTAACCGGCGGCCCAGTTCCGCAATGTGCTCCATGAGCACCAGCTTCATTACTGGCACCAGCATCCAGATCTCTGCCATCTTGAGCACAGTGACTTGCTGGAAGGCCTGGATGTACGCAGCGAAACTTTCTTGACTGAACTGGTACCCGATTGCAGCGAGGTAATCCTCGGCTAAGGCGGCTACTCTTGGGATGACGGTGCCGTGCGCGGTGCGAACCTGGGGCAGCTTATGAGGTTCGCTGAAAGTTGTACAGGTCTCTCCCAGTTCTCCCGAGAGCAGATAGATCTGCTCCTGAAGCGCTCGAAAATCGTCGGAGGAAGGTTTGATCGCCGGATTCTGCACCGAAGCCAGCACCGGCCGGAAAGCTCGCGTCAAGATTTCGCAACGATCGCGAAAGTTACGAGACTCCTGCTGGCCTGGGATCCATGCCAAATTGCGGGCAAGTTCCGCCGCGCTCAAGCTCAATTTATCGGGCCCAGTTTCCATATCAACGGCAGTCGTTACACGCAGGGCTTTGCCTTCTATTCTTACGAGTTCCAGGTGACCACTCTGCGGCGTCATTCCGTATCCTCCCTAGCGATAGCTCGAGGCCTGCATCTCGAACATCTCCGCGTAACGACCTCCCTGGCGTGCCAGTTGGTCGTGGGTGCCTTCCTCTGCAATCCTGCCGTTTTCCAAGACTAGGATGCGGTCGGCTGAACGTACGGTTGAAAACCGGTGCGAAATAAAAAGTGCCATCTTCCCGGCGGTAAGTTCCGCGAAGCGGTGAAACACCTCGAACTCGCTGCGCGCGTCCAGAGCGGCAGTCGGTTCGTCGAGAATCAATAATTGCGCGTCCCGCAGATAAGCTCGCGCCAGCGCGACTTTTTGCCACTCGCCCCCCGAAAGGTCCACGCCCTGCTCGAAGCGCCGCCCCAGCATCTGGTCGTACCCCTCGGGGAGGCGTCCTATTGTAAGGTCCGCCATGCTTTTTTGCGCCGCACCCTTGACCAGTTCGAGATTCTTAATTTCTCCAATGCGCCCGATCGCGATATTTTCTCGCGCCGTCATTTCATAGCGCATGAAGTCTTGAAAGATAACTCCAATTTCCCGATGCAGGTCTTCCAGATCGTAATCGCGAAGGTCGACCCCATCCAGCAGGATTTGACCTTCAGTAGGATCATAAAGCCGGGTAATCAGCTTTACGATGGTTGTCTTGCCCTGTCCGTTCTCGCCGATCAAGGCAAGCCGCTCATTAGTGTGCAACTGGAAATTGATCTTGTCTAAAACTCGGCGCGAATTTCCGGGATAACTGAACGAAACATTCCTGAACTCGATTCCATTTACGATCGGCCGTGGCGCGGGTAGGGCATTCGGCTTGTTCTGGATAGTCGGCTTCATTTCAAAAAATGCCAGCAGGTCCGTGAGGAACAAAGCCTGATCGCCAATGCCGGCGAAGGTGGAGAAAATTTGCTCGATATTGCTGCTGGCCTGTTGAATGGCCCCTGCCAGCATGGTCAATGTGCCAATGCTGAGCGCGCCCGCAATCGTGCGCCAAATCACGAATACGTATGCCGAATAGTAGCCCATGGTGCCAATAGTAGAAAGCAGTGCACCGGCGATCAGCTTGCGTCGCGATAGACCGACGTTCTCTTCATAGATGTTGTCGGATATACGAGTAAACCGCTCACGCAGAAAATCCCTCAGTCCGAAGAGTTTCAACTCCTTCGCGGCTTCCTTGCTCCCAGCCAGAATCCGCAGATAGTCGAGTTGGCGCTTCATCGGTGTCTGGCGGAAATTCTTCGCGTATCCGAGGAAGGCAAAATGGCTCTCGCCAAGAAATGCGGGCACAACACCAGCCACCAGAAGCAGCATCAGCCAGGGAGAGAACAGCATGATCGTGACCGAGAGGGTGACGGTGGTGATTGCCTGTTGCACCAGCCGACCAATTTGCTGGATCATCACGAGCCGGTCGGTGGCTTGCACGCGAGCCCGCTCCAGGCGATCATAAAATACCGGGTCTTCATAGGTGATGAGATCCAGGCTTGCGGCATGATTCATCACCCGAATACTGATGTATCTGGTGTACTTATCCCCCAGTAGCGAATCGGAGTAGTCGATCGTGCGGAGGAGAATACTATTGAGTACGGCCAGGGAAAATTCCGCAACCACTAACCACCAGAAGCCGTGAACCACCGGCTGATGGTTGGAGACCGCATGCACGATGCGGTCGATGATGAGCTTAGTAATCCACAACAGCCCAACGGGCATCAGTGCGGCGAAGAGCCGCGAAACCAGCCCAAAAACCACGACTCCGGGGCCGGAATCCCAGACAATCTTCAAAACAGCCGGCACGTTCCGGAGCGCTGAGATGCGTTCCTGCCATCCTCCCCAGAAGTTTTGGCGTTCCGTCATGCGTTCTTGCTGCCGTCTTCAAGCGGATTCCAGTGCCGGATGCGATAATGTGCCTTGGAGTATGACAGTCTCGCCCCCAGGAACGCAACGGCCCACAGAAAAGATGCCGAAAACTCTTCGAAGGTTTCAAACGGGGGCATCTAACGCGAGGTTAGCCGCATGGAACCGATGAATTTTGATGCCCGCATAGTGCGGCGCTTTCGCCAACCTCCCAGACCAACCGGTCAACCAATAGGAGTGTCCCGCTCTAAGATTCCGAAAGCCGCTTACGTAACCCAAGCCTTCGTCTTATTGCTCCTGATTACTGCAGCGAGCCTCAGCCATGCGCAAAATAATCAGGCAGCCGATAAGGCGCGAAACCGCTCCAGCGTCAGCCAGAACAGCTCAACCCAAGGCAGCGAGGCTCGTGGCCAGTACATCGTGGAAGATCTCTCCCGATGCGGTCAGTGCCACACCCCGCGCCTCGGCGATGGATCTCCTGACCGTAGCCGGTGGTTGCAAGGCGCGCCCGTATGGCTGAAATCCGCAGAGCCCGTCGAGGATTGGCCACTGCAGGCGCCAAGAATCGCGGGCGCTCTACCTGGGACCGACGCGGAAATGTTCACGCTGCTCACAACTGGCATCTGGCGTACTGGAACTTACTTGCGTCCGCCGATGCCACAATTCCGCATGAATCAACAGGATGCGGAATCCGTAATTGCCTATCTAAAGTCAGTCAAATCAGCCCCAAAATGAATTAGTCTCCGCAGTTCTTGAACCAGAATCCCGTGCCTGCCCATGCCAAAGCGGATGTGATCATCATCGGAGCTGGAGCCTCTGGAATTGCAGCGGCAACGGCTCTGGCCAGCGCCGGATTCTCAATCACGCTGCTGGAGGCGAGAGACCGCATCGGCGGTCGCATATTTACGCTGCAGGATCCGAAATTACGTGCCCCCATCGAGCTTGGCGCGGAATTCATCCACGGACTCCCTCCCGAAATATGGGATCTGCTCCAATCCCGGCACGTTCAAATTCGCGAAGTCGACGGCGATAATTGGTGCGTCGAAGAAGACGGCGTCAGCCCCTGCAACTTCTTTTCTGACGTAGATCGGATCCTGCAAAAGATGAGGGAACACACGAACGGCGATGAGTCTTTCACCGATTTTATAAAACACTACAGTTCTCGATCACCTGACACACCCACCCTGCGGCGAGCCAAACAGTGGGCCACGGGATACGTCAGCGGATTCAATGCGGCCGATCCAGCCCTGGTAAGTGTGAACTGGCTGCTGCAGGGAATGCGTGCCGAAGAACAGATTGAAGGTGACCGGGCCTTTCGCGCGGAACATGGATATGCGGATCTAATCGAAATCTTTCAACAGCAACTGCAGGATAGCGGCGTTTCGCTACAGAAAAATACGATCGTCGAGAGCATTCAATGGAGTCCCGGCCAAGTCGACATTACGGCGAGCAGCACAAACGGGGCCGCCACGTTTTCTGCCCCGCGCGCGCTTATCACCGTGCCGCTCGGTGTGTTGCAAGCCCAGATTGAAGAGAAGGGCGCGATCCACTTTATTCCCGAACTGCCTCAACAGAAACAGGATGCGATTCAAAATATCGCGATGGGGAAAGTGATTCGGGTCACTCTGCGATTTCGCGAGCGCTTCTGGAAAGATCTCCCGTATTCCCGCGAGAAGGATTTCAAATCGATGGACGGGATGAGTTTTCTCCTCTCCCACGACGACTGGTTCCCTACGTGGTGGACTACCGCGCCCGTCAAACTGCCTTTGTTGACTGGCTGGGCGCCTTTCCATTGCGCCTCGCGCCTTTCCGGACATTGCGAATCTTTTGTGATTGAGCACACTATTGCAACCCTCCATCATCTGCTTGGCGTCAGTGTTCAAGAGCTGGAAACGCTTCTCGAACATGCATACTTCCACGATTGGCAGACTGATCCTTTTTCGCGAGGCGCCTATAGCTACGGGAAGGTGGGCGGAGATCAAGCGCCGCAGGCACTGGCCATTCCAGTCGACAACACTTTGTTCTTTGCGGGCGAAGCCACAGATACCAATGGCCTTAATGGAACCGTGCATGCCGCGATTGCCAGCGGCAGAAGGGCTGCGGTTGAGATTGCCAGCTCCGCCAAAGTCAAAGTGGATTGGAAATCCGTCAAAGCTTCGTGATATGCGATTATCTCAGCGTGATCAATCTTCTTATTGGTTACGCAGCCCTGCGTTCGTGAGTCAGATTGTCTTTCTGCTCCGCGTGAATTTGCACTTGCTCATGTTTGATATCCAGACGCAGATGGTTGTACACGCTCATATACTGATTCGCCACCCAAACCAGAGCGAAGAGAGCGATGAGGTAGCCACGCCAGTCGCCGTAGAGCAGTTTAAAGCGAGTAAGAATAAGAAACGCTGCCGCTACATAATGACTGAAGCAGTATTCACAAGTGAATAAATAGAAGAATTTTCGTCGATAGAAACTCCGCGCGGTTTTCGATTGATCCTGGCAGTAGTCGCGCGGTTCCCGGAAAACGTCTTCGTGAGTAACTGTCCAGGCCACGCAGGCGACAGGTATCGATAGAATCAGCAGCCAGCCAAATTGGAGCGCAAGCGACACGGCGAAATTTGGATGCAACCTGCGAGTCTAAAGATCGCTTGGGCGGACGGAATTAGGAGCGTGCGGAATCAGATGGTCTTAACCTGGCCGTAATTGATGAGGCTCACCATCAATACGCCTCCGCAAATGTTTCCCAGCGTAGCCGGGACCAGCCAGCGAAAATAATCTGCTAGCGGAATTGCCCCGGCAACCACGGTAGAGAGAATCTCTGCGCTGCCGGCAATGCAATGCGCGAAGTGCCCGATGCCGACAACAAGAGTTAGCAAATACACCATGGCAATCTGTCCGATGGTCCAATGACTGGCTGTAACGGTCCAGGCGACTAGCGCGATCAGCCATCCTCCAATGATTCCGCTCCAAAAAAAATGAGAGGCTGATCCCAGGGAGGATTCTTGTCCCAGTTGCACCAGTTGCGAAAGTATGTCTGGCCGTAGCGCGGAAGTCTTGCCCGCCAGCAGGGCAAACAACAAAGCCCCGAAAACATTCGAGGCGAAAACCACTCCCCACAACCGCAGAGTTCTTGCCACGTGCCGGCGTTCATCCAGCACCAAAACCACCGGATACAAAGTATTCTCAGTAAATAGTTGTGCCCGCCCGATAATGACGGCTATGAAACCAACCGGATAAAGCAAGAAAGGTACGATCTGGGCGCCGTGTCCCATCAGCGCCCGAATCGAGGCGACGGCGAGGCCAGTCAGTCCCATGGTGAGGCCTCCCGCTATGCCCGAGAATGCCAGCTTTTGATTCGAACGGCGTAGCTCGTCGCGCGCGTTCTCGATTGCCGCCTGAAAGATCTGCGCCGCCGTAAGCCGTCGAGTCTCGGGCGTCAAGTCTTCCGAAAGGCCGCTCTTTCGAATTGTCTTCACCTCGGCCATCACGCTCCAGATCTCGCCTAGAACCGTGCGAGGTCAAGAAAGAACTGACGTCAAAACTACACATTTTCTGCCGCAAAGAATACTTTCAAGAAGCTCAACACGCTCCGGTGGCAGCATTTCGATGCAAAAAAGAAAAGCCAAGGAGGAGGTGAATGCACAACTGCTTCAGCTCCCGGCGAAGCTAGCTCGCGGGGTACGCGGATGCTAAAAACAAAAAACGCCAAAGCGCACTCGCGGCGGAAGCGATGCGATCCGCACCGAGGAAGGGAATATTTTGAAATAGATGCAAGTGTTCGCTTAAGCAGCTACAGCCTGCATTGCCAGGCAACTTTGCAGCGCACGCAGCGCGTAAAGTGCGTCATCCAAGGCCTGGTCTTCTTCGATGGTGTCGTTGCCCGCTGCGAAAAGTTCGCGCGCACGGGCCACGATCGCGTGTTCGGCATCCGCGATTCGGGCCGGTATACGGTTACGATCTGTTTCGAAGAGTGCGGCTGTGTAAAGCTCGCGCCAGTTTGCCGGTTGCTGGGGGGAGGGGAGTAAGTTCGTCATCAAAATACCTCAACTGCAGGGGCGGAGAGCCTGCAATAAAGTAAGGTCAATCTGAAATTATAGTGGGAATTTCGGGATGTCCATAGGGCAAATCCTGTAGGGGGACTACTACGTCGTTCCGCTCTGCAGGTAAAGCGCCACCGGAAAGCTGGCTAGGGCGCTCGAGAGGTAAATCGCAGAGCCGGTCTCAGTTTTCTCCACAGGCAGAGTTTCGGCGGCAAACATGTTGCGGTAAGTTCTGTTACAAACGCATGCTGGCAATTGAATACGAGTATCTTTCCACACCTCAGACCGGGCCGTAGGACGCTCCGAACCATTCAGTATCCCACTCACCAACCGCGGAACGATCACGAGCAAACTTGTGCTTTCGAACTTCCTAATAAATGCGACCGCGTGATTCGCCTTCGCTCCCCAAACCTCCAAAGGAACATAATCGCCCATTCGAAAAAGCTCCGGATATTCTTTGCGCAAGCAGAGCGTTTTCCAAATCACATACAATTTCAAGCACCCATCTTCAGGCGTCTCCATCAATTCCGCCGTCGATGCCGAATTTGTCTCGCCGTTCAATCTGCGGATTCTCTTAAACACCTGCCGACGCCGTTCATAATCGACCGGGCGGCGGTTGTCCGGATCTACCAGGCTGAAATCCCACAAATCGTTCCCCTGATAAATATCGGGGACTCCGGGGCATGTTAGCTTGAGCAATGTCTGAGAGAGGCTATTCCACAGGCCGATATGCGCAATGCGTCGCTGGAAGGGAACAAAATCATTCATAAAGCGATTCTGTTCGTCTGGACTTAATAACGCCTTCACAAACGAAGAAACTGCCGTTTCGTATTCACCATTTCGATTGATCCAACTCGTGTTCTGCTTGGCTTCGCGGATCGCCTTCAGCATGTAGTTCTCAATTCGCTCGCTGAAATTCCGCCAGTCGTTTTCAGACTGCGATGGCTCTAGTGGCCATGCGCCGATTAACGTTTGGTAAAGCAAGTATTCGTCGTTCGGGGAAGGAGCAGGTTTATCATTCACTTTACTTCGATGGACGCGATTGAACCTTCTCCAGTCCCGTACACGAAGTCTCCACAATCCGGGCATCTCCGATAGAACATCAATCCGTGCGCGCACATCTTCCGAGCGTTTCGAATCATGCGTGCTGGTCGCCAGCATAGTGTGAGGCCAGTCCCGCAAACGTTCCTGATTTGCCTTATGAAAATCCGCGGTGGTGGTTCCGAAGCGATGCAGATCAGAGCCCACGTCATTCAGCGAGACCAGCCGGTTGTAGCGATAAAAAGCTGTGTCCTCCAGGCCTTTTGCCATCACCGGACTGCTGAACTGCTGGAATTTCATTGCGAAGCTCCTGACGGCTTCTTGATAAGCAGGATCCTGTCCCTCCGCAATGCTGGTCAAAAGCACATCCCTGACAAAATCGAACACGCTCGTATCGGCAGCCGGACTTCTCCACTTCGCCAGTGCAATTGCGCGGCGAATATACCCTGCATCATTCTCGGAGATACCCTCAGGGGTTACATAGGTGCGGTACACCGGAAAGTTGGCAACTACTTCCATCAGTGCGTCGCGCAAGCTGTTCAGGGTGAAGTCGCAGGTTGTTCGTTTGGAAAGAGCAATTCGGGTCAACTGATTGGCCAACAGGTTTAGTTCACTGGCGAGCGCCACTCGAACAATCAGTTTTCTGCAGCGGTAGGCGAGGTCGTCATAGCTGGCTTCGACGCCGGTGAAACTTCGGTAAAGGCTGTCGAACCGCGCGACGGCCGCCGGGTCGACATAGAGACCATTCACCAGGTTCGAAAAATCGTAGCCGGTTGTGCCGCACACGGGCCACTCCTCCGGCAACCGTTCCGAGCCCGTAAGGATCTTCTCAATGACCACGTAGCGCGACTCTTCTTGCGTAGACTCGGCATTTTTCGTGGACTCGGAATTGTGCGCAGCTTCAACGATGGCCTGTTTTAACCGGTTGAAATAATGCGCAGGGTCGTACAGCCCGTCGGGATGATCCACGCGAAGACCATCCACCTTGCCCTGCGACACAAAATCCAGAATAAGGCGGTGAGTGGCCTGGAATACCGCCTCGTTTTCCATGCAAAGACCCGCGAGATCATTGGTATCAAAAAAACGTCGGTAGTTTATGTCATCGGATGCGACCCGCCAATTCGCCAGGCGGAAGGCCTGCGCCTTAATGAGTTCGTGGAGTTGCTCAAAACTTGCTGCGTCTCCGGGGGTTCCGTTAATCGACTCGATCGCTTGCAGAATGCAGGCGGCGATCTCCGGCGATCGTTCGCACAAAGCCGCCAACCGGCGCTTGTGAATCTCTTTGTCCCGATTGCGCTCAGCGATTCGATCGGTGCTGATCTCCTGTCGCGCCGGCAAATGGCCGAAAGCTGTGATCAGACTCTGAAACTCCAGCAAATCCAGATTGTCCGCTCCCAGTTTACCGGCCGGAGAGTCTGCGCACGTCTGCAAAATGCGGGGGTACTCTTTGGGATCCACCGGAAATCGGTGATCGCGATAGGTCACATCGAATTCGCCGCGCTCAGCGCGAAACGCAATCCTCAACTCGCCGCTCTCCAGCACCGCGCCGTAATGGTCATGCAGGACAGGCATGAGCACTTTTCCGTGTAGCTCCTCTTTCAGCGGATGCCAGTCAATATCGAAAAAACAGGCATAGATCGAAGCCTCGCCGTTTTCCAGCACGTCCAGCCACCACGCGTTGTCGCTGCCCATAATTCCCATGTGGTTGGGCACGATATCGACAATCAATCCCATGTCGTGCTCTCTGAGAGCGGCGACAAATCGATCGAATTCTTCCGGAGTTCCAATCTCGGGGTTTAACGAATTGTGATCAACGATGTCGTAGCCGTGCATGCTCCCTGGCCGCGCCTTCAGGAATGGCGAGATATAGCAATGGCTGATGCCGAGAGTGGAGAGGTAAGGAACGATCGCCGTCGCCTGAGCGAAAGTAAAATCGCGATTCAGCTGCAGCCGATAGGTTGCGCGCGGTATGTTGGAATGCGCTGTCATGATTCCAAAAACCAAACTACGGACTCAGGTGGCAGAGTTCCCCGCCTGAGTTCGTCCTCGCGAACCTGTTCACTGGCGTACAGGATCGGACTGTTTGGCGCAGCCGCTGCCGTAAGTGGATCGGCGCCAAGGTTTGCCAGGAGCGTCAGTTTCGATCGGTCCCCAAATTTCCATTCTGCAGTCAATCCCAGATCTTCAAGAGCGGTATACCGGGCTTCGATTTTGCATGCCGAAGAAAGCCTGGAGAAAATATGCTCTTTCCGCAGTTTTAATAGCTGTCGATAAAATCGCAACCAATCCTGATGTTTCGGTTGTTCAAGCTCGTTCCACTCCAATCGAGAAGCGTCAAACGTTGATTCCGCATTTGGATCAGGAATTCCTTTGCGAGCCTCGGGATCGTTGAATCTTGTGAAATGGGCGAACTCGTTTCGCCGGCCGGCGGTAACAGCGGCAGCCAAGTCTCTTTCAAAATCGCAGAAGAAAAGAAATGGCGTCTGCGTTCCAAACTCTTCTCCCATAAAAAGCATTGGCGGAGAGGGAGCCAGTAAAAGAATCTCCACCGCCGCCCGAACCGCCCGCGCATCCGCAAGAGTAACGATCCTCTCTCCGAACGCACGGTTGCCGATCTGATCGTGATTCTGCAGAAATGTCACAAACGCCGTAAGCGGCAGTCCGTTCGTAGTTTCGCCACGCCTCTCGCCATTCCGGTAAAGAGAAACGTCGCCTTGATAGGCAAATCCACTTACCAGGCAACGGCCCAGTTGATCAAGCGGTTGTTTCGCATAATCGAAATAATAACCATCGTTCTCGCGGGTAATCAGCACGTGCAGCGCGTGGTGAATATCGTCGTCCCACTGCGCGTCATAGGCTAGCATGCGGCATTGTTCACTTCGTCTAAGATACTTTGCTTGATTTCGCTCGTTTTCAAGGATCAGATGTACTTGCCGTTCGGTCCCGACCGTGTTGCGAACCGTATCAGCCAATTCCGTCAGGATGTCAGGAGTGGAATCGTCAAGAATGGCATGCACCGCATCCAGCCGCAATCCGTCGAAACGATATTCAGTAAGCCAATACAAGGCGTTCTGAATGAAGAAGTCACGCACCACTCGGCTCTGCGCGCCGTCGAAATTTATGCCCTTGCCCCAGGGAGTCTTGTGGCGGTCGGTAAAAAACTGAGGAGCATAAACGCCCAGATAATTTCCCTCCGGGCCAAAATGGTTATAGACAACATCCAGCAGGATCATCATTCCGCGCTGGTGAGCCGCCTGCACCAAGCCTTTCAAATCCTCTGGCCGGCCATACATGCTGTCGGGAGCAAATGGGAAAACGCCGTCGTAGCCCCAGTTTCGCCTCCCCGGAAAATCAGATACCGGCATCTGTTCGATAGCCGTAACACCCAACTCGGCCAGGTAATCGAGCCGCTTCTCTACAGCGGAAAAAGTTCCGGGACGCGCGAAGGCTCCGACATGCAATTCGTAAATAACGGCTTCATTCCAACTCCGACCTTGCCACGCGTCGTCTTTCCAATCGAAACTTTGGGAATCGATGACTTCGCTGGGCCCGTGCACATCCTGCGGTTGAAATCGTGAAGCCGGATCGCGAACTTCTTTGTCCCCGTTAATTCGAAAGCGGTAAAGAGTTCCAGGCTTCGCGACGTTCGTGACAAGTTCGAACCAGCCGTGCTCGCGCCGTTCAAGCGCAATCCGCTTAGACTCTTTGGAACCTTCGAGGGAGATCTCCACCTGCCGCGCTGCCGGAGCCCACAACCGAAACCGAACCTTCCCATCGTCGCGGTACTCTGCACCGAACGGCATGTTATGACGGCGCTTCATTCGAGTCTTCCTTCTTGCCGTTCACATGACGTTCCATCAGCACCACCATGGACCGTGCCTGCAAGGGATAGGGCGTACCGGAATCATACGTCTCAGTGGATCGCAAACCGCCTTCTCGCGAAGTATCCATCCATCCGATCCAGCGCGATCCTTTGCGGAACGCCGGCAAAGTGAACGGCACATCTTCGTGATACGGGTTCAGGAGCACCAGAAAATCAGTATCACTCACTTTGCGGCCGCGTTCGTCGGTTTCCTCCAATCCCTGGCCGGAAAGAAACATTCCCAGCGCGTGGACGGAAGAATCGTGCCACTCGTCTTCGTTCATCTCATTGCCGCTGGGATTTAGCCAGAGCACGTCTTTCACATTCGCGCCCTTGATGGGCCGGCCTTGAAAAAAATGGCGCCTGCGAAAAACCGGATGCCGCTTGCGCAGGTTGATCATGCGCTGAACGAACGCGAACAGATCGCGATCCTCGGGCTTCAGATTCCAATTCAACCAACTGATCTCGTTATCCTGGCAGTAGGCGTTGTTGTTTCCGTTTTGCGTGTGCCCGATAGCATCGCCGGCATACATCATGGGAACACCCTGCGAGAGTAGCAACGTTGCCAGCAGATTCCGTTTCTGCTTGGCCCGCAGAGCCTGGATATCCGGATCGTCAGTTGGCCCTTCTACCCCACAATTCCAGCTTCGGTTATTGTTATTGCCGTCGCGATTATTTTCGCCGTTCGCTTCATTGTGCTTTTCGTTGTAGCTGACCAGATCCTGCAAAGTGAAGCCGTCATGGGCTGTAATGAAATTCACGCTGGCATAAGGACGTCTTCCGCTATGCGCGTAAAGATCGCTCGAACCCGTGATGCGATAAGCCAAATCTCCGACCACTCCTTCATCGCCTTTCCAATAAGACCGCACCGTGTCGCGGTAGCGATCGTTCCACTCCGCCCATCCCACCGGAAAATTCCCCACCTGATATCCGCCTTCCCCCAGATCCCAGGGTTCGGCAATCAGCTTCACCTGCGAGAGGATGGGATCCTGATGAATGATGTCGAGGAAAGCGCCAAGACGGTTGACTTCATGGAGCTCGCGCGCCAGCGTGGCAGCCAGGTCAAAGCGGAATCCGTCCACATGCATCTCCAGAACCCAATATCGCAGGCTGTCCATGATGAGCTGCAGTACGCGGGGATGCTGCATATTCAGAGTGTTGCCCGTGCCCGTGTAATCCGTGTAATAGCGTTGATTGTCCGGCCTGAGACGGTAATAAGTGCTGTTGTCGATGCCCTTTAATGACAACGTGGGTCCAAGGTTGTTGCCCTCGGCGGTGTGGTTGTAGACCACGTCGAGAATCACTTCCAGCCCCGCGGAATGCAAAGTCTTCACCATGGTCTTGAATTCGCGGATGGAACTCGTCGCCAGGTAACGAGGCTCGAGAGCAAAAAAACCGATGGAGTTATAACCCCAGTAATTTCGTAGACCTCGTTCCACCAATTGACGATCGTCCACAAAACTGTGCACCGGCATCAGTTCGATCGAAGTTACTCCCAGCCGCGTGAGGTAGTCGATGATCGGAGCGGTCGCGAGGCCAGCATACGTACCGCGCAAATGTGCGGGAACGTCAGGGTGGCACATGGTGAAACCTTTTACATGGAGTTCATAAATCAAAGTCTTGTGCCAGGGAATACGCGGAGGAGCGTCCGTGCCCCAGGTAAAAGCGGAATCAATTACGCGGTTCTTCGGCATTCCCGCGGCATTGTCACGCCGGTCGAAAGATAAATCTTCCTGCTTGTGGCCCACCTTGTAGCCAAAGTGCGAATCGCTCCAATGGATCGTCCCCAGAGTCTGTTTGCCGTAAGGGTCGAGCAGAAGCTTGTTGGGGTTAAAGCGCTGGCCTTGTTCCGGAGCGTATGGCCCGTACGCCCGGTAGCCGTACAGTTGTCCTGGACGAACCTCCGGCAAATAGCCGTGCCACACCATGTCAGTTTGCTCAGGCAGCGCCACCCGGGTAGTCTCGCGCTTGCCTAAGTTGTCGAACAGACACAGCTCTACCTTTTCCGTGTGTTCGGAGTACAGAGCGAAGTTCACGCCTTCGCCATCCCATGTTGCACCTAGCGGATAAGGGCGTCCGGGCCAGACGATCGGTTGCACAAGGCTAGCCATCGATTCGCTTCTTCTGAATCAGATTCGATTCTTTCAAGGAAGTCCATGGATAAAGGTCAAAGGCACACCGCATCGAGGTTATCCTCCGGAGGAATATGAGAGAGCATAACGGACGAAGACGGTGCCCGAGCAGTTCCCTTGGATCGCTAAGAGTGCGGCGCACTGCCTTTCCGGGCACAAGATCATATTTCGATGCCGGTTGTGGCACCTGAGTTTGCCCTGGGTGGCGTGGTTTGCTAAGACGGTGTCACACCGCCGCGGGAGCTTTAATCACTCTCTTTCTCTCTTCCCAACTTATTTGCAGGTTTCCTTATCTCTTTTTCCCGCGCGATATTCACAATGCCTTTTGCATCGTCGAAGAGGCTGTCGCGCAGTAGACTCACGAGCCGAGCTTTTAACTTTGCCCGGTTCACGAGCGGCTGGGGGACTTGGATGGATTCGGCCGGTAGTGTTTGGGAACATTTCAGCGTGCTCCCAAGAAGACTGAGTTGAATACCGGGGTCTGATGATTTGGACGCTTGCCCGCTGACATGGGAGCAGATGAAAGCGAAAGCCAGCGCTGCAACCATCGAGAGTTTGTTCTTGCCTTGCACATCTCTACCTCTTTCGTACGCGAAGTAAAGTGTCCCTCTTTCCACCGCGCGAACGGGAGATGATAGATTTCCTGTATGTGGTTGCTTGCTAATGGAAGGTCCTGTCGCTGCTACAGAGTCCGCCGTATCAACGACATCGCGCTGCTTGGGCAGTAGCTTCACGCAGACTTCGGAGAACTAATACGCGTTGAGGTTCACTTCGTCCAGCCAGACATTGTAGGGCTCTTGTTTATAGTTACCATCAAGTTGAAACTGGATGTTCATTCCTTCCTGGTACCACTTCGGCTGGGCGGTATAGTAGACATCCACATTGTATGTATTGCCAGCGACGCTCAGACTTATGTAATGAACTTGGTTTCCGACGCGCTCGAAATTCCATACCAGATGTATCCAGGTTTGCGAGGGGAAATGTTTGCATGGTATCTGGATCGGGACCCATATTCCATGCAGCGGATCCCAGATATTCCACTCTCCGGTCTGATTGAAGTCGCATTGCGTGCCCCACGTCCAGCGGGTTCCGCTGAAAGCCTGGTTCAGATCAAATTCCAGCGACTGCGGCGCATTGCCAATGTCAACGTAAAACCACAGATCGTAGCTAAAGTGACTCACGTCGTGACCGCCTCCGAGCGTATACCAGTAGAGTTCGTTGGAATATGGGTGAGGTCCACCCATCGTGAACTCCGCGGAAGTGCCATCGAGCGATGGCGAAGACTGACCTTGAATTAATTTCGATGAGGCCGTGCCTAACCCCGCGGCACAGGTGAATCCGTTCTGGAGTACCGCGGAACATGACTGCCAGCCCGGAAGATTCTGAATCCCTGCGACTCCCGGCATCTCCTGTGCCACCGTCACTTGAGTGGTGGCCGTCGCAATGTATCCCGCAACATCTTCGGCAACCACTTCAATGGTGTGCTGCCCCGGCTCCATAAACAAATATTCACTGATAGTTGGCGTGTAAGAGTAGTAAACCGCCACGTTGTCCACATAAACTCTCATCCAGTAAAGCTGATCTGCAGGCTGAGCTTGCACCTGCAATGTTGCCGGAGTATTTACGCTTGTTCCTTGATCGGGTGTTGAAATCGTGAGCGGGAATCCGCACAAAGCCGCCGGCGGAGGCTCTATTGGCGCGGGGATCGAAGAAATGTCTGACGGGGCCGTGGGCGTAACCGGGCAATCCGCAATGTATTTCGGCAGTCCCTGGCATCCCCTCCAGAGCACTCCAAGCGCGGCAACGGTTATTACCAGCAGAATCGAGAGAAATGTCGGGCTCAGGCGCTTACTGAGAGATGCCCCAAGCTCCGCCAACATTCTGTCCCCCGTGCTTAAACGTCGAAATGCTTGTGTAGACGATCAGCATGGGGAGCGGCCCAAATCGCCGTCACTACGAGTCGCGAATCGCCAGCATCGCTCACGTGTTCCTGGCGGAAGCTGCACTATCGATTCGAATCGATGCACAACAGATGACATTTGTTAGGTCGGTGGTTGCTCTTCAAAAACTTCACTCATTTTTGAATACAAATTCCATTAACCATGGACCACTGCCAATCAAGCGGAGACTAAATCAAGCGAGATTAAATCAAGAATGAGCTCTTCTGGTTCTGGCAGCCTTAGCCGCGGATCTGCTGCGCGCGGTTTTTCCGCGCTTTGCAGCGCTGCGCTTACCTTGCCGCGACAACGCTGTCTTAGTCGCGGAGCTGCGACCTTCGCGCTTCAAGGCATTTTCCGTCGCCCGCGAGCGCGTCCGCGATGGCTTACGGCGTGGGCGCTCAGCCGCTTCCTCATCTTCTGCTGCTTTCCTGCGAACGGAGGCCGAGCCCTTCGGCGGCGGAAGTTTCACCCCAGCCCGGCGCGCCTTCGATAATCCAATGGCAATTGCTTGTTGCGGCGACCGCGCTCCATGTTTTCCTTCACGCACGTGATGAATTTCTTCGCGCACGAATTCTCCTGCTTGCGTAGACGGGGACTTGCCCTCACGGGCATCCTCATGAGCTCGTTCGATAGTTTCTTGTTCAGGCATCTCAGTCCTCAAAGTGCTTTAGAGATCAGTAATCTGATTGGAATTTAGTGTTTATTCCAACGCCCCGATTGCAAATCAGACAATTACCGTAGCTAATGAAAAGTTTTCTCCTAGAGATTTGCAATGGAGAGATTCTTTGCTTTCCAGAGGAAGTTGAACTGGGACGAACAACCTTAGTCCTAAGCTCTACGGCTATGGAACCAAACCTCGAATTGAGTGAAATCAATTCAGCACTTACGGTGCTTCCCGTATTGCTCGAGCAGTTCTGGCCCCTTCATAGTTTGAGAGCCTGCACGTACGGTGACATACTGTTCGCCGCTCCGATCTTGGATTTCCCTGCGTCGGCCACCTGTTTCTTGGAGGTTGGTATTTATGCGCGCGGTCCGGGCCTATCTTGGTAGCGGCCGATTCCTTTTCACGGCTTTCTTTTTGCTCACCCTCAGTATGGTGGTGGAAGGATGTAGCAACTCCGGCGCTATGAGTACAACTACGCCTGCACCTACCCCGCCCGCCACTCCGTCGCAACCCACTTATCCGTCCACCGCTCCGGTGCCGATTACGTGGTCTGCCAGCAGCAGCAATTTGCCGGCTCCCGCGGCCCAGAATCCTGTTACCGCAGATTGGGGAAGCGGCTCGAACAATTTTCCTCTCACAATTTCCAGTCCTGGCGCAGGCGCGAGTGTCACTTCTCCGATTAACGTCGTTGCCTCGGCAACTCCGAAGAACCCAATCTTTTTCATGCGCGTTTACGTTGATAATGTCTCCGTCTATTACACATCTTCGAATTCCATCAACACCCAGATCTTTGCCGCGCCCGGTAAGCACACGCTGTTGGTGATGGCGGAAGAATTAACTTGTGCGGCGCTGCCGTGCTCCACTGGCGATGTCTCAGCTATCCCGTTGAACATTACGGTGACATCGCAAGCGACGACCACCATCAGCAGCATACAAAACACGCCCGGATGGCAATCCTGTTCGGCAGTATTTCCCGCGGGCGTTCAGCGTGCGGGACAACTATGTGCCGCCGGTGAGAGCCAGTACGTGCCTGTTTCAAGCATGACCATGGATCAATCGCCTCCAGCGCCGGCACCTGCAATGGATGGTAAGGCGGCGCGTTTCAGCATGGGCCCGGGAACCGCGGCCCCGCTCGCTTCGGACTATGGGTATTCCAACTACTTATACTTCAATCCCATAGCGGGTGGAAATGGCGTTACCACATTTACCTACGACTTGTATTTTTGGATCGACAACGTCGACGCGCCACAAGCTTTGGAATTCGACGTCAATCAGGGCTACGACGATACCACCAGCGGGGCGGGTGGAACTCCGATGCGGTTTACGTGGGGATCAGAGTGCAACTTGAAAGGCGACGACCCTCCGGGCCAGTGGGACATCTGGAACGATACGGCAGGGAAATGGGAACCCACTGGAATTTCCTGCAAAGCCAACGTCGATATTCTGCCCAACACTTGGAACCATCTCACGTGGAATCTTCACCAGGCCGGAGGAATGGTTTACTACGATACGTTGACGCTGAATGGCGTAGCCACGCCGGTCAACACGTCCTATGTAAACCAGTCGGG
>JBAWBG010000145.1:0-11570 GCA_049589695.1 Candidatus Sulfotelmatobacter sp. | reverse complement strand
GTGAAGGCGTAATGATTTTCTCAACAGTTCCAGGCAGAGTCACACTCGACTTTTCGGCCATACTCTTCCCCTCTCCAGATGGACCATCCTGTTTACCACAAACGCCTGGCATTCCGCCAGCTAGGAGCGGGTTGTTTTCAAAGCCTGCAAATAATCGGCCGACACTTCGCGGATGCGTTGCAATCGCCGCTTTTCCTGACGCAATTCTTCCGGGGTTATCCCCAGGAAAGTCTGCTTTGCTAGACTCTCAATTTGCTCCCGCATCAGCCGTTGGAGTTCATCGCTGAGTTTCTCAACGCTGGGATCATCCATAAACTCACTCTGTCATTGAGGACCCGGAATCTCGCTGGCAGTGAATTTGATGCCGCATAACAACCTCGCGTGTTAATCGGGTGTGTGGGGTATTGCGCGCGATCCTACCATTGATGAAAATCAAAGTTACTCGCCAAGGTGCCGCTTCGCCGAATGGAGGCACCATGGAAATTCATTGCCTGGAAGAGAAGCGCGCCGAACTGGATCAGTTGCTCAGAAGGCAACGCGAGATTTTGGAGTCGCGAAGTTTCGGGGTAGCAAGCGACGCCCAGATTCTCGAATATGAGATCAGGCGAGAAATCATCCACGAAATCTGTAACGAACTCGCTAATTCCACTGCAGCATAGACCAGACTCCACTCACCCTGCTAGAGCGAACGGAGTTCGCGCCGGTGCCCGTTCTCCACGTTTGCGACAGCGAATCTTACGGATTGCGAACGTTAACGGCACGGGAATGGCACGGGAAGTCGGAAACTGACTATGTGTGGGCTAGCGGACAGACAGGCATTCTCGCATCGCCCTATCATGGATGAGAGTCCCACAGGTGAAAGACCATGCCTAAACCTCACCCGCGAATCATAGCCTGCGAAACCCGGATTCAAGACTATCCGAGTGCCATGTCCCTATACGAAAGAGAAAGTCTTGCGGCGGAAGCCCAACTGAAAGCAGCAAAGAAACAGAGGGAGCTAGAGCGCATATTCCGATTGGAAGATCCACGCGACTAGCCAGGGGTTACGATTCGCGCCGAAACAAGGGCGAAAGACCAACCGCTAGGCCGTCCAGCAAGCCGCCGCATTCAGCGTTTCTCTGTCTCCGCTTGAGGCTCAGCGGGCAAAAAGAAGATGTGCCTTTCCTCGGTGGTCATCGCCCTGCCCATGATCTTTTTGAATCGAAGTAGGATTTCTTCGTGAGTCATTGATTCTTCGTTATCGAATGCGGTAGTCATAGGGCCTCCCGTGCCGATCATCAGACTGCACAAGAGACCGACGCCAAGAAGGGCGCTGCGGAGGGATGTGTATGAGACTCCTTCAGTCTAACACGGAGTTGCTGCTATTGACGCGAAGGCCAGCGTGAATCAATCTCGCGCATAATTTCTTCCGCCCATCGCACGGCATCCGAGATTGCGGCCACGGTCGCCGGTACGCGCTTCCCGCCATCGTACTGCTCATCAAGCGCCTCGAATGCCCGACACGCCGCGATTCGCTTCATTCCTAGACCGGCAAGACCGCTCAGCTCAATACCTTGTGAAGCATCTCCGTGAGCGCGGGGATGAAGGGTGCGAGCAGCGCCATGTGGTTCGCGGCTACTGCGATGAAGTCAGCATAACGTCGGGCGAAGGACGGCTGTCCGTGTGATTCCTGCAAAGCGGTCATCGCGCTGAGGATTTTCTGCCTTTCCCCGCCCTCTGGAATTCCCGATTCGATCCGTTGTTTCAAGGTGGCGAAGAACTCCTCCTTGGACTTGGTGACGACGTTCACGGAGTGGTCGTTACTATTGACGTTCACGCGCGCGTTGTCGCCCTGGACGTTGTAGATTGTGGTGACAGATGGCCCTTCGCTCTTCTTAGGCATGTGCCTCATCCGGTCAATCTGAACCCTGACCCAGGCGGCTGAAATGCCGACGTTCTGCTCTAGCGCATGAGCATATACAGCGAGCGCGTTGGGTGGCATTCCCGCTGGAAAAGCACGCGTCTTTGCCTCCCTGTCAATCATTTGGGACGCTTCACCCACAATGTCATAGGAGAGGCGTGTCGCCATTTCGTCATCGATATCCACTCCATAAATCCCATAACCTTCCAGGATCGAGTCCAATCGAGCTTGTATCAACGCTCGTATCTGCTCTCCTGTAACCCGAGCGGTCTCCGTAACCGTCTGACCTGAGAGGATCATGCCGCGAGCGGCTAAGCGGCTGTGCATCTGCGCGAGGTCGTCCCGGCTCTCTCGAACGATGGTATCCATCGCTGCCGCATAGGCTGTCTGTGCGAACTGCTTCGCCTTGATGATGGCTTGGTTCTGATCCATGGCTTTACGACAGTTCGTCAATCTTATCCATAATCAGTCGTGCCCATTGAACACTGGCCGCTATTAATTTATCCGTCCTTGGGCTCCCCATCGGGCCGCCGAACAGATCGTCCGCCGTGCGCATGTGCAGGCTGGTAAGGATCGCTGCCATGATGCCGATCACGTGCTTGCGGCCTTCGTCCACTGCTACATAATACGAGTTTCGCCGTTTGTTTGCTACATGGAATTTAGGCTTCGTGCGGCCTTGTGCTCACCGTGAACTCATGCCCGCAATGCTGGCAAGTGACCCGACCCGCCAAGAGATTCTCAAACGCGCCCGCCTTCTGGTCAATCGTGATTCCACCGCACGCCGGACACTCGAACCGATTCCTCTTCTTATGACAGTTGTGAACGCAGAAAATGGCTTCTTCGCCATGCTCCTCGCGCTCGAAGATGCCAGGGCAGTCGGCGCACTGTCCGGCAGCACACTCATCACTCACTGAGGTTAGGACCTGTGGCTCTTTGCCGGGAATGAAGCGATGAAATTTCATCTTGTTTCGGCTGCCACTATTGCAGGCTCCCCCCACGATGCGATCACGGATTTGTTAAGCACGTCCTGCCGACCTTGCACCCACTGGGCGTAATGCTTCTCGGTCGTCTTGATACTGGAGTGACCGAGCATGCGCGATACATCTTCCATCGGGATACGTTTCTTGAGGTTCTCGACTGCGAACGTATCGCGCAGGCGATGGAATCGCATGGATGAGTTACCGGAATCGATGCTAGCTTTCTTGAACAGCTCGCTCACCGCCTTTGAGTAGCTCTTCGTCGCAGTCTCGGGATCGCGGCCGGTCCAAAAGAAATATGCAGGGTTGCCGTTGAGCAGAGCTTCCAGTTCGGTCGCAACGTAGCCGGGGATCGGGACCTCCACGTTGTTCCCATTCTTCGCTCGCGCAGTGACAACCAACCCATTGCCATCCATGTCCCGCCGCAGGCTCGTGCGCGGCAAGCAAACGGCGTCTTGAATCGCCAACCCGCTCCATCGGCCGATCTGCACGAGCGCATGAAGACGCTCACGTGCGGGCGGTCGGAACTGCACAGTTGCGGTCAGCAAAGCGATGTATTCGTTCGGCTCTAGCGGCATCGTCGGCGAAGTCTCAACCTTGATCGGCGTCAGCCCGAAACCTTTGCCCCCTTGCGCCGGATTGCGAGGAAGATGATAGGCGAACGCGGCGTAGCGGAAAAAACTCTTGAGGCGTTCTTGGACTTTGCTGCGCGTCAAGCTCTCCGGATAAAACTCTGGCCAAGTAGCGCGGTAGGCCGTGAGATGCGGCAGACGAACATCCTGCAGCCGCAAGACTGCCAGGTCCTCTAAAAAGATGCGAAGCCGTTCCAGTTCACGCGTATATTTTCCGATCACGCTGTCGGATAGATTCTGACTCGCCTTCTCCGACAGGAAGACTTCGATAGCTTGTGCGACGGTAACGTGATTTTCTTCGACGGCGTTGGCGCTGCCGTTACGCTCCGCAATCATCTCTTGCTTGGCCCGTTCTGCGCCTGCCCACGTCCGCTCCTTCGTGGCTTTCCAGCGGACCCTGCCGTCCTCGAACCAGCGCAAATGCTTCCAACAATCGCAGCGTTGGTACTGTTCGCCACGGCGCGAGCATGTCGGGCTGTGCCGAGTGACGATTGTGATGATGGGAACGGCCATGATGTTCTCCTTTTGAAAATCACTGTGGGGGTTTCCAGCCCCCATGCCAAGCCTACAACGCGCTGTATTCTACGAGTAAGAAGCGAACACAAGGCGAATAAGCGCATGGTCTACTGCCGCCATTTCCACACAGTCCATCTGCAGTCCGATATCGATGTTTTAGGCGGTCTTGCAGTCCAAATAGAGCGTCCCGGCGCTCTGCAAGTCCTTTAGATGCGTATGAGGGACAATTCAAATCCCCCCTTCCGCACCAAGACCATCCAGAGTGGCGCGCCACATCCGAAGTTCCCTCCACTAGCCCGCGTTTTCTCAGGCTGGTCGCACCACGTCAGGCGTACCGGCAAACTTCCTCCAAGCCGACTTCTGGCCCGCAATGACTTCCGGATTGCTCGTGATCTCGGAGTTGTCGAACGGATCCTTCCAAGTTAAGTCCGCGCCGCAATTTTGACGGTCGAGTTACCACGACCTAGGGGCACAGAAGATAAAGGCTCTGGCTGTTAAGAGACCGTGTCAAAGGAATGCTTCATCGTTGCTGTGTGATCGGAAACTCGAGGTGGAGAGCAGTTGAATGTTTCTATCCTCCCCTCAACCCTGTGTCGGTGCAGGACGCTCCTCAATAGATGAGCTTGAGCGAAAACTGAATTTGCCGCGAAGTTCCCGCGGTCTTGCTGATCATGCCAAACCCTGTACCCGCGATGATGTTCGCGGGCAGCCCCATGTTGACGATGTTAAACAGATTAAATAACTCTCCGCGGAATTGCAGGTCGGCTATCTCCGAACCGCTCTCGCGGTGGCCAATCGGAGTCGTCTTGATGAGCGCAAAATCGAAATCGTAATATGCGGGTCCGCGAAATGTATTACGGCCGAGCGTTCCGAAGCGCCCGGAGTTTGGTCCAGTCCCGCCTGCGATCCCGATGGGAATGGAAAAGAAGCTTGCGTTGTCCGCGCCCCGCCCAAAATAATCGTCGCGCGGTCGCATTGAATTGCCGGCGCTCGAGAGATCCGGTATCCCGATCTGATCCGGCCGGTCCGCCCCGATCGTTCCCGCTCCCGTCTGCTGGATCCCCGAGTACACCGTAAACGGCGAACCACTCGTGATCGTCGAGATGCTGAGCAACTCCCAGCCCTTCGTCAACAACTTGGTTCGATCCGACTGAAGTCCCAAATGCTCGAAATGCAAATCCTGGGCCGCGCTCAACGTGAAGGCGTTGGTCACGTCAAAGCTTGACGGCCCTCTTTCCGGTTTTGTATCGAACGGGTCTTGCGGACTAAACTGCGTGACGGCGCCGGTAGATCCTGCTCCTCCCAGGATGCCGCTGACATCATCCAGTGATTTGCCCCAGGTGTAGCCGGCCTGCAATGACGGACCACCGTGCCCAACATTTCCCGACAATGAGGTCTGCAAGGCGTTGTACGACGAGTGCGACGTCGCTGTCATCACGGACTCGAATCCGAAACCACCCGTCACCGCGCCGCTACCGTCGAAGTTTGTAAACCGAGCAAATGCCGAGTCCGCTCCGGGACATGCGTTTGGATATGACATTCTGGGAAGTCGATATGCCGATGTTCCCACATACGCAACATCCGCCGTGAGGCTGCCGAAAGACCGTTCCAGTCCCAGCGTCCACGTTTGCAGGTAGCCATTGCCGAAGCGCCGGTCGATGCCGGCCAGACTCAGCAGCGAGAGCTGATGACTCGGCGCCAGCGCTGCTAAATCCTGCTGATATCGATTTACGTCCATCACAGTATTCGCCGGCACTTTTTTCGGATCGCCGCTGGTCAACACATTCACGCCGGCGGTGTTATAGACCTGCGGCAACTCGTTCGGTGTGATTTGGAATCCGTAGGCGATCTCCCCGTTCTGCGCCGCGTTGACGCGTGGATAGACAACGTAGGGCGTTGACCCTGTGAGAAGATTGTCCTGCCAGATATTCGGCGGAATCACCGTGATCGCCCCGCCCACGTGCACGTGCATGGCCTGAGGAGCATTCCAGTCAACCTGAACGCGCGGCCCCCAACCGTTCCAATCGGTCTGATAAGTAGGCTGCGGATTGATCAAGTATTCCTGGCCGACGCCCGCAGGTGGGAACGAATTCAGAAAACTCGAGGTTCGGTTCGCCCGCTCCGAAATCGGCGTGTAGAGCTCATAGCGCAGCCCATATTCGAGGGTCCATTGCGGATTGATTTTCCATGTGTCTTCGATGTAAGCGTTCACGTCATTACGGTTGATCGCCGCGGGCCCAATGTGCGCACCATTCGATGCGTAGGGCGGCGCGACTGCGACCGTGTATCCGTACGGGTAGCCGATCAACAGACTGCTTAGCGTGTCTGGCAGAGGATCGCCGACTTGCACATTGTGCTGTCCGCTAGCCGAAGGAATGAACACTGGCGAGTAGACCGTCCCGCCGCCAAAATCATATTCGCCGTTGGGACTTGTACCGAAGTATGTCGTGTCGCGGTTAAGTCGCGCCTCCGCACCCCACTTCACCGCGTGGCGCGTAGTCGTCCACGCAAAATTCAATTGCCCCTGGAACAAATTCCCGAACCCAGCCATCACCGAACCCGCCGCGCTGTTGTACGCCTCGTAAAGGCCATCGATGAACTTCAATGCTGGATCGGTGCGGTTCGGCGTCACAAACGAAGGCGTCGTTCGCGTGAAACTCACCGACGTCGACCAGAGAAGGCGCGGAGACACGGTGCGCGTGTAAGTGATGACGCCGTTCCGCTGCCGGTCTACATACCGCACACCGAAGCTCGGATCAAGCAATGTTTGATCCGGATTTGTTGTCGGTCCCGTTAAATTGTCGTAGTTGAATCGACCAAACAATTGTCCTTTTGCGCCAACTTTCTGATCGAAGCGGATGGAAAACTGATTCGCATCCGTGTTCACGTTTGAAGGAGCAGCATAGGTTCGCGCACCATACGCGCCGGTCGGATTGTTAGGGAGAGGATAACGGGCCAGTATGGAAGCAATCGCCGGATTTACCGGTACGTGCAGTGTGTCTGTGCTGCCGCCCGGATACGTCACCACATCCTGGCCCGCTCGCTCCGCTGCTGTAGGCACGGCAAGTACCTGGGTTGTTCCAAGCACCTGCCTGAACCCCTGATACTGTACAAAATAGAACGTCCGGTCGCGTCCGTCATACACGTTCGGCAATACGACTGGCCCGCCGTTGGTAAATCCGAACTCGTTTCGCCGGAACGGAGGGATACGGCCCGGGTCTGCAATCGACGGGTGATCGAAATAATTTCGCGCATCGAGGGCAGAGTTCCTTAGAAACTCGAAGAACGAACCGTGAAATCCGCTTCTCCCGGATCGTGTCACGATGTTGGTGAAACCTGCCGCGCCTCGCCCGATGTCCGCCGGCATCCAGCCTGAGCTCGACTGCAATTCCTGAATTGCGTCCACGTCGAAATTCGTGAACGTACTCCCGCCCATCTCAGGATCACTAATATCAGCACCGTCCATCGCGAAGACAGCCTCAACGCCGCGCTGTCCATTGATGGCAAATTGCTGGGTGAAATTTGTCTGCCCATTCACGTCGGTCATCGTGCCGGCTGCCAACAACAACAGCGTGCTGAAATCGCGTCCATTCAACGGCAACTCATTTACTTTTTGGCTGGAGAGTTTCTCATCGCTCGTTTCGCTGGCCGCGTTCGAGACTTTCGAGGCAGCTTGCGGATTGACTGCTATCGATAGCACGTTTTGATCGGATACCGTCAGGACAACGGAAGCGCTGCTGATATTTACCGCCAGCGGTGCGGTTGGATCGTGTCCGGGCAGCTGCACAGTCACGGTGTGTGGCTCTTGTGCGACGCTCTCGATCGAAAACTTCCCATCAGATCCGGTGATCGCCGTCTGCTTTTTCCCCATCGTGGATGTTGTCACCTTCGCACCTGGGATAGCTTGTCCGGCGGCTGTGCGAACGACACCAGTCCAGGTCGTTGTCGCAGCCTGTTGTGCGTTGAGTGGAAGCGCGATTGCGATCAGGCAACAAAAAGCAAACCTCTCGACGGAGCGAAGCACCTGGTTAAATGTCCGAGCCATCAAAAGTTCCCTTCGGGTTGCAAGCATCGAGAATTGCTCGATCGACAGAAATACTCTTACTTTGTGAGTATTTCAATGAACCGAGAGACTTCCTGTGAGAGGCGTCTTGTCCGAAGATCCGCCAACCATGATTTCGTAATCGCCTGGCGCGAAGTTCCAGCGGGCCGTCGTGTCGTCGAAGGTCTGCAAGACGTGCGGATCGATCGCCACCGTGACCGTTTGTGATTCACCCGGCGCGAGTCTGACTCGCTTCCACCCCGCCAGCCGTTTGAAGGATTCGTCCGCGCTCTTCGGCAATCTTGCGTACACTTCCGCGATCTCGGTGCCTGTCTGTTTGCCGGTGTTCCTGAGGCTGAAGCGGACAGTCTTGGCGGCGGAATCAACGCTTATCCCCGAATATGCGTAGGAGGTGTAGGACAGACCGAAGCCAAATGCAAATAGGGGCTGCTTGTCCTTCGCCTCATACCACTTGTAGCCAACTTCGGATCCTTCATCGTAGTGGACTGTATAACTGAGAGCTTGATCCTGAGGTGGCATTGACGGAATGACAGGATGCGGCAGATCTGTTTCACTTTTCGGGAAAGTGATGGGAAGTTTACCTGTTGGATTGACGTTCCCAACGAGAACGTTGGCCAAAGCTTTATGTCCGGCACTACCTGCGTACCATGCCTCAACTACCGCGGCAACTTTGTCGAGCCATGGCATGGTGACGGCCGAACCGGTTTCGAGCACAACAATTGTGCGAGGATTCGCTGCGGCAATCTGCTCGATCAAAGCATCCTGATTGTCAGGAAGCGACAGGCTCGGTAGATCCATACCTTCCGACATCCACTGGTACGCAAAGACGATTGCGAGATCAGAACCCTTGGCGAGACTTACTGCGGACTTCAACTCTGTTCCCGAATCGTATTCGATTTTCGTGTTCGGCAGCTGCGCTCGCAGAGCTTTCAGCGGAGACGTCGGAAACCAGATGTGATCTTGCCAGTGGGTCTCACCCTTGCCCGCGGGCATGATGGCATTTCCGCCGGGCGGGTCCACTTGCGCCGATCCTCCACCGGAGAGCATTCCGACATCAGCATGTCCCCCGATGATCGCAATACTGTGGATCGATTGGGTAATTGGCAGCACGGAACGAGTATTCTTCAAGAGAACGATACTTTTTTCTTCCACTTGCTGCGCAACTTCGAGACCCTTCTCTACGTCGACCACGCTCTTTCGACGAGGCGGGTCGTCAACCACCCCTGAGAGAAACTCCGCATACAGGACTCGCCTGGCATGGTCGTCAATCTCCGACAAGGGTACTCGCCCGGCAACCACCGCTTCTTTCAGCTTCGGACCGAAGTAGTCGGCCATCGGCTGTTCCTGATCAAGACCGCTCACTGATGCCTTCTCCGTGCTGTGAGTTGCAGTCCAGTCAGAGATCACGAAGCCTTGGAAGCCCCACTGACCCTTGAGTACGTCTCGCAACGTGTAAGAATTTTCGCAGCCGTAGTCTCCATTGATCCGATTGTAGGAACACATCACAGCACCGGGATTTGCGATGGAGATCGCAATGTGAAAAGCGAGCAGATCGGATTCCTGCATGGCCCGTTTCGAAATGATGGCATTGACGAAGTTGCGTCCGGTCTCCTGGTCGTTCAGCGCGTAGTGCTTAATGTCGCCGACGACGTGTTGCGCCTGTTCGCACTTCATCATGTTTCCATCTATCGTGCCGGCAAGCAAAGGATCTTCGCCGGCATATTCGAAGGTACGACCGTTCCGAGGCTCACGGGCCAAGTTGACGCCGCCGCCAAGCGTCATATCGAAGCCTTGCGCTCGAAGCTCGCTGCCGATCACTTCGCCGTAAGCACAAGCAGATTCCGGATCCCACGCGGACGCCGCCCCCAAGTTCGAGGGCATCGCGGTTGCATACCTTCCATTCACACCGCTATCCCGTATTCCGTAGGCTGCATCTGAAATGACCAGCGGCGGAATGCCGAGACGCTCTACGCCCTCGACATAACCTGCGCCACCGTTTGTAAGAGGGGTAAGCGGCATCGTCCAGTTGGGATTGTTTGCCATGCCGTTCCCATGCAGGAGGGCCAACTTCTCGTCGAGCGTCATCTGCTTTAGAGCCAGTTCGGCACGCTCTTCAGGCGACAGTTTGGAATTCATCCACGGCCGATCGGTGTCTTGGGCTACGAGAACGGTGGTTGCGGAGATGATTCCTAAGGCAAGAAGCAATGACGAAAACAAGTGGGAGCTGAGATAGCGCTTGTTCATAAGTTTTTCAACGGTCGTACCACACCTATAGAAGTGTCGAACCGCTTCGGTTTACGTACTTGTGATTTCTATGCCTTGTGAGCGGTAGGGATTCAGGATATCTTCTTCTGATGCATCGGTGATCAAACGTGTCAGCCGGGAAGCAGGACCGACGAGGTACGGCAGAGATGTCCCCATTTTCCTAAGTGAAACCAGGCCAACCACTTCCGTTGAAGCCCGTATCATCGCTTGCTTCACGTACGCTTCTTCTGGGTCGCCGACGGTTATTCCGGCCTCCGGGTGCAAACTGCACATTCCGAGAAAACAGAGATCAGCGCGAATGGATTCTACTCGACGAATGGTCTCGATGCCTGTCGTGACCCGCTCCTGTTTAAGAAAATTTCCTCCAAGCATCTGCACGCTCAACTTCGGATGATCCGCCAACGCCAGCGCAAGCGGTGGGCTGTTGGTAACAATAGTTGCCGAACGTACTCTTGAAAGGTAGGAAGCGATTCTTAGATTCGTGGTACCTCCATCAATCAGTACCACCTGACCTTCACGGATCATGTCAGCCGCCGCTCGAGCGATTCCGATCTTGCTCTCCATGTCGATTTGTTGGCGAGACACGAAAGGAACGGCCTCGGCACGGCGAAGCAGGGCGCCGCCGTGTACCCGCTGGATCTTTCCCGAGCTCGCCAATTCACGCAGATCTCGACGAATCGTGTCTTCAGAGACCCTGTATCGACTGCTGAGGTCCGCGGCGAGGACTCGGCCCTCACTGTCAAGCAGTTCCAGGATGTACTGGTGACGCTCTTCCTTTAGGGCGATTTGGCCTGCTTCCGCTTCTGGTTTCATTCTGCCATGTGCATGAATATGCTTGGTTATGCACGTTTGTGCGTGTATCATGCGACTTATGCATGATACTGCGAAACATAGCGCCATACAAGGTCTTTCGCAAAAGTGTTCGGTTCGGGCAGTCGTCTTCGATTATGGAAACGTCCTTTGCCTCGAGCAAACACTCGAGGATATAAAGGGTATGGCGCTCGTGTGCGGCATTCCCCATGAGCGGTTCTCGGAGCTTTACTGGAAGCAACGGCCGCCCTACGACCGGCGTTGTATCGACGGACCTGCGTACTGGACAGCGGTTGCTGGCCAGCAAGAACTGGGTTTGAGCAGAGATCAGATAGCAACGCTAATCAAGCTCGATAGCGAGAGTATCTCTCGACCAAATCAAGGCGCTGTGCAATGGGCAAAGCTGT
>JBAWBG010000144.1:0-2677 GCA_049589695.1 Candidatus Sulfotelmatobacter sp. | reverse complement strand
GTTTCACCATGTCAGAGTTCAGTTCCTTTTCCTCGGAAAGCAACGGAGCCACCAGCCGCAGAGCTTCTACCTCTTTCTCCAGCCGGGTCAACTCCATTTCCTTCTGCCTCAGAACCTCGTAAACATTCTTCATAACCTTAGGCACCTTGCGAATCGTTTGTTTGTGCAGCTTTTCTCGAACTTTAGCAGACTTACATGCATTGTCAAGCCATTAAACGCTCCGGATCTTACCCTTTTGGGCGCGTCCCCGCACCTTTACCCACGCCGAAATCCATTGCCCATCAAGACTTGTAGCCGATTTTCACAACATGGCCAGCGAATGAATTCCATTGCAACGCTTCTCTGCCATTCTCGTTACCAGCCTAAAACGCCCGTCCAGCGCGGCATCTCCGCAAATTGCTTTTTCCAGTGCACAAAATCCTGTCACCCCTCTGTGGACACCCTGCACTCGCTTGAAAACAAATCACATAAACTCGCCATCTTTTCGTTGACTCAAAATTTAAAAGGAGTACAACAAGATCGTTCTTTGACAGTTTCTTAAGTTTTTCCGGTTGGTGCGGCGTCCGGGGCTCAAGCGAAGTCACTCTCACATTGAAAAATGAGGACAGAAGGCAAGCAAGGGTCTATAGCAAAGCGCTGGTCGAGGAGAACGAGAAGCCCAGTCGAAGGCAGGATAGAGTTCCGAGGCGTTGAGTAGGTTTATCCGGTTGGCGGTAAGCCCGGAGCCCAAGCGAAGATCGCAGGCAGCGCGCCCGCAAGGGAAAGCAGCACAGCAGGTCAAGCAAGGGTCTAACGCGAGCTACTGGCCGAGACGAATGGACTCAACACCACCTCGGAACTCTTAAATTTTTGCCCCAGCGCCACTGTTCAATCAGCCTTCAACATCCCCGAGCCCGCTCCTGTGGTTCTGGTTTATTTCCCATTCAGGCTTTCAATCTGCTCAACCAGTGCATTGATCTGCTCCGGGGTAAGCTTGCCCGCAAACTTCGGCATCCGGTGCGCGCCGTTGGAAATTATGTTGCGCAGATCATCCTTCGAGGTACCCTTTACTTTCTCGGACACGAGCGACGGGCCGGCGAAGTGGCGGCCCGCAGCGGTTTTGCCGTGACACTTCGCGCAATTCTGCTGAAAGATAGGATTCGCCGTCAGAGTGCCTTCGGCAGATGACGTCTGCGCGGAAAGCCCAACCGCCGATAACAGCAGGCAGCACACAATTACCTTGAATCCAACCGTTTTCAAACTGGACCTCGGACGCGTCGATTGACGGGCGAAGTTTTTTGATGCATGCCGACGGGCCAAGGTAGTCCTTCCCGCTCTACAATATTTTCCGAACAACCGCCCTAATCCACGTGTTCCCCGATGTCGAAACTTTCCTCAGACATCGGCAGCACATCCCTTTCTCGCGCCACCCACACATAAAGCGTCGGCAGCAAAAAGACGCTCATGATCAGTGCCGCGATCAATCCTCCCACAATCACGATTGCAAATGGTCGCTGCGAGTCCGATCCAATCGCGTGCGACAAAGCCGCCGGCAACAATCCCAGAGTCGCCACCAGCATCGTCATCATGATCGGCCGCAGCCTCAACACCGCTCCTTCCACCGCCGCGTCCTCAACCGTGAATCGCCGCGCCCGGAGCTGATTGATGTATTCCAGCATGATCACTCCCGTTTGCACCGACACGCCGAACAGCGCCAGAAATCCTACGCCGGAGGAAACGCTGAAATTCGTTCCCGTGAACCAAAGAGCCAGCAGACCTCCAATGGGCGCAATCGCCACGTTGACCATAATCAGCAGCGCCCATTTGAATGACTTGAACATCGTATAAAGAAGAATAAAGATGATGAGAACCGTGATCGGTAATACGATCAACAGCCGCGCATTCGCCCGCTTCTGGCTGGCGTATTCCCCCTCCCAGTCGATGTTGTATCCGGTGGGCAATTTCACCTGCTCGTTCACCTTCTTGATTGCCTCTTCCACCGTGCTGCCCAGGTCGCGCCCGCGCACGCTGTATTTAATCGCCACATATCGCCGGTTACCTTCGCGATACACTTCCGAAGCGCCATCGGTCACGCTGATCTTGCACAACTGCGCCAGCGATACCCTTTCTCCCGCCGGCGAAAGCAGCCGAATATTCTCGATTGCTTCTTCCGTGTTCCTGTATTGCGGCAGATAGCGAAGCGTCAGATCGTAACGCGCCTCGCCCTTCAGCACCTGCGTAAGCGCGTTCCCGCCAACCGCGGTCTGCACCGCATCCTGCACATCAGAGACGTTGATCTGGTGACGCGCGCACGCCGCCCGGTCCACCGTCACATTCAAATTCGGCTGTCCCAGCACGCGAAACACGCCTAGATCCTCAACTCCTCTGATTCCGCGCATGATGTTGACGACCTCATCGCTCTTGGCCTCGAGCACTTTCAAGTCGTCGCCATAGATCTTCGTGGCCAGCGCTCCTTTCACGCCGCTTACCGCCTCTTCCATGTTGTCTTCAATCGGCTGCGAAAATCCCCACGTGACGCCCGGAATTTTATCCAGCTCGCGTTGCATGGCCGCAATTAATTCATCCTTATTCTGATGAAATACCGGACGCCAGTTTTCTTTCGGTTTCAGGTCGACAAAGTACTCGGTGTTAAAGAAGCCGGTGTTATCGGTCCCGTCATCCGGACGCCCCACCTGGC
>JBAWBG010000143.1:0-8052 GCA_049589695.1 Candidatus Sulfotelmatobacter sp. | reverse complement strand
GGCGGCGCACCTTGACCTCATCAATTCCCGCCGGCACGCACACTGTGTTCAAGGTAGGAATTCGATGCGCCTCGGGAACGTACATGCGCAGACCCATAGCTTCGATGCCTTTGACAAAAGCTTTGTGACTACGGCGATGCCGTTCCCAACGGTTCTCGATCCCTTCGTCGGCGATCACCATAAGCGCCTCGCGCAACGCGTAAAACATGGAAATAGGAGCGGTATGGTGATAGCGGTGCGACACCGTCGAGTAGTCTCGGATCAACTTGAGATCGAGATACCAACTGCGGGGCGGCGTGGTGCGAGCGGTCAAGTAGTCCATCGCTCTCTTCGACATCGCGATCGGAGATAAGCCGGGAGGACAGCTCAATCCTTTTTGCGTGCAACTGTAAGCAACGTCGATTCCGGTCCGGTCGAACTCCACGGGCAATCCGCCGAGGGAAGTAACGCAGTCAGCAAGCGCAAGGGCGCCGGCCTCATGGGCTGCAGTACAGATCGACCGGCCGGATTGCAATGCTCCCGTCGAAGTCTCGGCGTGAACGTAGGCCACAACGCTGGGCTTCTCACGGCGGATAAATTCCGCCGCCTCGTCATCCGAAAAGGTCTCACCCCAACTTTTCTCGAAACGTACGACGTTGGCGCCCTGTCGCTTGGCCATTTCCGTGAGACGATCGGAGAAATATCCATTGGCGAATATGGCGAACTTCGCTCCCGGCTCTACGAAATTGGCGACTGCAGCTTCCATGCCAGCGCTGCCGGTCCCGGAAATCACTAATGTGGCACCCTCCGTTGTTCCGAAAGCTGTCTTCAGCAATTGCTGAACATCGCCCACCACCTGAATGAAGTAGGGGTCGAGATGTCCGACAATCGGCTTGGAGAGCGCTTCATACACTCTAGGATCGACCATGGTGGGACCGGGACCGAAGAGATAACGACGAGGCGGGTTCAGGGCAGGTAGGGGTAGTGCAGCGGCGGTCTGTTCGATGGCGCTCATAGTCCTCGTTTCTGGTTACGCGTCTACTTAGATGTTAGAGGCGATAATGATGGCATACGCGATTCGCCGGAAATGCTACTTCTAGCGTGCGGCGCAGTTTGACAGTGAGCACTGCCGACGCTGATGCCGTCAAATTAATTCTTTCGATTTGTTCAATTTAGTTTTCTGATAATGCCTGGTTTTGCTCTAAACCGGCGAGTGATGTCCTTGCGTAATCATCTCCTCCGCGATGCGGCGCGCCTCCGGAAGTGTCTTTGCCGCTACCGCATCGATCTCAGCTGGCAGGTCTTTTTGGATCTTGGCCAACTCCTCGTCAAAGATACGGGTGACGAGTTCCGCCGAGTGTTCGACAGGTTTACCTTCGTCGCCATGCACTCTTACTTTGTGCAGCACACGCTGCGCGATCATCAAGCGATAAATGCGATCGGTAGCAAGATCTTCCATATAACCATCGAGAAGGCTCGCACCCTTTCCATTCAGCACGCCGTTGCGATAACGGATTACCGTGCGCACAGCCGCCCGGGTTCCGGCGAGAGTCGTTGCGCCAACCCCTTTCGGAACCGGCCGCAGATCGGGATGGGAATTGGGTAACTTAGGACGCTTTGCGATCTGATTCGGATACGGGAATTGCGCCACGGCAATTTCGTTCTGATCGGGATGTCCGGTCCAGGCTCCATCCATCAGACAGTCCGCCTCATTCTTCTTGTCTTGCTTCAGTACTTTCAGCGCGCGTTCGTTCAATTCCGCATCCGTGCGGCTGGGATAAAGCGCTGTCATTCCGCCGATGGCGTGAGCTCCGTGCTTGTGGCAAATCTCCGGCATCAGCGTGCGAAAGTTTTGGAAGAACGCCACATCGTGAGCGATGGTATTGCGATCCGGCAAAATCCAGTTGGGATCCTCGAGCATGAAATCGATGAGCGATGCCATGTAATCCCAGCGTCCCAGGTTCAATCCCAGGCAGTGGTCGCGAAGATTGAAAAGAAATTCCTCCATCTGATATGCCAATGAGTGGGCTTCCACCAATGCCATGCACTTGATGTAGCCCTGCGGCAATCCCTTTTGCTTGGCGAAGGCCTGGAACAGATCACGCCACCAGAAAGCTTCATCGGCCGACTCACTCTTGGGAATGTATACGGAGAAATTGTGCGGCAACCAGGCGGGATCAATCTGGTACCAGATCATGGCCAAGTCGAACAGCGACGCGGACATAATCTCATCCTTGATCACGCCACCCTGGCTGACGTGCAAGCCTCGGGGGCGCACCCACGTGACAGTTTTCGAGCGTTGGACGGTAACTCTTTTCTGCCGCTTCTGGTCGTCGTAGCCAAGTTCATACTTGTAGGCGGCGATGGTGTTCTGAATCGCCAGCATGATGTGGTCCCACAGGTTCGCAGTGGAATCTTCCATGTCGATCATGACGGCGGGGGATCCGGAGTTTAGCAGTTTTACAGTTAACTCGGCGTCGTCCGCGGGCCCAGTCATTTGATTGCGCTGATCCGCACACCATTCCGGCACCTCGATTTGCCATTCGGAGTTAGTTGCCTCCGAGGCTGGCAAATAGTTGGGCGGCTTTCCGCGGTGCGATGCCTGCAACACCTCCGCGCGTTTCGCGATCACTTTCTGTTGCCAGGGTGTGAATCGCTTGTGGAGAGGCAACAGAAAATCAAGAAATCCTTTGGGAAGATCTTTCTCGGGATTTAGATTGGCGGGCGCGTAGTTCATGCGCTGCGACTTTAGGTTTGCGGTATCCGTTGGCATAACTTGTCGACTCGACGCTGGCCCGATTATCCGCCCAACGATTATAGTCCCTGGTATCGGACTGGCGGACGCTCCGATGCTCGCGATTCCCGCAAAGGTTGCTGACTTAATTTGGACTCAGCGAACGGTTACAAAGAAGTACGCACTCATCGCGACGCCGATGCAGATCACCAATATCCGAATCTTCCGCGGGTCAGCCTTTTGCGCGTAATGGGCACCAAACCAGCCTCCCGCCAGTGAACCGACGATCATCACGGCGCAATGCGGCCATAATACTGCGCCAGCCACAATAAAAGTGACGACAGCTGCGGCATTGATGGCGGCGGCCAGCAAAGTTCGGAGGGCGCCCATGGCATGAATGTCGCGCATCCCCATCATGGCGAGCATCCCGAGAGTTATGAAACCGATGCCTGCGCCAAAATATCCACCGTATATCGCGACTAACAGTTCGGCGACCGAGCTCAACACGATCGCCCGCCATGATGAAAAACGCAGATCGTCACAGGCCTGAGTGTTGCAGGCGATAGTTCGGATGGAATTGCCGAAGGCGAACAGCAAAGTTCCTCCGAGCAGCAGCCAAGGGACGAGCCGGAGAAAGGCATGTTGAGGAGTTTTGAGCAACAACATCGCACCCAGCCAACCTCCGGCGATGCTGGTTACCAGCAAGGGAATTAAGACGCGCGCCGGAGCGTTCAGCCGTTTTAGGTAAGCAACGGTGCTTGCCCCCAAGCCGGGCCAGAGCGCGACTGTATTCGTCGCGTTCGCTAAAACGGGCGGAATTCTAATAAACAACAACGCCGGGAAAGAGACAAAACTGCCACCGCCAGCTAACGCATTCAGCGCGCCAGCGATTGCACCGGCGAGCAGCAAGAAGATGGCTTGGCCGATGTGTAATGCCATAGACGCTGAGCGTTCGTAAATTTAGTTGCCAGAAAATTTGTCACGACGCGAATGAAACCTGGAAACAATCTATCAGGAATCTCATAAAGCTCAGCGGGCTGCTGCCCGCAAATTCCGAAATCAACTTACAGTGCGAGAAGGTCACTTACATTTCAGAAGTTAAGCCCGAGGTCGATGCCACCTAGTAACTGTGAAACGAAGCACTTCCGAGAAATATCTTGACAGTAAATGCATCGATAGTGTAATTACTCGCGCGTTGGTAATTGGTCCGCTTTTCAGACCTCCAGTTCGCATTATCGCGATTTCTTCGAGCTTTCGGCCGACCGGATGAGGCGGCGCTCTAGTCCAGCGTGCCCGCCCCGACGAGGGCTGGGCCCTATGCAAATCACGTGGGAGAAGAAACACATGCGCTCGCTAATAGCGTTTTTCGTGCTTCTCGGCTTTATGGCGTCAAGTGCGCTCGCCCAAACTCAAGGCACGGAGGCCGCGAGTCAAGCCAGTGGGTCGACGCCGGTGGCCGCGACGAAGGCTGAGGTGGATCAGCTACGCACCGAAGTAGCCGCACAGCGCCAGACCATTGAAGAATTGAAAGCCATGGTCGAGAAGTTGGCGGGTGTTAAGGCTGCCGCCGTTAATAATACTTCGCCTCAGATTCGGCCGGTGGCAGATGCTCCTGTGGCCGCAGCGAACTCGCTGCCCGTAGCAAGCAACACCGGTAGTGCTCATCTGATGAACGCGGTTTTGCTTGATCCAGAGCCTGATCCGGCAGTCCTGGGGCAAACTCCAGCCGCAGCTCCCAAGAAAGATGCTCCGCTGACTGCGGGATGGAACGGCGAACACTTCTTCATTCGCAGCGTCGATGGACAATTCAGCATCAGCCCGTATGGTTACGTGGACAATGACTATCGCGCCTACAAGGGTGACGGCGCACCAGCCGACACGTTTGTTTTGCGCCGCGCGCGCTTCGGCTTCCAGGGCAATTATGGTTCGCACTTCGATTTTGCGTTGTTAACCGACGCTGCGAGCACTTCCGGTTCTGTCGTGCGCGATGTTTATCTCAACGTAAGAATCCGGCCCGAGTTTCAATTCCAGGCCGGGCAGTTCAAAACTCCATTTGCCCAGGAATCCGGCACCGGCGCCACCAACTTGGACTTCGTGGAACGCGGTTTCCAGGCACTGTTGTACCCGTCGGCGGCATCCGCGTTCCGCAGCCCTGGAATCGCCGTGCATGGAGATATCGACGGTGGAGTCGTGCAGTACTGGGTAGGGGTGTTTAACGGTAAGGGATACGCTCAGGTCAACACCACGAATCAACCGGAAGTCATCGGACGGCTTCGCTTTTACCCCTGGCGCAAAACCAACAGCGACTGGTTCAAGGGACTTGCCTTTGGCGGATCCATTGACCGTTCGCGCTCCCGTGGGCTTTCGGGAGACCAAAGCTTCAACGGCACTCTACCTGGCGCAGTGTACGATTTCTTCCCAACGTTCGCCATTAACGGACCGATCCAGCGCTACAACGGGGAATTCACCTACATTAAGTCAGCGTTGGCTGTGCGCGGCGAATTCGATCAACTCAACATGTCGCGCAACAATACGGGATCTGAGCAGGTAGGCGGTCTTGGCTTCGTAAGTCTTCCCTCGATCATCGGCAAGGCCTGGAACATCAGCACGACCTATCTGCTTACGGGCGAGAAGCAGCCAGAAAACGGTACACCGCGCGTGCGGCATCCGCTGTTTGGTCCGGACACACCGGGCGGCAAGGGACGCGGCTGGGGTGCATTTGGTGTAGGCGTTCGATACATGGGAATTCATGCCAACGAACCAGGCGCGAATTTACTGGACTATTACACACCCGGCTTTGTGCCAACCTACAACTATCACACCGACGAGATCACGATGGGACTTACCTGGTATCCGAATTACTGGGTTAAGTACCAGGTCAACCTGGGTATCGATCAGTTGAAGGATCCCAGCACGATCGGCGCGGTGCCACAAAATTATTATGTAGTTCTGCAACAGTTGCAGTTCAGGTTCTAATCCGCGCAGAGATCGATTGCGGATGGAATGGTCAACAAGTTCGGTAAAAGCGGAGGCTGGCCGCAACCGGCCCTAAAGGGAAATCGCAGGAGGATACGATGAGGTTCAGGATTTTATTCAGTTTTCTTCTTACCGCTCTTTTTGTGCTGGCCAGCAGTTGCGGCACAACCGCGAATTGCCCCACTTGCGGCACTACGGTCAACGGCGCTTACGCTGTGATCAACGTAATTCCCGTGCCCGAGCACAACGCTACCGGCGAGCCCGGCGGTCCCTTCAACTCCTTCGATATTAGCTGGATCGCGACTCCTCCGTCCGGCGGGAAGTCGGGCACAAACAATCTCTTCTACGTTTCCGACCGCATCGGCGTCGCCGTACAGGTGGTTGATACTGCGCAGGACATCGCGGTCAATTCGATTCAGGGCTCCAATGCCGTCGCTGGCGCAGGAAATGGCGCCAGCCCCTGCGCAAAAGATGCAGCGGGCCACGACATCATTCCTCCGATCGTCGACGTATTTGGCAATTTCACCCGTTACGGATGCCGTACCGATATGTCCACCGCCACGCCTCCGGGGCCAACCTTCCATCTCATCACGGGCTTCGGCGCCAACCACAACTTCGGAGGTTTTCCCGGCGCACAGTGCTGCGCCTCCCGCGCCAACGGCGTGAATCCCATGTCCGGTCCAGATGGCCTTGAAGTAAGCGCGGATAGCAATACTTTGTTCGTCGCGAATGGCAGTTCTTCGGTGGTCGTGTTCGATCTGACTACGATGAACCTCCAGACGAATCCGCCCACTCCGCCCACCGTTTTAGCCACTATACCGACTGGGGTATCGGCCGACTACGACGGTCCGCAAGGCATCTCAGGCTGTGTGGCCTCGTGGAACGGCGAAGCTGGATCGGCCACCGATTGCGGAGACGATCGCGCCGACGAGATGTCTTTCGACAATGTGCACAAGATTCTGGCCATCATCAACGGCGATCCTGGCCTGCCATTTATCACGTTTATCGACATGTCGCACGTTGTCGGCAAGACGGGAACTCCCGCTCAGCAGCACTGCTTGCCGATTGACCAGACACTGGCTTACGGACCGTATCCCCCAGGTTACAGTGCCGCCACTTATCCGCTCCAAGGCTCCAGCACAGGCGTGCCGCCATCCATACAGTTGGATCCCGGCAACGGAGGCTCGTTCAATCCACCAAGCTGCATTCTTGGCCAAATTTACTACGACGGCGCCGGCGGCGCTGCATCAGGCGGCGTTGGACTCACCAACACGGTTCCGGTCGATAATGTTGGAGCGACTTTTCCGTGCCCGGATCCCTCGAATCCCCACGTTTTCAGCGGGGTTTCGGGATCGGCGGCGGCTGATGGTCCGTTAGGTCTACCGGGGATCGGAATCACCCCCAGTGGTGTTTCCTACACTATCCCCTGCCATCATGGCCCTCTCCTCGACCAAAGTACTGGCTTATTCTGCAGCCAGACCGCCCCCGGCAGCACATGTGCTGGCGCCATAGCTCCGGCCGGTTTAGGCGGCATGGTGTGGGACCCGAACAGCGGCAAAGTGCTACTGACGAACGAGAATGCCATCCCCGTCACAAATATTGGCACGGTCGATGTAATTGACCCCAGGCTGACCGATACCAGTTGCGGGGGCGTCTCCTGTGGACCTGTGGTCATCAACAGCATCGTCATACCGAACTGCATGCCAACGAGCATCACCAACGGTCCCGGGACCAACTTCCTCGTAGGCTGTGCAGACCACGACGGCGAGACTTTCCCTCCCAACGAGTACATAATTAACTACACGCCGAGTAACACCATTACCTGCACCTCGGATCCGGCTACCAGCGTCAATTGCATTCCGATTAACAACGTCGGCGGCGTAGATGAAACCTGGTATAACCCCAGTGACAACAGATACTATCTCGCGGCGCGCGACATGCTGCCCTCTGCGGTCATGGGCGTCATCGATGCCAAAACAAACCAGTGGCTGGCCAACATGCCGACCGGCTCAAACGCACACAGCATTTCCGTCGACCCCAAGACCAACCATGTTTTCGTGCCGCTTCAGTCTGGCGCGGTCTGCACCACGCTGGCTTCCTATGGCTGCGTCGGAGTCGCTACGCGACAGTGAACTGATCGACGCCGGTGGTATAGTTTCCATAGGCGCGCAACTTGAAAAAGTTGCGCGCCCAGAATCGCGAAGTGATTTATGAATAATCGTTTCAGCTTATTCCTTGGGCAGCGGTTCCTTGCAATAGCCGTTCTCCTCTCCGCTGCTGTCTGTGCCGTAGCGAGTGAGGAGCCATCCAAACCAACAGACGTCCCTGCCACCGTAATCGCCCACTTGCCTTTGCCGCAGGCG
>JBAWBG010000142.1:0-22359 GCA_049589695.1 Candidatus Sulfotelmatobacter sp. | reverse complement strand
GTAATTGATTGCTTCTCTAAGCGCTTTCTGGTACTTTGCCGCAACGTCGCTTGGGATGGTTTGGGCGGCCGCAACTCAAAGAGGGAGGGACTCCGATGGCGTTCTGCAATATGTGTGGTGCTCAGGTTGCCGAGGGTGCAACGGTGTGCGCGGCATGCAGCGGCCGGGCCGCAGTCCTTCCGGCTACCGCGGCTACGGGACTTACTGACAATGTGGCGGGAATGCTGGCCTACATAACCATTATCCCGGCCATCATTTTTCTTGTCGTGGAGCCTTACAACCGGAGCCGATTCATACGATTCCACTCCTTCCAGAGTATCTTTTTCTGTGTCGCGCTGATTATCCTGCAGGTCGGCCTTTCGATCCTGACGTTTGTTCCGTTCATGGGCTTGATCACGATTCCCCTGCACTTGCTCGTCGGTATAGGAGCCCTGGCGATTTGGATCATTCTGCTGATGAAGGCCAACCAGGGCCAGATGTACAAACTGCCTTTGATCGGTGACCTGGCAGAAAAGCAGGCTGGATAATCGAGCAGGCGGCAAAGAACGGGAACGGTGCACGTCGAACCAGGGCAATTCTACTCGTCCGGGTGTGAGTCTGAAGTAATACAATCCTGTGGCTCTTGACTTTCCTCCTCTAAGCTGTCATTCCTATTAGCTTTTACTTCGCGCTGCATCGCTCTGGGTAGTCGGCGATGCGAGAGCGAAAATCCGTGGCAACTGAGGATTGGATTGAAAGTCAAAGTTTTCTACCACGACAAGTGTTTCGATGGAGCGTCGTCGGCGGCGCTTTTCTCCCGCTTTTATCGGGAGCGTGTCCGCAGTGATGTGGACTTTGAGTTTTCCGGCCTGCTGCATCGCGCGGGTTCGCTTTTCAACGAATCGGATTTCGACGGCGACGAAAATGCGATCGTTGATTTTAAATACTCTAGTTCGCCAAAAATCACATGGTGGTTCGATCATCACGAAAGTGCATTTCTCTCGCCCGCGGACGCTGCCCATTTCGAGCGCGACCAGAGCAATCGTAAGTTTTACGATCCTGCCTTCAAATCCTGCACCAGCTTCATTGCAATGATCGGGGAACAGCGTTTCGGATTCAATCCTGCGCCGCTGGCTGATCTGGTTCATTGGACTGACGTGATCGATGGCGCGCTCTATCCCGATGCCAGGACTGCAGTAGAGATGCAGGCTCCGGCGATGAAGCTGACCATGGTCATCGAATCCGCGCCGGACCAGGGATTTGTACCCAACCTGATTCCTCTGCTGGCCACCAAGCCGCTGGCCGCCATTCTGGAAGAACCATTCATCGCGCCACTCCTGCCTCCGCTGCTCAAGCGCCACGAGATTTCCATCGACATATTGAAACAGCGCGCCGAATGTACAGATGGCACCATTTTTTTCGACATCACCGACCAGGACCTTGAGGGTTACAACAAGTTCGTTCCTTACTATCTGCATCCAGAATCGATTTACAGCGTTGGGCTCAGTAAGAGCAGCTTTCGCGTGAAGGTTTCGGTAGGATCGAACCCCTGGGCGCCGCAAGAGCCAGTGGTCAATCTGGCGAAGATTTGTGAACGCTACGGCGGAGGCGGACATGCGCGGGTGGGAGCGATCTCCTTCAACGTGGACCAGCATGCGGCGGCAATCAAGGCGTCGCAGGAAATTGTGAATGAGTTGCGAGCCGCTGTGCGAGCGGGAAACCGGTAAGCGAAATCGAATCAGCGCACCCCAGTGAGGGAAGAAACTTCGTGGCTCATTTCCGGTTGTCTGCGCCGCGACGCCGTTATGGAAGCGGAATACCGCTCGCCTGACAAGTAATGGCACTGCCATCTGTCGAGTATCGGATGTCTCCCGACTGCTCGGCGCAGAAAGCGCGACGACCGAAACTGTTCCCTGCGGGGACCGCCGTAAGATGGAACGAGCTGGCTGGTGTGCCTTGGCATCGGGAAAGGGCGAATATGTAGCCCTGTTTTTTCCCACTGGCCAGGCCGCTGGCGATCAACATCGCCTGATGTTCATTCGGCTCGCCACCTCCGAAACCATCCAGATCGGAAAGCGCACAGGTGTAGCCGATGGAGGCATAGGTACTTTTGTAGATTTTTTCAGCCGTCAGAATGCTTCGCATCGACGCGACCACCGCCGAATCGCCGCCAAAGGTAACCGTCGAGGGCGAGCTTTGGAGCTGCGGCTGCATCATCGTGGCGGTTCGTGATTTCATGCTCTCCGTGATGCTTTTGAGGAAGTCGGGATCGGCGAGCGGGACGCGGATACTGAAAAGAATCTCGTTCAGTTTCCACACGCCAGATTCCATTTTCATGCAAAACGTAATTCGAGGCATGAATGGCGTGCGCTGCATCTGCTTGTCCTTATAGGTCCGAAAGGAGAGTTCGATGTTGTCATCATCGCCTTGCACAGAGTCGCTGTCGACGATGACCTCAACTCTTTGGCCGGTCTTAGGATCGTCGTTCGCCAGCAAGACAGGCCCGGTTTCAAAGGTTTCGAGCTGATTTCCAGTCCTGTGGAATTGGCTGGCCAGCATTGAGTACTGTTGCAAGGCCTTCAGCGCGCCCGCATTTTCCAGAGCGTTTAAAGTGGCTGCGGGCAGATGTTTTACGAAGGTCCCTGAGCCTGTACTCGAAAACATCTCCATCAGCGCCTGCCGCGCGGTTTGCGGGGTAGAGGACTGAGAACCTTGGGCCGCGCCAAAGCCGCAGGCGGCGAGCGAAAATATCAGCAGCGTGGCAAACTTTCTCATGATGTCTCCCTTGGCACTCTACGATCCTGCCATCAGAAGGAAATCCCCTCCAGTTACCGACGTAAGATAAGGGAATGAGCGGCGCGGCCATGGTAATCTGAGAGAAATTCCCAGCGCCGCGGCATGACTTCGCCAGCAACGAAATCCGGTCTCCGTCCCGCGCAGCGGCGCCTCCTGAGGGCAATCGCTTCCATCGAGTTCATCAAGGGTGTCTTTGTTTTGCTGATCGGCCTGAGCGCGATTCTACTGGTACACAAGGATGCTTGGGTGATCGCAGAAAGCCTTTTGGCGTTGTTTCACGTCAGCACGGACCGCCATTCCGCGCAGCTTTTTCTTGATTTTGCAGACGACATTACAGACGCGCGATTGTGGGCAGCGGCGCGGTTGGCGTTCGCCTATTCGGCGCTGCGCTTTGTAGAAGCCTACGGGCTATGGAAGCAACGCACATGGGCGGAGTGGGTAGCGTTTGGATCCGGAACATTGTTAATTCCGCTTGAGATTCGCGAACTGATGCGCGGCGTCACGCTTTTGCGCTCAGTCGTATTCATTGGCAACCTGGTAGTGATTGGCTACATGCTGTATCTTCTGCGCACCGGTCGCCTGGCGAAGATCGCTCTGCAACCTGCTGAAGGCCACGACGGCAGCCCCAAGTAAGGTGGAACGACGGTGGCAAGACTTATGGTTTCGATGGGCTCACAGGGTCATCTCCGTGGCATAATCCTAAGCACGCGACCGCACCTGCCACTACTAGTCCTGCGCCCCACGCCAACCGTCGCCCTAGGATCGGTCCGTCACCCTGAGTAGGCTGCATGAGTGCTCCGCAGCGATCTCTGCGAGTGGCTTGTTCGCCCTCTCGCACAATCAAGTCGGAGGAGGCGCCCTGTTTCGATCTGCGCACGGCGCCGTGCAGGTGAATCTTCACGTCATTCTTCAAGGCGACGACCTTAACTCTTCCATCGACATCGGTGACAGTGTATTGGGTGCGGTCTGACGTTACCGGAGTCACCGTGACGCAGCCGATCAGAACCTTCATCTCCCGTGCGGTATCGAGGTGGAGGTTGCCGTGGTCCAACGTCAGCTCGTTGCCCTGGAATTGGAAAAGAGTTTCCGGACCGATCAGTACGGTTGTTCCCTCCATGTTGATTCTTGCACTATATCCGCTCTGGGTTTGAACGAGCGAATCGGGAAAGATAGTCGTGACCGCTGGGGCAGGACTTTCGTTCAGCCAAGTTCCTCCATCACTGTAGATGAGGCCGCGGTCAGTGACTTGGGCATTCAGGAACGCGGGGAAAATAGCGATCATCACGCCGCAAACGAATTTGCGCCATTGGATCAAATAGCTCCGCCTTCTCCGCACGACGTTCTTCGCCAAGGATAGCTGGTTGGATTGTGAACGGGTATTAGCTTGCCTGATGACCCACCCGGAGGTGAGACCAATCTCTTAATTTTGCGCGCGAGCGAAGTCGATAAAACCGTGCTGCACGTCGGTGCGAATTAATTTGACGCGGAGTGCGTCTCCCACATCAACTCCTTGGGAGCCCTGTGCCAGCAAACCTTCGACCTGTGGCTGCAAGGCCCTCACGAAGGTCCCGTGCGGCGTCACACCGGTAACGATGGCGTCGAAGATAGCGCCGACTCGATTTTGCATAGCAACGGCAGCGAGACGCTTGGACATTTCGCGCTCGACTTTGCGGGCCGCGTCTTCTTTCGCGGTGCAATTTGCGGCAATGGCCGAGAGTTCGTCATCGGAATAAGGCGTCGCCTGACCTGCTAGCATGGCCTTGATCAGACGCTGCGTAACGATATCTGGAAAGCGGCGGTTGGGAGCAGTGGAGTGAGTGTAATCCAGCACCGCGAGACCGAAGTGGCCGGGCGATGGATCGCCGGGGCGCTCGAGAACGTATTCTCCCGGGCCGATCAATTTGATCACGGCCAGCGAGAGATCAGCAAAATGGTCCGGGTCAGCCGCTTTGCGCTTCAGCAGAAAATCGTTGAGGGCTTTCGAATCGGGAGCTGGGGGAAGTTTTTCGCCATGCGTGGCGGCCAGTTGCACGATACGGTCCCAACGTTTCGGTTGTTTCACGATGCGGCGCAACGATGAAACTTTTTCCAGCATGCGCGCCACCACGCCGTTAGCGGCAATCATAAACTCCTCGATCAACTCGGTGGCATGATTTTTCTGCTGGTTCTGCAGGTCCACAACTTGATCATTCACCAGAAGCGGCTGGAGTTCATCCGTTTGCAGGCTGAGAGCTCCATTTTCAAAGCGCTGACTTTTCAATTTCTGCGTAACCTCGTCTTGCAGTCGAAGTTGCGATTGAAGATCGGCGGATGCGGCTACCTTGGCTGGAGCCGGACCGCTGGCAAGCCACGCTCCGACGGAGTTGTACTGGAGTTGCGCGTTGTTGCGGACCAGCGCGCGATAGACATTGCTGGAAGTTACGTGGCCGCCGGCATCGACCACGAATTCAATGACCACACTGAGGCGGTCCTGATTTTCGAGCAGGGAAGTCTTGCCGGTGGAAAGCTCCTCCGGCAACATGGGAAAGTTACGAACTCCCGCGTAGACCGTGGTCGTTTCGCGGGCAGCGTGCCGATCAATCGCAGACTGTTTGGGGACGAAGGCATCGACATCAGCGATTCCGACCAGAACTTTCACCTCGCCGTCGGGCTGCTGTTCGGCAACCTCGATCTGATCGAGATCGCGAGATGTGTCATTGTCGATCGACGACCAAAGAAGGCTACGGAGATCGCGCACATCTTTTCCCGAGGCGATTTGTGGAGGATGCGAGCGCAAGTCTGCGAGTTGTTGTTGGACCTCGGCAGGGAAGTCGGGGTCAAATCCGCGTTGCCGCATGACTTCTTTCGCGATAGCATGCAAGTCAATGTGAGAGGGATTGTTGGACATGACGCTTCGTAGCGATGCTGAGTGAATAATGTTCTTCACCACATGGGCACAGAAACGCAGAGAAGAAAAGAAAGAACAAGAACATTCTCAATTTCCTCTCTGCCTTTGTGGTGAAAGCCTGCGACCTACTCGGCGACGACTGCCTTTACCAGATTTCGTGGACGATCAACGTCATAGCCTTTTTTCGTAGCCACATAGTAGGCGAACAGTTGCAGCGGAATGACTTCGACGATCGGCAGCAGCAATTCTGGAGCGGGAGGAACGAAGAATATGTCGTCGGCAATTTCGGCGATCGCGCTGTCGCCCTCCGTAGCGACCGCGACGAGGCGGCCGTGCCTGGATCTGACTTCCTTCATTACTTCAAGAGTGCGGCGATAGCGCAAAACGGAATCGGGATCGTGATGGTCACAAGTGGCAAGTACGACTACGGGAAGTTTTTCGTCAACCAGAGCGTTTGGCCCATGTTTCAATTCGCCGGCGGGATAGCCTTCGGCATGAGCGTAGGAAGTTTCCTTAAGTTTGAGCGCGCCCTCGCGCGCGATGGCATAGTGTACGCCTCGTCCAAGGTAGAGAAATTTCTCTGCGCGGAATTGTCTCTCTGCAAATTGATCGGCAAGATCGTCCCAGATGCGCAGATTGCGATCGATAGCTTCGGGAAGCTGCAAGAGCCGCTGCAGATAAGAGCGCGTAACCTCTGTGGTCATGCGCCCGCGTTTGCGCGCCAGGAACAACGCCATCAGATAAAGAACGGTGACTTGCGTGGTGAAACTTTTGGTCGCGGGAACGGCCAGTTCCGGGCCAGCCCCGGTAATTAATGCAGCGCTGGCTTCGCGCGGGATAGTGGCGTCGGCCACGTTGGAAACTGCGATCGTCTTGACGCCGCGGGTGAGGGCCTCGCGTTGCGCGGCGATGGTATCGGCAGTCTCGCCGGATTGCGTGACCACCATGACGATAGGATCCACCGCGGCATGGGTCGAGCGATAGCAGTATTCGCTGGCATATTCCACATCGACTGCGACGCCGGACAGATCCTCGATCATGATCTCGCCCGCCAGGCCAGCGTGACGGCTCGATCCGCTGGCCGCGATGATCAATTTCTCGAAGGTGAGCAGTGCGCTTTCGATGGCATGCAGCTCACCCGGAAACAGAATGTCATCCTTCAGATGCTGGTCGATGGTTTTCGCAATCGCCTGAGGCTGCTCGTAAATCTCTCGGCGCATGGCATGAGAAAACCGGTCGGACGTGTCAGACTTACTGCCTGGTGGATTCATGATGGCTGCGGCGAGGGTAAATCATTTACGCCGTATCGGGCAAACGCCTGGATGTCGATCTGAGAGTTTCTCGTTCGATCTAACAGTCAAGGAGTAGGACTCGAGGTAGTGCGACAGCCTGCTCTGAAAATTAAAAAAGAAAAGTGAGGATTGCTATGCGATTCATGATGGCGATGATCCCGAAGGGATACGAGAAAGCTCGACACGACACTATGCCGGACGCTAAAGCGGTCGCCTCCATGATGAAATATAACGAAGATGAAATATAACGAAGCTCTGCAAAAAGCCGGAGTGTTGTTGTCGCTGGAGGGACTTCATCCCCCATCAATGGGTGCGCGAGTCACATTCTCCGGCGGCAAGGCCGAGGTGACCGATGGACCCTTCATTGAGGCGAAGGAGGTTAGCGGCGGATACTGGATGATTCAGGTGAAGTCGAAAGAAGAGGCCGTGCAATGGGCGTCGCGCTGCCCCGCTTCCGGCAGTGAAATGATCGAGATTCGCCAGTGATGGAAATGTCGGAATTCCCGGCCGATGTCCAAAAAGCTGGGGCCGGGTTTCCCGAAATGCAGACGCAGTCCGCAGGCAAAATGCGGTGAACCATGGAACAACGCTTTGTTGGAAAAATGCGCCATGATCGAACGAAATATTTCGTAATTGTCGATTTCACCGCCCGTCGTTCGATAAAGAAGTGAAGACTGAATTCCGGCAGCCGAAGGTTTCCGGAAGGCTAGTCCCAGATATCAAGACTAACTCAAAGAGGAGATATGACGATGAAATTCATGATGCTGGTTAAGCACGCGGAGAATCAGGGCCCTCCGCCCAAGGAACTCATGGACGCCATTGCGATACTTAGCGAAGAGGCGGTCAAAAACGGCACAATGCGCGGCAACGGCGGCCTCGCACCAACTACTCAGAGTACTCGCGTACGGGTTTCGAATGGCCGTCTCACTGTAACCGATGGACCTTTCACCGAGGCCAAGGAAGTTATCGGCGGCTATGCGCAGTTTGAGTTGAAATCGAAACAGGAAGCGATCGACGGCGCGGTACGCTTCATGGAACTGCACAAAAAATACTGGCCGGAGTGGGAAGGTGAAACCGAGATCCGTCAGATATTTGGACCCGAAGATTTCGCTCAATGCATGAAGGAGCGCGAAGAAGCGGTCGTCCGCTAGATTGCTGTCGCCGATTGAAGCATGATTTGATCGGTAGCGGTTAGCTACCGATACCCATCGTGCGATTGAAGAAATCCTGGATCATCAAGCCGCCACCATTCCGCCGACCTGACGCGTATTTACCTTAGCCATATGGTTCCGCGGATCGACGAATAGCGCTGCGTTTCATTGCGCGTAGCAGGCGTCCCGTCTACAATCTCGGTGATGTAGTCGCGGGCACAGAACCCTCTATGTGCCGTTAGGACGCACAGCTTAGTGTCGTCCCCGCGGTCTTCCAAAGCCCTAAACGCGGCCCCGTAGCTCAGATGGATAGAGCAGCGGTTTCCTAAACCGTTGGTCGGCGGTTCGACTCCGCCCGGGGCCCCCAGTTTTCGATGTAGCCGGTATCCGGTAGTTCTCTTGATCCCAGGTAATTATCCGGCATCGGATCGAGCGCGTGGTACGATCCCGTATGAAACGAGTCGGCGTTTTCTTTGGATCTATAAGTGCACTCTTGCTGGCTTTGCTAGTCTTCCAGGCCTGCAACGCACTTAATCCGGCATGCGGAAGTGCGCGGCCGGCCCCGACCATTGCTTCTCTTTCTGCCAATACAATTACGCTAGCTCAGGTGCAGCAAGGCTTTGTTCTCACGGTGAATGGCAGTCAGTTCGTTTCTTCTACTGTCGGGGTTATCAACGGGACCGCGCTGAGCACTCTGGTCACGAGCAGTACGCAGTTGCAGGTCACCATCACGAGCGCCGTGATCTCAACGCCCGGAACAGCGAGCGTAACAGTAAACACTCCAAGTGGGAACACGGGTGATTTGGGCTGTACCAGCGGCGGGACGAGCAGCGCCCTTGTGCTGACAATTACGTAGTGGTTGCCAGAGGCCGACGTGTTCCGCGGAACAGCCGTTCCACGAAACACGATGCTCGCCAAAATATTCCCTGCTAACAAACAACTGATTGAGACATTTCTGCAAACTGCCGCATGACGCCGATACGGCCGGCGCTAAGCAGCCTTCTTCGCCGCCCTCATTTTGGCCCAGCGCGCCCGTTGCGTCGCAGCGATTTTTCTGCGGACTGATGGCGACATAGTGTGCTTGGCAGGAACCGCGCCGGTTGTTTTCGAGGCACCCGCTGCTGGCTGGGATTGCTTCCGAGCCCGCATCCATCGCGCTCTTTGCGCTAACGCCATTTTTCGCCGTGAAGCTGCCGAGATGACTCGTTTCGGGGAGTTCGTTTTCAGAGATTTTCCCGATCCGTTTAAAGACTCGATTACCGAAATTGCTTGATCCAACTTCTCTACATGTGACTGCGCTTCCCGCCGCTCCGCACGAAGTTGCTGGAGCGCATTCTCTAGGTTTGCCATAATCCCCCTCAAGATTTACAGCGACCCTGATTGTATAGGATGGAGCCGATCTATCAGCAGATATTAGATGCCCGACTGGATCGACCGGTTTGTGGTGTTCTAATTCTGCTAAGCTGGTCGCCGTAAATATAGTGCCTAAAAGGACAGAACAGTGGAAGTAGTGGCGGGTGTCGATCTGGGCGGGACTGCCATCAACTACACGTTGGTGGACCGGGAAGAGCATTTTCTCATTGAGCAACTGTGCGAGCATCCCGCTCTCTCTAAACAGGGACCGGAAATCTGTCTCCAACAGATCGCCGATGGTTTGAAGATCGCAACCGATCTGGCGGGAATTGCCGTTAACGACGTGGTTGCCATCGGACTGGACACGCCCGGGCCAGCCAGTGCCGCCGGCCAGCTCAGTGCGCGTGGTTCCACCAACTTTGTGCATCCGAAGTGGGCAGGATTCGATATCCGCGAAGGCCTGGCGCACAAGCTTGGAAAGCCTGTTTCCTATTTGAATGATGCCAACGCGGCTGCGTTGTGGGGTCACTATGCGATTTTCGGCGCCGCCAGCCGTGAAACGTCTATTTCCATCGTGGTTGGTACGGGCAATGGCGGAGGCATCATTCTCGATGGCAACGTTGTCAAAGGCAAGAACGGATTCGGCGGAGAACTCGGCCACGTTCTGATTCCGTACCAGAGCATCAGCGGTATTGCAGGCATCAAACCGCAGTGCAATTGCGGACGAATCGGGGATCTGGAGTCGCTCTGCTCGCTTACCGCGATCGAGAAAACTCTGCTTCCGTATTATTTGCCGCGCAATCCCGGCCACCCACTTACAAAGCAGGACTCTCACCAGGCGGCCAAGCTGGTTCGCGGCCTGGCGGAGCAAGGCGATTCCATGTGCAAAGAGATTTTTCGGGTGGAGGCTCATGCCCTGGGACTCTTCTTCGACGAAATGATAAATACGTTCGATCCCGATGCATTGATCGTGGGTGGCGGGGTTCTGGAAACTGGTCCGGAATTTCAGAGTTGGTTTCTGGGAGAAATCCGCGTGGGGATGCCGACTCAACGTGAGGAGCAAGCCAGCATTCCAATCCACGTGATGCCGAATGGCGACACCGCCGGCGCACGAGGCGCGGCTCTGGAAGCGTTGAAGCTGGCGAGGCAGAGCGGGCTCGCCTAGCAGAATATTGGGGCCTTTCATGCCTCACCTAGACTTCTTTTTAGCAGTAAGTTTGAGGGCGGCAGCGTATCGATCTACTTTGGCGGCGGGCCTTCGACCACTTCCACGAAATCTCCAGGCCGGATCCATTTGGCAAAAGCGGCACGGACCTCTTCGGCAGAGAGCTTTTGGTATCGTTCCGCGGCGCGGATCGGCTCATCGAGCGGCAACCCGATCGTTGCGCGCGCGAGAAATCCATCCGCTATTTGTGACTCGCTGGATTGACCCAGCGGAATCTGGCGAATCAGCATGGCGCGCGCCTGCGCCATTTCCTCAGGACTCGGCGCCGCGGTCTGCATCGCAGTCAAATCCTGTTCTATTAACACCCGAGCCTTTGGCACGTTCACCGGATCGGCGCCGTAGGAGACGGTGAAACGCGTGCGCGTGCGGCTGGCTTCCAGCTCTTCGTCCACGTTGTAGACGTAACCGGTCTTTTCCCGCAGATCGCGGTAAAGACGCGTGGCATAGAAGCCGCCGCCCAGAATGTGATTGGCCAGCTGCAACGGATAGTAATCCGCATCAAAGCGATTCATGGGCACTTCTTCCGACAGTGTGACCTGGTCTTGAAGGCGCCCGGGATCGGGAACCTGGCTGGCAGTGGGCTTGTTCGGCGGCACGGCAGGCAGGTCCAGTTCCGGCTTCGGCTGCTCCGTCTTCCATGATCCGAAGTTGCGCATGATCTCTTTCTTAGCCTCTTCCGGTGAAATATCTCCAATCACCACGATTTTCGTCAGGTCCGGACGGAAGGTTTTTTTGTAGTAGTCATTCACGTCCTGCAAGGTTAGCGCGGAGACTTTCTCGGGCGTGGCTTGCCGCAGCGCGGGATCGCCAGGAGGCAAAAGGCCTTGTAACAGCGAGCGACTGGCCCGGTAGTCGGGACTCTTCAAAAGACCAGCAACGGACTCCGCCGTCTCCTGCTGCACAACCTTGAATGCCGCTTCTGGTAGCGCAGGACTGAGTTCGTTTTCTGTAAGCAATTGCAATCCGCGGTCGAAAAAGGGTTTTAGCACCTGCAGTTCGAAGCCTTCGCCCGCGCTTTCGTTCGCGGCAATATCGTCCAGAGCCTTCTGAAAGGCGAGCCGGTCAAGTGTGGTTGTGCCATAGGAAAACAAGCCGTCGAGCACGGTCGCGATGCCTTCTTTTCCCGGGGGAACCTCCAGAGCAGTCTCGTGACGTATTTCTCCGGTGATCGTAATGGTCGGCGTCAGCGTTTCGGTTTCGACAATTAAGTCGATGCCGTTCGGTAGCGTGCTCTCGACCGGATGAAGATTCCACTTAGGCACCTGGACGTTTTCTATCAACGACTGCGCCCACTTTGGCAATTCGACGGCCTTAGTAGGAGTGGGGGTCACTTTTTCTGCACCGCCGAATCCCTTGCCAGCGACCGCTTGACCGGAGGGCTCAGGCACCAGTGTCGCGATGATTGCATTCTGGCTGATCAAATATTTCTTAGCGACACGGTTTACATCCTGCGCGGTAACCTGCTGAACAGCGTCCACATCTTCCTCGGGTGAATTGCGGCCTTCGGCTGCGAGCGCTTGCGACCACAGTGAGGCAAGACCGGGAATGGAGTTACGTTCGAATTCAAACGACGCCACTTCGCTGCGTTTCGCCGCCACAACCAGATCGGGTGGAACGCCGTTACTGGCATATCGGTCAAGAATAGTGCGAAGCGTTTGCTCCATGGCGGAGGCGTCGGCGGTGGTTGGCGTGACTGCATAGGCAAGCGCGGCACTGGACTTACGATAAGTCTCGCCTACTTCAAATCCGGCATCGAGAGCTTTTCCATCGGGCACCAGGCCGTAAATATCGGCGCGCTGGCTTGCGAGCACATCGCTTAGGATGCGCGCAGCGGCGTAGTCGCCGCTGTCGGAGCCAGGCATGCGGTAGGCGAGGATGGTGATCGTATAGGGATAATCGCTCGGGAGGGTGAAATGCTCGGCTTTGACTGGTTGCAAATTAATTCTTGCTCGTGGCGGAAGAGGCTTCTTCGGAATGTCCCCGTATAAGTGCTTGATCAGGTCTAACGCTTTTGCCGGATCCACTTGTCCTGTAATTACGAGAATCGCGTTATTGGGCGCGTACCATTTTTTCTGGAAGCTTTTCAGCATCACGCCGGTGGTGAGCTGAAAAGAAGGCCGTGTGCCGAGCGCGTCCTCTTTGTAGGGCGTGCCGGCGAACATATCGTCATTCATGCGAACCAGAAACTTGTAAGTGGGATTGGATAGATCACGGGACACTTCCTGTTCGATGGCGCCGCGCTCTTGTGCCCACTGCGCCTGGGTATCGTCAATGTTTCTCATGCAATTGGCATCCGCATGGAGGGCAATTTCCAGGTCTTGAGACGGCACCGTCTCGAAGTATTGAGTGATGTTCTGCTGCGTATCGGCATCGTTGTCGCCGCCCAGTTGGGCGAAAATTGCCGCAGTTTGATCGGCTGAGAGGTCGGCGCAGCCGCGGAACGCCATGTGCTCCTGAGCATGGGCCATACCGGGAAAGCCGGGAGGCGTTTCGTCTCCACCCACTAGATAGTTTTCTTCAACCGTGACGACGGGAGCGAGTTCATTGCGCACGATTACGACACGCAAGCCGTTAGACAGCGTGGAGCGCGTCACATCCTCCGCGGAGGTTTTGGGCAGGGGAATGTTCTGCGCGGCGCAGATTGTAGTTCCCAAGCAGATGACGAGCGAAAGGATATGCTGTCGCAAAAAAACCGATAAAGTTTTCATTGTGCTCTTGCAGTACCAACCGGAGGTCGAGGTTATGTCGGCGATCAGTTTACTTGGAGTATTAAAGCTACCCCGAGGTTGCGTCTTGGGAACGAATCGCAGTTAAGGAGTAGATGATTCCAGGAACAAATGTACTGTATGCGTCCGATGGCTGGGTGGGAGTCGAGATACTAGGCTCTTTAGTTTTGGATCGTTTGAACGGTATGCGCTCAATGCAAATTCAGGAAAAGTTGCAGAATAAGGCTGGACAATTTGCGCTACTATCTCGGTTTTCGATCGTGATTTGCCTGCTGATACTTCTGAGTACGACCGACACTCCCGCCTACTCAGTTCTGACTCACGAAGAGCTCATCGACCTGGCATGGAATGGTTCCATTCGCCCCTTGCTGCTGGCGCGTTTTCCCGGCTCGACCGAAGACCAGCTACGTGAAGCGCATGCTTACGCTTACGGCGGCTGTGCCATTCAAGACATGGGCTATTACCCGTTTGGAAAACAATTCTTCAGCAACCTTACGCACTATGTGCGAACAGGCGATTTCATCGCGTGGCTTTTTCAGAATGCTCGCACCATCGATGAATATGCGTTTGCCATTGGCGCCTTGTCGCATTATCTGGGGGATTCAATCGGTCACTCCGAGGCGGTGAATCCGGCAACAGCTGTTGAGTTTCCCAAGCTGAGGGATAAGTATGGCCGTATTGTCACCTACGGAGAAAGCCCTCACGGTCATATCCGAACCGAATTCGCGTTCGATATCGACGAAATCACGAGTGGGGCGTTTGGGCCTCCAGCATACTTGCGTTTTATTGGTTTCAAAGTGCCAAGAAAGTTCCTGGAGACGGCCTTCGTCAATATTTACGGATTTGATATTCATGAACTCCTGGGCAGAGCTCATCCCGCGCTGAGAAGCTACCGAACCTCGGTGCGCAGTTTTATCCCGGCATTTGCGGAAGCGGAAGTCGTGCTGCATCGGCATCAGTTTCCACCACACCCGGATGACGAGGCTTATCACATTTTCGCCGAGCGTGTGGCCCGCACAAACTATGATCGGAAGTGGCGGCACACTTACCACGGTCCCGGAATCAGGGCACACTTGCTGGCGGTGCTGGTCTTCGTTATTCCAAAGGTCGGCGCTGCTTCTGATTTGGCGATAAAAATTCCTAAACCTGACACAAACGAATGGTACTTGCGCAGCGTCAACCGCACCGTGGATAACTTCCGCGGAATCCTGGATAAGTTGCGCGCGGATGGCGACGCTCCAGTCGCCCTCGCGAACCTTGACCTTGATACGGGAAGCCGCGCCAAACTCGGCGCCTATCGTCTGGCCGACAAAACGTACGCGCAGCTACTGGCGCGCATTACGTCGAAACCCGAGCGGGTGATCCCTGATGGCCTGAGGCAAGATATCGTCGCTTACTACGAAGAAGCCGATGCGGCGCATGACCTCAGTCCGCGAGTGAGTGTGGAACTTAGTGTATTGAAAGGCATGAGATCTGCAGGTAGCCTGAGCCGAACCGCAAGTCCCACAGCCAATCGTTAATGAGACATGCAGGAGATCGCGTGCGGGAGGAATGGATTTGGATGTTTCACGCCGCGGCCGGACACATTCGATGTGCCCGGCCCGAGCGGAATTAGCAACTGCAGGCAAAGGTTCGCGCGCGTCCACAGCCGCTTACATTCCTGGAGTTCCCTGACTTTGGCGCCTGCTGTGCAGTGTAATCCGCACGCCGCGCTGCGCGTTTACGCGCGTAGTGGTTGTCCAGTCGATGTCGTCGGTGCTGATGACGCCACTTCCACCGCTGGCTAAAGTGTAAGTAATGCGGCCCTCTTGATAGCCATAGCCGCTGACCGAAAGAGCCATACCGGTGGTCAAAACGAACACGGGCATGTTCGGCGAACTCCCTGGATTTGGCGCCGCAGAACTTGTTACCAGAGAGGCATAAGAAGCTTGAGGAGTCACCGTCAACTCCATATCACGGGTAGAGGTGACCGCGCGTATCGCGAGCCTCGGTGTAGTTTGCTGCAACTGGGATTGCTCGTAGGACTCGTTTCTGGGCTCGGTGAAATAGTGCCAGCCCGGGCCAATGGACGTACGCTGCGCCACCTGCGGTACTTGAACGTCATCCATCAGGCGTAGGGTCATTACGGATTCACCCTTGAGCGCCGGCTGTGGGCCACGAGCGGGCAACATGATCACTTTCCACGGCCACAATGGCGGAAGCATCCATTCCACGACGTCGCGTCTGGCGTGGCCTCTGCCCCGGATGTCGCCGTCTTTATCCACCTTATACCCGCGCGTGGCGATGACTTTCGCATCCAAGGGAAGATCGCCGCTCGGCAACCCGATTCGATCAAACTGCAGCCTCATGTTTCCCTTGCCAACAAAATGTCCGGGCATCTTCGCCGACTCCAGATGCCCCACCAGATAACTGCCACGGGGGAACGCCTGCTGGCCGAATTCGGTGACACCGCGCAAATGGCAGAGAACGGGATCGCCGACCGCTGCCGTCGAGGGAGAGAAGTTAGGTTCATTCAAAGTGCATTGCAGAAGAGTACCGGCGGGCAGGACAACGTCCCGCGCGCTGGCGCTTAGAGTCAGAGCTAATGTGAGAGTTGCAAGGGTGGCATACACGACGGACTTCATGGGGCATCTCCTTGTAACGCACCAATTCGTTGTAACGCACCAATTCGCGATATGAGATCGCGCCGAACCCGGCTAGTCCGCGAAGTTAATCACAAATGTGTTTCAGGGTCAATCGGGATCCCACAGTAGAGCAACACAAGAACTCAAAATAAGTTTCGGACAGGGAAGCTAAATTTAAGGATTACAATTTTCGCCAAGGAGATCGCGCATGCCTCTCGGCAAACTCTCTGGATTTCTTGTGGCCGCGGTGCTTGCCAGCTTCGCCGCAGCGGCAGTGCTCGACGTAAAAATAAAGGAATACGACGTTCCCACCGCGAGGTCCCGCCCGCACGATCCTGCACTCGGTCCCGATGGCTCCCTTTGGTACACCGGACAGGGGGCAAACAAACTCGGCCGGCTTGATCCTAAGACTGGAGTGTTTAAGGAATTCGCACTGAAGACACCCAACTCTGGCCCACACGGGTTGGTTGCCGATAGAGATGGCAACATCTGGTTTACTGCGATCTCCGCAGGCTACGTTGGCAAGCTGGATCCAAAGACGGGCGAGATTGCTGAATATCGGGCGGCCGATGGAGCCAAGATCGATCCACACACGCCGGTATTCGATCACAATGGCATTTTGTGGTTTACCAACGAAGAGACAAATTATATCGGACGCCTCGATCCGAATAGCGGCAAAATGATGCTGACCAAAGTGCCGACTCCGCATGCCGTGCCCTACGGCATCGTGATCTTGAAGGATGGCACTCCATTTTTTTGCGAGTTTGGGGCCAATAAACTAGCCAGTCTCGACCCAGGAACCATGACAATCCACGAATATGTCCTACCGGAGGCCGATGCGAGGCCACGACGCATTGCGTTAGCGCCAGACGGCTCGGTTTATTACACCGATTTTGCACGTGGGTATCTGGGACACTTCGACCCAGCCAGGGGAAAACTCTTAAAAGAGTGGAAATCGCCTGGGGGCTCGGAATCGGAACCTTATGGCATCGCTATCACAAGCGATGGCACGGTCTGGTACAGCGAGTCAGGAGTAAAACCCAACACGCTGGTAAGGTTCGATCCCAGGTCAGAGACATTCGGGGTTGAGCGGATTCCTTCCGGAGGTGGAGTTGTCCGCAACATGGTGGCAACTCCTGATCGGCGACTCTATTTGGCTTGTAGCGGAGTGAACAAGGTCGCAGTGGTGGAGCTCAATTGAAAGTCGAACCCTACTGCTAACTCTAAGCTGCAAAATAAAAATTGGCGTCCCGTGTGCGGGACGCCAATTATATTGCGAAACCGGTCTCACGCGCCCGCGCTGGCGGCTCGCGACAGTGGTGCAGTCCGTAACGCTTCCGTTATCCGGCCAAAGTACAACCGGTAAGAGTGATGGATCTCATACATTACGGGGAACACCAGAATTGCCGCTTGCCAGCCAAAGCGATGGCCCACCAGGCTAAGCATCGAAGCAATTCCCGCGCTAAGCACGTAGTATGGGAATGACAGTTGCACGATGCTCGTCCAGGCCCGACGCATCGAGGTGTTCTCGCTCAGTTTGATGATGGCTGCCACTGGAACCGTTTGCCCCAGAAAGAAAGCAGCAGTTGTCGCCGACAGAGTGAGTGGTAAGGATGCCCAGCTCGCCTTGTTCAGCCATGCGGCATTCCAGATCAGGTTTGCCATGCCGGCGGCCACTGCCATCATGCTGATATTGAACACCATTTGTTCGGGCCGAAACTTCTTATTCTGCTGCGGCCAGCACTGCACGACGGCGGAAACAGACGCTATCAGGATTGCTTCCACCGCGCTGAGATTTACTACTGCCAGCAACAGGAACGGTAGGTTCACTGACATGTTGCCTTCTATCCCTGGCAATCTAACTTTCATCCGCGACGTCGCCGCCGCTAGCGCCAGTAGAGCCAGGGTATAGAAGGGGTGAAGTGTATGGCTTCCGAGTCCTGCGTATACCGTACTTGCAATCGCTGCCAGGACCATTATTCCGATGAATGTCTGAGTGAGCTGTTTCGTGTGATTCATATTCTTCTCCTTTCCTTGGTCGAATCACACACGGCTACTGCTCGTCGTCTCCAGCATCGGAGAACGCACCATCGGTGGTCGATACAGCGGCGCCCCAGACTACGCTCGTAGCTTGCGTGCCCGTGCCCGTGCTCGAACCCCAAACCACGCTAAAGGCGCCTAGTGTGTTGGTATTCCAAGGCAACGAGGCTCCCCAAACTACGGAGCTGCCCGTAACACTCGCTCCCCAAACAACTGAGGCTCCCCAAACGACTGAAGTTCCCCAAACCACCGATCCCGCCGCAACGCTGCCGTTTCCCTCAACCAGGGAAACTGCGCCTTTGGAGTTGATGGTGACCGATGGCGACAACGCGGCGCCCACTGTGGCCGGAGCAACATTGTTGTCAGCCACCGCATTCTGCATATCGAGCAAGCCCGCGCCAACTGACAGAAGATCGTAGAAGTCAGTGAAGCTCTGTAGAAGGTGCGGAACGTAGGCGCTGGTGGAGGTTGGCCAAGCTTTGTATGTGGTCTTCATTAGCCGGGCCTTCACCTGATCGGGTGTCAGCGCGTTGTTTTGCTGAAGCAGCAATGCAACCGCCCCGCTTACGACGGGAGTTGCCATGCTGGTACCGCTAAGCGTGAAATAGTCGTTGTTGCCATCGCTACCATTCACCAACTCAGATGGATAGGATGCTTCCAGAGTGGCGCCAGGAGCGGATAACGAGACGATATCGTTGCCCGGAGCCATCAGGTCAGGCTTGACCACGTGATCGTATGTGGTTGGGCCCTTGGAGCTGAAACTCGCTTTGGTCTCTGCTGCAGGAGACGAAGATCCATTACTCTTCATCGCGCCTACGGTAATCACGAAGGGATCATTGCCCGGCGCGGTAATGGTTCCGAAACCGTTGCTGCCGTTGACGCTCACGCGTCCGTAATTACCAGCCGCTACCACTACAACGATACCCGCCTTCCAAGCCGCTTCTACTGCCTGGCAAAGAGGATCCTGTGTGTAGCTGACGAAGATGCCGCGGCCGAGCGACAGATTAATCACTCGGATGTTGTAAGTGCTCTGCAGCGCAATTGCTTGTTCGATGGCTGCGATCACGTTACTGTCGCTGCCGGAGCCATTCAGATCGAGTGCGCGTAGGTCAACCAGATTTACGCCAGGGGCAACTCCAGCGTAATTCCCACCGGAGAGATAACCGTTACCGCCAATGATTCCAGCGACGTGCGTACCGTGACCGTACAGGTCGTACATGGCGCCGCTCGAGTTGGAATTCGCGGTGCCAGTGAAATCCTGGCGATAGACCACGCGCGAGTGAGACTCGGTCGAATCTTTTAAGTCAGGATGGCTATCGTTGATACCGCTGTCAATCACGGCCACGCCGATTCCCGCTCCGTTGTAGCCGGCATTCCAAGCCGAGGGTACGCCGGTTGCGATGTCGGAAACGTCATCGAGTCCCTTCATGGGATGGTCGACGCTGACGGAAAGGACCTCGGGGTCTGCTTCCAAGGCCGGCAATGCATTAACCGGAATGGTCAGGGCGATGCCCTTGACCGAATGGAGCCGGTGATTCAGACGGCCACCGAGAAGCTGCGCCCGGCCTTCCTCGGCCGCTTGTGGAATCTGCTTGTACTGCACGATGACCTTTACGGTCTCGCTGGCCTTCGCGCCATGATTCGCTCGCGCGGCAATCGGCGCGAGATCCGGAGCAAACTTGCCGACCGCTTTGCCACCTTGGGCGAACGCGGTCTCTGCCAGCAAGAGCAGCAGAATCGCGCTCAAGCGTTTTCCCCAAGCCGCGCTGTGACGCTCGCCTCGGCTGGGGCTCTTAGGTTTCAGTGTCTGCGACATAACTCTCGCTTTCTGTGGCACAGAATTGTGCTTCGACTCGGCTAAGGTAGTGCACGGGCGCTGCCAATCGATCTTCCGTAAGTTGTTGCTATATCCGGGAATTGCGGGAGTTGCCAGGGTTGCTAGCAGGCCAGTCTGTCCCGCAGTCGGGGGCATGGGCCAAGTTGTCCTACCTGTCGGAGTCTGATCACTTCGGATTACTCGCTGTGGTTACCATGAAGAGGCCGGGAAATTGGAGGGTGATTTAACGCGCGGCTGCCGCTTCAGTTTTCACTGGCGCTTTTTCGTTCGCAAGCAAAATTCGCGGCAGCGCTGCCATTAATTGCTGTGTGTATTCGTGCTTGGGGTAGGAGAAGATCTGGGCAGTCGTTCCACATTCTACGATTGCGCCGTGATCAAGAATGGCGATGCGGTCACAAATTCCCGCGACCGATGCCAGATCGTGGGAGATGTAAAGAATGGCCATGCCGGTAGACCGATTCAGTTCGCGAAACAGGGTGAGAATTTCAGCTTGCGTAATCACATCAAGGGCGCTTGTCGCCTCATCGGCGATCAACAGCGCCGGGCGATGCATGATGGCCATGGCGATGAGCACTCGCTGCGCTTGTCCGACGCTCATTTGCGAAGAATACTTCCGTTGAAATTCGTCGTTTGAGGGAAGCGAAACGCTCTCGAGACAAGTCCGGATTGCACTTGCACAATCCGTAGTAGTACCCGAGGCATGCGCGCGCCATGCTTCCTTAAGTTGAGTTCTGATGTTGAGCGCGGGATTTAGAGAAGCGAGAGGACTTTGCAGTACGAGTGAAATTGCCCGCCCGCGTAGGCCGCGTAGTTCTCGCTCCGGGAGATGCAGGAGGTCGTAGTTTTGAAACTTGATCGTTCCCTCAGATCGAGAGTGCTTCTTATCGAGAAGCCCGAGGATCGCCATGGCGAGCGTGCTCTTACCGGAGCCGCTTTGTCCCACAAGGCCCAGCACTTCGCCCGGCTGAATTGCGATTTCCACGTCACGCAGAACCGGCTGCTTATTTCCGTAACGGACGGAGAGTCGGGCACAAAGCAGAGGCTCGTTTGGTGGAGGCTGAGACATCGTTCGTGTACCTTATGATTCTTTAATTTCTCAGAGCAATTCTCAGATCCGCAAATCGCAGACCAGCGCAAATCTATGGCGAAGATTGCTAGCTACTTTGCGGCCACCGTAAGCCGATCCGCGTTCCAGAATGTTTGTGGTGACAGAATTACCGGCACTGCGCCGTACACCGTTGTGGACACAGCGGAGAGCGCGTTCTTGTTGATCAGGAAAATGAATGGTTCCTGCTCGACTACGATTTCCTGCACTCGATCGAATGCTTCCTTGCGTCGTTTCGGATCTATAGAAGCCGCTTGCGCCCGCATCAGGCGGTCGATTTCTGCTTCCCAGGGAGTTTCTGGGACTTTCTGTTGTGGATTCCACTGGTGATTCTCCGAAGAGCTCAACCACACATTCATCTCTCCGTTCGGATCCAGATCCACATTGGTCAGTCCGAGAATGATGGCTTCATAGTCGAAGCTTTGTGTCATGCGCTCAATCAGGGAAGGGAAGTCGAGCGTAACCACGTTTACGTGAATACCGATCTTCTGCAGGTCATCTTGAATCAGCACTGCCATGCGCTCACGGGTTTTACTTCCTGCGTTCGTGATTATCGAAAACACAACCTCATTGCCGTCTTTATCTTTGAGTGCTCCGTTTTCCATGCGAAAGCCGTCAGCCTCCAGGGCCTTCAAAGCCGCATCGGGACTGTAGGTCTGGGGTTTGAGCTTTGCGTCAAACCAGAATTTATTCGCCGGAGAAAACGGACCGACGGCCGGTTGAGCGTGACTGTGGTAGACGATACGGCTGAGATCTTCGCGATTGATCGCCTCCGAAATCGCGCGCCGGAAGTTGGCCGAGCGGAACCAGTTCTTTTTGTAAGCAGGAATAGGCGCCTTCGCGACTTCGTTAAACCACAGCTGCTCGCTATCGAGCGAGGGGCCAGCATCGTGCACCAGTTGCGGCGAAACCGCAGCCAGCTTGTCGAAATAATCACTGTCGAGAGAGTTGATCAGGTCCAACTCTCCGCGCTTGAAGCGCAACATCTCCACGTCGCGGTTGGGTTGGATATCCAATCGAATCGTATCAAGATACGGCAGCTTGCGGCCCTGCTCATCCGTTTTCCAGTAATTCGGATTCCGCTTCAGCAGCACCGCGGCCCCCGGTTTGTAGTCAGCCAGCATGAACGGTCCGAGCACGGCCATGTCTTTCTTCGGCGAATGCTCAGAAAGAATGGCGACCTGATCGAAAAGGCGATCCAACCCCGCTACTGGCGCGGGAAAGGTGATCGAAATCTGCGTTGGCGAGACCACTTTGGTTTCCACATTCCCCGTGCCCGAACGAAAAGCGTCGCCGGTTGCCGAATGCAATGCGGGATCCATCAATTGCTGCATGGTGTAGGCA
>JBAWBG010000141.1:0-3142 GCA_049589695.1 Candidatus Sulfotelmatobacter sp. | reverse complement strand
CCTGCGCGTCGTGTCATCGTCCCGGCGAGGCCGCGCCGTTCTCGCTGTTGACGTATGAAGATGTAAAGAAGCGTGCGCGGCAGATCGCGGAGGTTACGCGTACGCGGAATATGCCTCCGTGGCTGCCCGAGCCACAGGATTTAAAGTTTGCCGACGAGATGCGATTGCCGGCAGCGCAAATCGATCTCATCCAGAAGTGGGTGGATCAGGGGGAACAGGAGGGCAATGCCGCCGATCGGCCGGCGCAGCCGAAGTTCGTCGAGGGCTGGCGCCTCGGAACTCCCGATCTGATTTTGAAAGCAGAAAAGCCGTTGGTCCTTCCCCCGGAGGGCACGGACACCTACTGGAATTTTATTTTCCGCCTGCCAATCAATGAAACGCGCTGGGTTAAAGCAATCGAAATTCGGCCGGGCGATAAGCGTTTTGTGCACCACGCCAACCTTATAGTCGATCGCGAAGCGTCGGAGCGACGGCGAGAAGTCACGCCCGGAGCGGGATTTGGAGGAATGGAAATTCGGATCGAATCACAGCTGTTCGATCCCGACAGTCATTTGCTTTTCTGGAAGCCAGGCACTGTTCCTTACACTGAGCCGGAAGGAATGGAACTTCGGTTGGATAAAGGCACCGACCTGATTCTCAATACCCATTTGCAACCATCCGGAAAAACCGAAGTGATTCAGCCGAGCATCGGGATTTATTTCTCTTCGCATCGCGCGACTAAGTTTCCCATGCTGCTGCAGTTGGAGAATGATGCCAAACTTGACATCCCTGCCGGGGACAGAGACTTCCTGGTCACGGATGACTTCACGCTTCCCGTCGACGTTGATCTGCTCGCGATCTATCCCCATGCACATTATCTCGGTAAAGATATTCAGGCTTTCGCCACTCTGCCCGATGGTGAGAAGAAGATTCTGATTCATATTCCGCATTGGAACCTCAACTGGCAAGCCGTTTACCGTTATGCTGAACCGGTGCTGCTGCCAAGGGGTACTGTCATGAGTCTGCGGTACGTGTACGACAATTCGGAGGCGAATCCGCTAAACCCGAACCACCCGCCGGCGCGAGTCTTGAGCGGCAACCGCTCCAGCGATGAAATGTGCCACCTGTGGCTGCAGGTGCTTCCAGTGAATTTCGATCCCGCGCAAGGCGACCCGCGAATGCTTCTGCAGGAAGCTCTCGCGCAACATCAAGTGGAGAAAAACCCTGCGGACTTCGACGCGCATTACAATCTGGCAGCCATGCTTCAGGCCAGGGGAAAATTGGATCGCGCGATGGACGAATATCGATCCGCACTCAGCCTTCGTCCCGAGGATGCAGTTGCCAACAATGCGATGGGATCGGTGTTGCTGGCGCAGGGTCATCCCGAACAGGCCGGTCCTTATCTGGAAGCCGCATTGAAAGCACGTGCCGACTACTTTGATGCCCACTACAACCTGGGGAACGTGCTGGCCGCGCAGGACAATTTTGAAGGTGCGTCAAGGCAGTTTCTTATGGCCTTGCAGACGCGGCCGGCCGATGCAAATACCGAAGCGAATCTGGGCAGCTCGCTAGCGGAGATGGGGAAATTCTCCGAAGCCAAAATTCATTTTGAGCGCGCCTTGCGGCTCGACCCAACTAACGCTCTGGCGAAAGAGAACTTGGCAGAACTGGAAAGAACGATGAACCAATAGTCTGCCGCAGGAGGTTGATTTTCAGAAAATCAAATGCAACCCGCTCGGTTACTTCAAACAGTTTTGCTTTCGACCTGTATTTGGGCATTCTCGCCGTGCGGATTGGCGCAGCAATCTTCTCCGGACGCTCCAGCTGCGCAAGGCACAGCATCGCTTCCTTCTGTCGTCGACTTCGGCGAGGCGCGCAAATTGATGCAACAGGGAAAGTTCGATGATGCAATTACGAGTCTGGCATCGATTCAGTCCGGCAATCCTAATGCGAAGGGCCTCGATCTGGAGTTTGGCACCGCCTATTACAAGAAGAGTGATTTCCCAAAGGCAATCGAATATCTGAAAAAAGCTTCAGTCGCGGATCCTCGCAACAGCGAGGCCACGCAGTTGCTGGGCATTTCGTATTATCTCGGAGGGCATCCGGCGGATGCGATTCCGCTGCTCGAGAAAGTACAAGGCTGGTATCCGCGGGCGAATGTGGATGCCGCCTACATTCTGGGCATCTGCTACATCCAAACAAAAGATTATGCCCGCGCCCGCGTAGCCTTCGCGAAAATGTTCGACGTTCCGCCCGATTCTGCAGCCAGCTATATGTTCACAGCGAGAATGTTGCTGCGCCAGGAATTCGACCCGATAGCCGAAGAATACGCGCAGAAAGCGGCCGCTCTCGACCCCAAACTTCCCTTGGTTCACTTCCTGCTCGGCGAATTGTATTTGTACAAATCGCGCGTTCCTGAAGCAATCGCTGAATTTCAAAAGGAACTCGCGATCGATCCCGGACATGCGGAAACTTACTACAAATTAGCCGACGCTTATTCCCGCATCCAGAAATTCGACGATGCCGAACGCCTCCTGCAGCGCTCCATCTGGCTCGACGCCACCTCCACCGGTCCATTCATCCTTATGGGAAAAGTACTGGATAAAAAGGGCGAGTTCGAACTGGCAGTTCGCGCTCTGCAGAGGGCTGTGACCATGGACCCGAACAATCCCACGACTCACCATTTGCTGGGGCAGGCCTATCGCGATATGGGGAAAAAAGAAGAAGCTGAGAGCGAACTGACATTAGCTGAGCAGCTACAAACCCGGCAGGCTTCGCATCCGTAGCTTTCGCGTCACTGCGCCGCTGGCGGCAAGGGGCGGTTTTGCTCCGCCGCCAGCCGATCCGCCGCGTCTTTCGGCAAGGCATGCAGCATTTCCAGAAATGCCGCGTTGGTCCAGCCAAATCCGACAACGTTCATCTTGTAGCCAAGTTCCGCGTGGACGTCAGAGGAACGCGTGACCACGTTATATTTTTCGACAATGTAACCGTCGCGGCGAAAATTTTCCGCCACCATGGACAGGAATTCGTACGAAATCCGATCCGCATCCTGCTGGTAGCCGTAGCGACGCAGACCCTCAACCGCCAGCATCTCGATATTTCCCCAGCCATAAGGCAAATCCCACTGCGCTCCCGAATCGACTGTGCTCATCGCCAACCCACC
>JBAWBG010000140.1:0-1641 GCA_049589695.1 Candidatus Sulfotelmatobacter sp. | reverse complement strand
ATATCGTCGTAGCCGCGTTAGGTAGCCGGATGCTCCCCGACTCCTTTATATGAGGGTGTCGGAACGGAGGGTTCAGAGTCCCACTCTCTCCGCCATATTATTGAAACTAACACAGTTGCGTTGGATTCCGAACCCAACGTGTTTACTCTTTGGAGCGAGTGACATGCAGTTTTTGCAGGGCCCCGATGCGATCCGTTAAGCTTAAAACCGACTGATTGGGAATCAGTTTTCGAGTGGCAAAGAAAGAATTTTGCAGCCGGGTAGATGCGTCCGCTTGTGCATCGCCGAACAAGGGTAGAAAGCCAGATTGATTAACGCAATGCGCTTCGAATCTGAACTGCAGCTTACAGCTCGCGAATCGCGGTCACAGGATTTCGGCGCATTGCTCGATGTGCCGGAAAGTAGCATGCTACCAACGACATGGTTCCCAGAAGCATCACGACGGCAGCAACGGTGACCGGATCGTTGGCACCGATTCCGTACAACAGCCGGACGATAATGCGTGTCAGTCCCAACGCAAACGCCAGTCCTAGCGCCAGCCCGATGCCTATGAGCCACAATCCCTGCAACAGCACGAGTCTCAGCACGTCGGCGCGCGAGGCGCCCAGAGCCATTCGTACTCCGATCTCGTGGGTCCGCATTTGAGTCCGATAGGCCACAACTCCGTAGATCCCGGTCACCGCAAGAACCAGCCCGATCAGCGCGAACATGCCCGCCAGGGCGCTCTGTACGACAGCGAAACTGCTCGCCATCTGGGTACTCTCTCGCATGGGACGCACATCGAAAACTGGCAGCCGTGTATCGATTTCGTGGATGGCGTTTTCCACCGCTGGCGCAAGGTCGACCGGATTTCCCTCGGTCTTCACCTGCACGATAGTCTCATACCCCACCTGGAAAAAGCTCATATACACGATGGGCTCCGGTGACTCATTCACGAATATGTGTGTCGAATTTCTCGCGACGCCGACAACCGTGAAAAGGCCGCCCCATATCCTGAGTTTCTTTCCCAGCGGATCCTGTCCCGGCCAGTATCGCCTCGCCGCGGTCTGATCCACGATGAGTACCCGCGGGGCCTTTTCATCGTCATCTGGTGTAAACTCGCGTCCTTCCAGAATGGGTATATGAAGGGATTCGAAATACCGCGGTGCCACTTCGGCGTGGTACACCTGCAAAGATTCATGGGGGTGTGGCACATACCCTTCCGGATACGCATCCTCCCCCTTGTGGCCCAAGGTCATCGGAATCCAGTCCGTAAGAGACGCAACCTTCACGCCAGGCAATGCCGACACTCGATCAAGAATCTTGTGACGGATCACCTGTTCCTCGTCGTGGCTGTAGCCGGCAATATTCAGCCCCACGGACGCAGTGAGAATGTGGTCCTGTTCAAATCCGGGATTCGCGCCGGCGAGATTCCGCAGTGTTCGCAGAAATAGCCCGGAGCAGACCAGCAGAGGAAGTGAAAGCGCGATTTGCGCCACTACCAGCCCGCTGAGCAATTTCCGGTTGCGTGAGCCGCCTGAGATGCTTGCAGACTCTGCCTTCAGTACCTCAATGGCCGGCGCGTGGGCCGAACGCCAGGCGGGGAGCGCGCCGCACAGCATGCCGGCCAACAGGGACGACACCGCAATCCCGATTACCACC